>CALWVZ010000003.1 GCA_944385125.1 uncultured Oscillospiraceae bacterium
GCATTTTGCCAAGGGCAAAATGCTTGGCGGGAGAAGCGCAGTCAAAAAAGTCTGTAGGGCTTTTTTGACAAGCTGAGAAGTCAGCGGCAGTCAAATGCCGCTGACTTCTTAAATTTTATCTTCCCGCCTCTGGGAGGCAGTGCATGTGTATCTGACCCAGGGCCCGGAAGCCCTCGGCCTGGGAGGCGAGACATCGCAGGCCCATGTCCGCCGAGCGCAGCTTAAGGTACAGGGCGATGGACTTGGCCTCTTGGGAGCCCTTGGGGAACTGGGACAGATGGCAGTCAAAGACGGCTCTGAACTGCTTTTCCCTGTAGCCGCCAGCGGTTTTTACATAGGCGGTGGGCTTGGCGGTCATGTAGTAGCACAAGGCCTGCACCGGGGCGGCGGCGGCCCCCAGCCTCTCCATTATCCCGGCGTAGGGGGCAAAGCAGCTGAGCTGCCGGGCGGCCTGGCCGCAGCGGATATGGTCGCTGTGACATTCGCTGCTGACCCAGGGTTCGGGGGCGAAGACGCAGTCGGGCTTGAAGTCCCCAATGACGGAGGCTATGCCCTCCAGAAGCTCGGTGTCATCGTAGAAGCCGCCGTCGGAGAGCCCCAGGAAGCGCAGGTCCCGAACTCCCAGGATGGCTGCGGAATTGCGGCTCTCCTCTTTCCGCAGCTCCACCAGCTCCTCCCGGCTCAGCCCCTTGGGGGCGCAGCCGTCGCCATAGCGGCCGTCGGTGCAGATGAGAAAGCACACATCCTTCCCGGCGGCGGCCAGCTTTGCCGCCGTGGCCCCGGCGCCTATCTCTATGTCGTCCGGGTGGGGACCGATGAAGAGATAGCGCTGGAAACTCTCTATCTTGGGTACAGGCGCAGCAAAGCGCAGAGCCAGACGGGTCAGACTCATGCCTCTGCCCCTGCCCTTCTCCGGCTCTCTATCTCTCCGCAGATGCGCTCATATTCCTCCTCGTCCAGCTTGTAGTGCCTCTTGTACAGTATATAGGACAGGAACATCAGCAGCCAGGGCAGGAGGGTCATGGCGATGAGCAGCCCGGCGCTTTGGACGGACCGGACGCCCTGGAGCACCTGGGCGATCTGGCTGAGCTTGTCGGTTTCGGTGATAAGGCCCTGGGTGCAGCTCTGCTCCAGGGTAGAGATGCGGTTGGTGAAGTCGGTGACTCCCAGAATGATGTAAGTGAAGGAGGTGACGGCCACCACCAAAGCGGAGCTGAACTTGGTGATAAAGGGGCGCAGGGAGGCGATGATGGCCTCGTCCCTGGAGCCGGTCTTGTACTCGTTGTACTCCACGGTGTTGATGATGGATATCATCATAATAAGGTAGTAGCAGTACTGGCCGAAGTTGGAGAGCATGTAGCCTATGACGATGAACACGAATTTCACCGTGTTGCCGGCGGGGAGCAGCAGACCGGGCAGGAACATGAGCACATAGCCCGCGGAGGATATGAGCATCATCAGGCCCATGAGCTTTTTTCTGGTGATGTGCCGGGAGATGGCCGGGTAGAATATCATGAGGAAGGCGGTGGCGGACATGCCCACGGTGGTGAAGAGGGAATAGAGGCCGCCGGTATAGCCGAACTCGAAGTATATGTAGGTGGAGCCTATACCCCCCAGCACCAGGTTGTTGCCCAGCTGCTGGATAAGGAAGATGAGGGAGACCCACAGCAGCTGGTCGTTGGAGAAGATGGTGGTGAATATCTTCTTCAGGCTGATGGGGGGAGCTTTTTCCTGCATGTCGTCCCGGCGTTCCCGGGCCCCGAAGATGGTAAAGCACAGGAACAGGGGCGCCAGGAAGGCGACGGCCAGGGCGATGCGGCCGTAGGCCACGGAGGCGCTGCCGCCGATGGTGAGGGAGCCGGCGGTGAGCATGGGGATGAGGATGGAGGCGGAGGTGCCGCCGATGCCGGCAAAGAGGGTGGCCCGGGCGGTGAACTGGTTGCGGGCGTTGGCGTCGGAGCTGAGGGCGGGCACCATGCCCCAGTAGGAGATGTCGTGCATGGTGTAGGCGATGGAGTACATGAAATACATCACTCCGAAGAACCACACGAAGCCCCAACCCTGGAGCTTGGTGTTGAACATCAGATACACTACCAGGGAGGTAAAGAGTATGCCGATGACCAGCCAGGGCTTGAACTTGCCGTAGCGGGTGCGGGTGCGCTCGATGATGTTGCCCATGATGGGGCCGTTGAGGGCGTCGAAGACCCGGGCGGCCACCATGATGGCGGTGATGGCGGTGAGCTGGGCGGCGGTGAGGAAACGGGTGAAGAGCACGAAGGTCAGAAGCTGGCTGGTGAACAGATTGTACACCATGTCCCGGCCCACGGTGCCCAGGGGGAACATTATCAGGTTTTTCTTTCTCAGCTTCAAATCTTCCATTTAGCCTTCCCCCTGATTGTTAAGTATCTCCACCTGGCACATGGCCATGGCGGCAAGAGCGTTGTCATGGCTCTCCGGGCTTATACCGGCGCAGCAGGCGGCGTCCACCTTCACGGGGACCTCCGGCAGGAAGGCCTTGATTATCAGGGCGTTGGAGATGACGCACACATCGGTGCACAGGCCGATGAGGGTGACGGAACCGATGGATTCATCCTTGTCCATCTCCAGCAGCATCCGCCCCAGCTCCACGGAGCCGAAGCCCGGCTTGTCCACCGGCTGGGTCTTCCGCAGCTCCTCCAGTTCCGGCCGTATCTGCCAGCCCTCAGTCCCCTTGATGCAGTGGGGCACGGGGAGATTTTTGCCCTCCTGGGTCTCCATATAGTTTTCCGGGTGGGTGTCCCGGGTGAATATCACCGGGCCGTTAAAAGAAGCTATCTTCTCTTTCACTGCCGGCACTATGGCGACGGCCTCCCTGGTGCCCAGAGCGCCGTCGATAAAGTCGTTCTGCATGTCCACGACTATGAGTATATCCTGCATGACTGTCCTCTCCTTTGCCTATAATGTATCTCAGGCTTATTTTTTCCGTACTATCTCTATCCAGTAGCCGTCCGGGTCCTCGATGAAGTATACCCCCATGGCGGTGTTTTCAAAGCAGATGCAGCCCAGGGCCTCATGCTTTGCGTGGGCGGCCTCCATGTCCTCCACGGTGAAGGCCAGGTGGAACTCGCCCTCGCCCAGGTCGTAGGGCTTGTCCCGGTCTTTCAGCCAGGTGAGCTCCAGGTTGAAGTCGCTCTCCCCGTCCCCCAGGAAAACCAGCTTGTAGCTGCCGTCGGCGGCGTTTTTCTCCCGTACCGGCTTGAGGCCCAGGGCCTCATTGTAAAACTTGATGCTGCGCTCCAGGTCTATGACATTGAAATTGAAGTGGTTGAATCTGAACATTATAATCCTCCTCTGCGGCGTTTTGCTGCCGGGCGGCAAACAGCCCGGCTTTTCACGCAGAACTTTATATGATGGTAACACCCGGGAGCGGGAATGTCAATCGGCGGCTGCCGCTTGAAATCCCGGAGCCGCTCCACTATAATATCAGAAAAGGAAAATGTATTGAATACAAAGGAGGAACGGAAATGGAAAAACTGAAGGTCTGTCTGGTAAACGATTCCTTTCCCCCGGAGATAGACGGCGTGGCCAATGCCGTGGTGAACTATGCCGGGATAATAAATGAAAGCTACGGCTCCGCCATGGTGGTTGCTCCCTCCAATCCCCAGGCGGAGGACTCGGCTTTCTCTTTTCCTGTCTGCCGCTATCCCAGCCTGGATACCACAAAGCTGGTGGGCTACAGGGCTGGCCTGCCCTTTTCCCCGGAAATACAGAGACGCCTGGACGATAAGGACTTCGATATAATCCACAGCCACTGCCCCGTGAGCTCCACTCTGCTTTCCCGGCTGCTGAGGGAGAGGATAGACGTCCCCCTGGTGATGACCTACCATACCAAGTTCGATATAGACATAGCCAAGGCCATCAGCAGCAAGCTTTTGCAGGAGGAGGCCAAGCGCATGCTGGTGGAGAACATTTCCGCCTGCGACGAGGTGTGGACGGTGAGCCGGGGAGCGGGGGAGAACCTGCGCTCTCTGGGCTATGAGGGGGACTATCTGATAATGCCCAACGGCGTAGACCTGCCCCGGGGCCGGGTGGAGGAGGAGCTGATAGCCCAGACCTGCCGGGACTACGAGCTGCCCCAGGGCGTGCCGGTGTTCTTGTTTTTGGGCCGCATGATGTGGTACAAGGGCATCCGCATCATCCTGGACGCCTTGAAGGCCCTGGCGGACGGGGGCCGGGATTTCCGCATGGTATTTGTGGGCGGCGGCGCCGACCGGGACGAGATAGTGGAATACAGCGAAAAGCTGGGCCTGGAGGACCGGGTCTTCTTCTGCCCCGCCGTCCATGACAGGAATATAGTCAGGGCCTGGTACTGCCGGGCGGATCTCTTCCTCTTCCCCTCCAGCTTCGATACCAACGGCCTGGTGGTGAGGGAGGCGGCGGCCTGCGGCCTGGCCAGCGTCCTCATCCGGGGCAGCTGCGCCGCCGAGGACGTGGAGGACGGGGAGACCGGCTTTCTCATAGAGGAGAACAGCGCCTCCATGGCGGAGAAATTGGAGACCCTGTGCCGCTGCCCGGAGAGGGTGAAGCAGGTGGGGGAGCAGGCCCAGAGCCGCCTGTACATCTCCTGGGAGGAGGCGGTGGGGAAGGCCTGCCGCCGCTATGAGACGGTTATTGAGAACTATCGCCGGGGCCTGTATCCCCAGCACGAGCGCACCAGCGACGACTTTATCCGGGCCATGTCCAACAGCATGGAGGCCTGGGACGAATTAAGGGAGAGGCAGCGGAGCAAAATGCTGGAGCTGAGACAGGAGTACAGGGAGCTGAAAGAAGAGATGAAAGAGGAGATGAACAGCACTCGCCGGCGACTGAAGGAAAATATTGCCCAGTATTTTGAGCGCTTCATGTAATCCGGCGGAAAATTGAATAATATCCAAAGAGCCGGGGAAAGAAATTTCCCGGCTCTTTCCTTGTGCAAGACTTCAGCGAGGAAAACAAAAGAGATTGACAAAAAAATCACAAAAAGTGGTACTACCTTTGTGAAAAACCACCAATCAACTCGGAGGCAATTTCGTCGAATTATAATTGGATATAAGTTGAAATCCTAAGGAAGCTAAAGGTACAATTGACATGTAAGAAGCTGTGATCTCAGCGGCCGTAAGGGGAGGAGCTGATAATATGGAAGAGGAAATACTGGACATATCCGCCCGGGAAGTGACGGTGGAGGTAATAGACGAGCGTACCGGGAAAAAGTACCGGCGCACTCTGCCCATTGACTACTATGAAAATGCCAACACTCTGGTGCTCCGGGGCGAGAATCTGGACGGGAGTTTTTCCCAGCTGGTGTTCTACTCCGGCCGGGGTATGGAGCGGCTGCGGGACCTGACGGGGGGCGGCCCGGACAAGGACCCCTGCGGCAGCCATAAATAAACTTTGAGCGGAATATACAAAAGAATATATACGGAAGAGATTTTCAAAAAAAGGAGGAAACATCATGGTCAAAAAATCTCTGGTCATCAACGGCGTTACCCGCACGCTGCTGGTGGAAGAAAATGAGACTCTCGCATCAGTGCTCCGGGAGCGGCTGCTGCTTACCGGCTGCAAGATAGGCTGCGGCGAGGGCCACTGCGGCGCCTGCAACGTGATAATGGACGGTAAGGTGACCCGCTCCTGCATAGTGAAGATGGGCAAGGTGAAGGACGGGGCCAATATCACCACCATCGAGGGCGTGGGCACTATCTCCGACATGCACCCCCTGCAGGTGGCCTGGATGGCTCACGGCTGCGCTCAGTGCGGATTCTGTTCCCCCGGCTTTATCATCAGCGCCAAGGTGCTGCTGGACAACAACCCCTCTCCCACCCGTGAGGAGGTAAGGGACTGGTTCAACAAGAACCGCAACCTCTGCCGCTGCACCGGCTATAAGCCCCTGGTGGATGCGGTCATGGACGCCGCCAGGGTAATCAGAGGCGAGATAAGCAAGGAAGACCTTATCTTCAAGCCCACCGGCGACTCCATCGTAGGCACCAAGTACATAAGACCCTCTGCCGCCCAGAAGGTCACCGGCACCTGGGACTTCGGCGCCGACGATGCCCTGAAGATGCCGGAGGGCACGCTGCGCCTGGCCCTGGTCCAGGCCAAGGTGAGCCACGCTCTCATAAAATCCGTGGACACCTCCGCCGCCGAGAAGATGCCCGGCGTAGCCAAGGTAATCACCGCCAAGGATATCGTCTCTGCCGGCGGCAAGAACAGGATAAACGGCCTGGTCATGCTGCCTCTGAACAACAAGTGCGACGGCTGGGACCGCCCGGTGCTCTGTGACGAGAAGATATTCCAGTTCGGCGACGCCATAGCCATAGTGGCCGCCGATACCGAGGCCCATGCCAGAGCCGCCGCCGATGCGGTGGTGGTGGACATAGAAGAACTGCCCGCTTACATGAACGCCATGGACGCCATCGCCGAGGACGCCATAGAGATACACCCCGGCACTCCCAACGCCTACTACGAGACCAACTGCATCAAGGGGCCGGACTTCGACTTTGATTCCGCACCCAACGTGGTAGAGATACATTCCTACTGTTCCCGCCAGCCCCACCTGCATCTGGAGCCGGACTGCGGCTATGCCTATATAGACGAGGACGGAATGGTCACCGTCCACTCCAAGTCCATCGGCATCCACCTGCATATGCCCATGATAGCCGACGGCATAGGCGTGCCCATGGAGAAGCTGCGCCTGGTGCAGAACCACGCCGGCGGCACCTTCGGCTACAAGTTCTCCCCCACCAACGAGGCCATCCTGGGCGCCGCCGCCAAGATACTCCAGCGGCCCGTGTCCCTGGTCTTCAACCAGTTCCAGAACATCACCTACACCGGCAAGCGCAGCCCGGGCTTTATGAACATAAAACTTGCCGCCGACGAGAAAGGCAAGCTGCTGGCCCTCTGGGGCAACAACTACATCGACCACGGCCCCTACTCCGAGTTCGGCGACCTGCTGACCCACCGCCTCAGCCAGTTTGTGGGCGCAGGCTACCATATACCCACCATCCGCAACAAGTCCACCACCGTCTTCACCAACCACGCCTGGGGCTCCGCCTTCCGGGCCTACGGCTCGCCTCAGTCCTTCATGGGCTCTGAGATAGCCATAGACGTGCTGGCGGCAAAGATGGGCATGGACCCCTTCGATATAAGGGAGCTCAACTGCTACAAGGAGTCGGAGAACTCCACCATTCCCACCGGCTACGCCCCGGATGTCTATTGCCTGGAGAAGATGTACAAGGTGGCCCGTCCCCTGTATGAGGCAGGCAAGAAGAGAGTGGCGGAGAAGAACGCCGCCTCCGACGGCCGGTATAAATACGGCATCGGCGTGGCTTCCGGCGTGTACGGCTGCGGCCTGGACGGCGTGGACTCCTCTCAGGCCTATGCCCAGCTGAATCCTGACGGTACCGTCACCATGTACGCCTCCTGGGAGGACCACGGCCAGGGCGCCGACATGGGCGTGCTGGTCTCCGCCCACGAGACTCTGCGCCAGGCCGGAATCAAGCCTGAGCAGATAAAACTGGTGATGAACGACACCAAGATAACCCCCAACTCCGGCCCTGCCGGCGGCTCCCGCAGCCAGGTCATGTCCGGCAATGCCTGCCGCCTTGCAGCGGAGAACCTGGTGGCGGCCATGAAGAAGCCTGACGGCAGCTTCCGCACTTATGACGAGATGGTAGCCGAGGGCATAGAGACCAAGGTCCAGGGCCAGTGGGTGACCACTTTCTGCGCCGAGCACCCGGTGGACCAGGCCACCTCCCAGGGCGAGCCCTTTGCCACTTATATGTATACCCTCTTCCTGCCGGAGGTACGTGTGGATACCCAGACCGGCAAGGTGAAGGTGGAGAAGTTCACCTGCGTGGCGGACGTGGGCACCATTATGAACAGGCTTTTGGTGGAGGGCAACTTCTACGGCGGCCTGGCCCAGGGCATAGGCCTTGCCCTCACCGAGGACTTTGACGACCTGAGCAAGCACACCAGCCTGCTCAAATGCGGCATACCCTATCCCAACGACGTGCCCGACGATATCGAGCTGCACTTCACCGAGACCTACCGCCCCAACGGCCCCTACGGCGCCGCCGGCTGCGGCGAGGCCCCGCTGGATGCTCCCCACCCGGCCATACTCAACGCCATATACAACGCCACCGGCGCCCGCATCACCAAGGTGCCCGCCCTGCCGGAGGTGGTCCTGGCGGCCCTGAAGGAACTGTAAAGCCGGTTTTCAAAAGCGCAGTATTCTGTTATACTTGAGAGGCGGGAAACCGCCTCTCAAGCTTTAAAAATACGGGAGCTTCAATAGCGGCCGGACTGAGGAAAGGAAGTGAGCGCCGTGAAGATAGAAGAACGCCGATCCACCCATGTGTACCGGCAAAAGCGCATGTTCACCAAGGAGGAGCTGGAAGAGCGGGAGAGCCTCTGCGTCCACGAGCAGCCGGCTTACTGCAATGCGGCCTGCCCCTTGAAGCTGGACGTGAAAGCCCTGGCCGCCGCCCTGGCCGCCGGGGACTTTGACAAGGCCCTGGCCCTGTATGAGAAGATAACGCCTTTTCCCCACATCCTGTCCACCGGCTGCGAGGCCCCCTGCGAAAGCAGCTGCAAGCTGGGGCAGCTGGGGGAGGGCATAGCCATACGGGAGCTGGAGCGCGCCGCCCTGGCCTATGGCGCAAAGCCGAAAGGCGCCAGCCTGCTGCGGAAAAAGCAGCAGAGCGCCGCCATTTTCGGCGCCGACCTGTTCAGTCTTTTCCTGGCCGGGGAGCTGGTAAAGAAACGCTACCCCGTGAGCTTTTACTGCAGCCAGAAGGACGGGCTGTCCCTGGTGAAGGACTGCGCCCCCTGGCTCTCCCAGGAGGCGGCGGAGGCAACGGCAGGGCTTTTGAACGAGCTGGATATCGCCTTCAAATGGGGCTGTGAGCCGGAGGCGGCCTATTGGGAGGACAGGGAGAAATATGCCCTCATTGCCGCCGCCTGGGACACGGCCCGGACCCTCTATCCCGGATTGGAGACGGATGAGGCCGTGATGGTGTGCAGGGAGCAGAGGCTCATCACCGGCAGTACCCGGGGCGTGCTGGACTCCGCCTTCGGGGCAAAGCGGGCCGCCCTCAGCGCCGACCGCCTGGCCCAGCATCTGGACCCGGGCAATACCCGGGGGGAGGAGGGCAGCGTGGCCACCCGGCTGTACACCTCCCTGGAGGGGGTAAAGCCCTCAAAGCGCATCCCGGTAAAGGACATGGACAGTGCAATGGCGGAGGCGGCAAGATGCATCCAGTGCCACTGTGACGAGTGCATAAAGGGCTGCGCCTATCTGCGCCACTATAAAAAATTCCCCAGGATACTCACCCGGGAGATATACAACAACGTCTCCATCATCATGGGCGACCATATGATGAACAAGCCCATAAACGCCTGCGCCCTCTGCGGCCAGTGCAGCGTCCTCTGCCCCAACGGCTACGATATGGCCGAGGTCTGCCACATCGCCCGGCAGAACATGGTCAGCACCGGCAAGATGCCCCTGGCCCCCCATGAGTTCGCCCTTATGGACATGCTCTTTTCCAACGGGGAGGCCTTTCTCAGCCGGAAGCAGCCGGGCTTTAAAAAGTGCAGCTATGTGTTTTTCCCCGGCTGCCAGGCTGCGGCCATAGCCCCCGCCACGGTGCGGGCGGCCTATCTGGACCTGTGCCGGAGGCTGGATGGAGGCGTGGCATTGATGCTGGGCTGCTGCGGCGCCATAGGGGACTGGGCCGGCCGCTATGAGCTCTACGGGGAGACGGTGGACTTTCTCGGCAAGGAGCTGGGGGAGCTGGGCTCGCCGGAGATAATAGCCGGCTGCCCAAGCTGCAAAAAGCAGCTTTTGTCCCAGGGCCGGGAAAGCGTCCGGGGCATATGGGAGATACTGGAGGAGCTGGGCCTGCCGGAGACGGCGGAGCTCCGTCAGCGGCCCATGGCCTTACACGACGCCTGCGGAGCCCGGGGGGACGCCAAGACCCAGGAGAGCATACGGCGCATAGCGGCAAAGCTGGGCTGCGAGATACGGGACACCCCCTATTCCGGGGACCAGTCCCCCTGCTGCGGCTACGGGGGCCTGACCCAGTATACCAATCGGGAAGTGGCAAGGGAGATGACGGAGAGCTGCCTGGAGCGCTCGCCCCTGCCCTACCTGAGCTACTGCATGGCCTGCCGGGACCGCTTTGCCCGGGAGGGCAGGGAGTCGCTGCACCTGCTGGAGCTGGTGTACGGCGCCGCAGCGGACAACTGCCCGGATATAAGCGCAAAGAGATACAACAGGCTGGGCCTTAAACAGCAGCTTTTAAAGGAACTGTGGGGAGAAGAACTGAAAATGGAAGACTTGGGCTTTGAAGTGGAATATACCCCGGAGGCGGAGGAGAGGATGGACGACAGGATGATACTCAGATCCGACGTCATCCAGGTGCTTCAACACCTGCGGGAGAGCGGAGAGGCGGTGCTGGAGGAGGACAGCGGGCTCTTCGTCACCAGGGAACGCCTGGGCAACGTGACCTTCTGGGTCAAGTACAGCGAGACGGAGAAGGGCTATCTGGTGCACAGCGCCTACAGCCATAGAATGACGGTAGTGAACCGACTGTAAGCCAAGCCGCCGAAAGGAGCAGGATATGGCCGATAAAAATTACTATACCGTGGACCCGGAGGGCAAGCTGATGTGCATGAAATGCCGCTGCAAGCTGCAAAAGGGCAAGGCAAAATTCATGTACCTGGACAACGGCTTCCCCGTGGAGCTGCCGGTGTGCCCCCGGTGCGGCTTTGTCTATGTGCCGGAGGAGCTGGCCCTGGGCAAGGTGCTCTCCGTGGAAAAGGCCCTGGAGGACAAATGATGGACGGACATCCGGGAGGGGCGGAGCACAGCCGCTACCTGATAGAACTGGCCTTCCTGCCCCGGGGCAGCCGCTGGCTGGACATGGGGGCCGGGGACGGCTCGGCCCTTAAAACATTGGAGAAGCAGGGCAATACCGCCCTGGGCATAGACCTGGAGCCCCGGGGGCCGGGGGTGGAGAAAGGGGACTTTCTCCGCTGTCCATATCCCACCGGCAGCTTTGACGGGGTGATGTCCCAGTGCAGCTTTTTCCTGGGCGGGGACGTGCCAGCCGCCTTGAAGGAGGCGGCAAGACTGCTGAGGAAAGGCGGCAAGCTGGTGTTCTCCGACGTGACGGAGGACGTGACGGAGCTTTTAAGCCAAGTACGCCTTGCGGGCTTTGCGGTGCGCCACATAGAGGACCTGACGGAGCTGTGGCGGGAATACTACCTGGAAGCCCTGTGGCGGGAGGAGGAGCCCTGCCGGATAAAGATGAAAAAATGCAGCTATGTGCTGTTTGCCTGCGAAAGGATGTGAGCCGATGGATTTGATGGACAGGATAATGGAGCTGTCCCGGTACGGATATTTTTGCTCCCAGATCCTGGGGCTGCTGCTGATGGAGACCCTGGGGGAGGATAATCCCAAGCTGGTGCAGGCCCTGGCCGGCTTAAACGGCGGCGTGGGCTATTCCGGGGGCGTCTGCGGCTGCATGACCGCCGGCTGCTGCCTTATATCCTATTTCACCGGCAAGAGCGCCCCCACGGAGTATGAGAGCCCCTACCACAAGGCCGCCCTGGGGGACTTCACCCGCTGGTTCACAGAGGAGATGGAGCTGGAACATTCCTCAGTGGAATGTCGGGATATCACCGGGGGAAATCCGGCAAAGCGTCTGGAATACTGCCCGGAGATAATCGCCTCCAGCTATGAAAAGTGTGTGGAGATACTGGAAGACAGAGGACTTATGTGATATGGAGATAGGCAGGACAATGAGCGTCTGCCCCGTGTGCCTGGGCAGGATAGCGGCAAAAAAGCTGCTGGAGGACGAGGGCATATACATGGAAAAGAAATGCCCCGACCACGGCAGCTTCAAGACCCTCATCTGGGAGGGAGATCTGGACTCCTATTTGGCCTGGGCAGAGGGGGACGCCGGGGGCAAGACCCAGCCCCCCAGGGCGAGACCTGCGGAGCGGGGCTGCCCCTATGACTGCGGACTGTGCCAGAACCACGAACGGGAGGGCTGCTGCGTGCTGCTGGAGCTCACCAACCGCTGCAATCTCAGCTGCCCGGTGTGCTTTGCCTCCGCCGGGGAGCGGGAGCCCAGGGATTTGAGTCTGGAGGAGATAGGCCGGCAGTACGACATGCTCATGGAGCGGGGCGGCCCCTTCAATATCCAGCTCTCCGGGGGCGAACCCACGGTGAGGGACGACCTGGATAAGATAATTTCCCTGGGCCTGGAAAAGGGCTTCAGCTTTTTCCAGCTGAACACCAACGGCCTGCGCCTGGCCCGGGAGCCGGACTACTGTGCGAAACTCCGCCAGGCCGGGCTCAGCACCGTGTTTTTGCAGTTTGACGGCCTGGATGAGGAGATATATGTGGAGCTCCGGGGCAGGCCGCTGAAGGAGATGAAGCTCCGGGCAATAGAGAACTGCCGCCGGGCGCAGCTGCCGGTGGTGCTGGTGCCCACGGTGGCCCCGGGGGTGAACGACCAGAGCCTGGGTGAGATGCTCCGCTTTGCCCTGGAGAGGGCCCCCCATGTGCGGGGGGTGCATTTCCAGCCCATATCCTATTTCGGCCGCTGCGGCCTGGAGCGGCCGGAAAAGCCCCTGACCATCCCCGCCCTGCTGAGACGGATAGAGGAGCAGACCGGCGGCCTTATGAGGGCCTCCCACTTCGGCGGCGGCGGGGCGGAGAGCCCCTACTGCTCCTTCCACGCCAGCTACCTGCGAAAGGCCGACGGCAGCCTGAAGGCCCTGCCCCGGCGGCGCAGCCAGTGCTGCTGCGTAAAGAGCAGCGAGGCCCGTGACTTCGTCTCCCGGCAGTGGAGCGGCAAAACGGGGGAGGGCTGCTGCGACCCGGACACCGCCTCCCTGGACGAGTTTCTGGAGCAGACGGTGAGAAACACCTTCACCGTCTCCGGCATGCTGTTCCAGGACGCCTGGAGCCTGGACCTGGACAGGCTCCGCCGCTGCTACATCTGCGAGGTGGATTCGAAGCTGGGCATGGTGCCCTTCTGCGCCTACAACCTCACCGACAGCCGGGGCCGGGCCCTTTATAGAAAATGAGAAGAACCAGACTGGATAAGTGGATAAAAGACACCGAAGCCCTCCCTGAGCTGAGCAGGGAGGACTTGGAGGCCTTACAGCTGAAAAGACTGAACGAGACTTTGGAGAGGGCTGCGGCCAGGGGCGGCATGTATGCAGGATACCCCCGGCGCCTGGGGAGCCTGGAGGAGCTTTCCGGCCTGCCCTTCACCACGCCGGAACAGCTGTCGGAGTGCAGCGGGAGCTTCCTGCTCACATCCCAGAGCCAGGTGGAGCGGGTGATATCCGGGGCCACCTCCGGCACCACCGGGGCGGGAAAGCGGGTGTTTTACACCCGGGAGGACATGGAGGACACGGTGGGATTTTTCGCTGCCGGCATATCGGAGATGCTCCCGGCGGGGGAGCGCTGCCTGATTGCCTTCCCCTTTACCGGCCCCTTCGGCCTTGGTGACCTGATAGCCCGGGCGGTGGAAAAACTGGGGGCGGAGCCGGTAAAGGCGGGCTACGGCCAGAGCTGGGGGGAGCTCTGCGCCCTGGTGAGGGACGCAAGGCCCCGGTGCTATATCGGCTTTCCCACCGCCCTGCTGGGCCTGGGCCGGATGTACGGGCCGGGCTTTCCAATAGAGCGCTCCCTGCTGTCCGCCGACGCCTGTCCCCAGGGGCTGATGGCGGAAATCAAAAAGCTCACCGGCAGCGAGCCCTTTCCCCACTACGGCAGCCGGGAGTGCGGCCTGGGCGGGGCGGTGAGCTGCCCGGCCCATGAGGGCATGCATCTGCGGGAGAACCACATCATAGCCGAGATAGTGGACGGGGAGGGGAACAGCCTTCCCCTCGGGGAATACGGGGAACTGGTCATCAGCACCGTGGGACTGCGGGCCATGCCCCTGCTGCGCTACCGCACCGGGGACTATACCCGCTTCCTGCCGTCCTGCCCCTGCGGCGGCGTGACCCGGCGCATAGACCGGGTGAGCCGGAAGACGGAAGGCCCCTCCATGGAAAAGCTGGACGAGGCCCTGTTCCGACTCTCCGGCCTGGTGGACTGCCAGGGGGAATTTGATGGTGTGCTGAAGATCAGCGCCCGTACGCTGGAGCCGGGGCTGGAAGGGGAGATAGAGAGAGCAGCTTCCGCCTGCTTCCCAACGCTGCCGGCGCAGGTGAGCTGCACCCTCTGCTCCATGGAGGATGGCCCCATGTATCCGGGAAAGCGTTATATGGTGAAAGCGCAGCAATAAACAGCAAAAAAACAGCCGGCCTGCCGCCGGCTGTTTTCACATGTATTCCCGAACTTATTTGCACAGGGCCAGGCTGCCCTTCATATCCGGCAGAGGGATAGAGGGTATGGAGGAGCCCAGCTCCGCCTCGTATTGCTCCAGAGCCTGGGCTGCCCCGGGCAGTTCCGGGTTGCCCCAGTCGTGGAGCAGCAGGCAGCCCCCGGCGTTCAGCCTGGGCCAGAACCAGCGCAGACCCTCCAGAGTGGGCCGGGCAAAGTCCACATCCAGGGACACCAGGCAGAAACGCTCCTCCAGCCCCTTGAGTGAGGCGGGAAAGTAGCCGGGATACAGCCTGACCATGTCCGGGTGGGGCATCCTGGCCAGGACCGCCTCTGCGCCGGCGCTTTCATGGGCTGCCTGGAGGGCGGGCTCCGCCCCGTCTCCGGGCTCAAAGCCGGAAAAGCTGTCAAACAGATAGAGCTTGCGCCCCGGCAGCAGACTGTTTATGCAGCGGGCAAAATCTCCCCGGTATACTCCCAGTTCCGCCGCCGCTCCGGGTACCTTGCCCTCAAGTCTGCGGCAGATGAGCTCCAAAGCGGCCAGGCGCACATAGTCCCCCGACAGCTCCCGCTCCGGCAGAGCGCTGGAGGACAGCAGAGCCGGGCTGCTTATCACCCTCTGCCGGGGCAGCAGCCGCTCCAGCAGCTCCCCGCCCAGCAGCTTCTCCGCCGCTGTGGTGCAGGAGGCGTTCATGTCCTCCAGACGGCAGTGATTTTTCAGAAACAGTATCCGCTCCCTATCCAGGCCCAGACGGCTGCACTGCCCGGCGATATCGCCGCTGTGCCTGCTTGTTACTATGAGAAGCTCACAGTCGGCGACGGGCAGCTCCTCGGGCCTCAGCACCGGGCGGCCCAGGAAATCCGACTTTACAGGGAAACTATCCACAAATGCGCTTATTTTCCCGATTTCGAGACCTTTGCTTATCAGCTGGGAAGCTCCGCAGCCGGCGCCCCAAACGTATATTCCCATGCGCTCCCTCCCTCTTTTCCTGCGGCCGAAACTGCTCCGGCTCCTGTGCCCCATTATATCAGAGAAAGGAGATAAATCAACTTTTAAAGGCTAAGGCCCGGGAAAAGGCCAAAAAAGTGCGGCGCTGCTGCGCCGCACAAAACTCTGTCCAATAAGGGCCGATTCAGTAATTTATTATCCTCTGGCGTATCTGGCTGAAGGTGAGGATGCCGGTGTCCACGTACTCGTCTACCAGCACCAGGGGCTTGTCCTGCTCGTCATAGTTGACGCCGTGGAGATAGAGCAGGGCTTTGTCTCCAAATACCCCCAGCTCCTTCTTTGCAGAGGAGTCCACAGCGGATATATCCACCTTGTCCCAGAGCACCTTCCGCCCGGTTATCTCATAGAGATAGTGGAATACCGACAGCCCACCGGCATTAAGCTCTTCCACAGTGATGTCACCTATGAGGCTGCGGGGGAAAAAGTCCTCGCAATAGGCGCAGACTTCATTGTCGGCGAGAAAGTATTTCCTGTCTCTCACCAGTTCCTGCCCGGGCTCTATCTCCAGGGCTGCCGCCAGCCTCTCGTCGGCGCAGATGAGCTCCAGACCCAGCTGCTCTATCCTCGGCCGGTAGCCTGCCGCAGAGATAACGTCTCCAAAATGGCCAACGGGGCTGAAGCTCAGCTTCATGTTACGGCGGGTGATGTTCACAAAGGTGCCCTTGCCCTGGCGGCGGTGGACCAGACCCTCCATTTCCAGCTCGTTGAGGGCGCTGCGCAGGGTGATGCGGCTGACGCCGATTATCCGGCAGAACTCCTCCTCCCGGGGCAGCTTGTTGCTCTTGCTCAGGTCCAGAGAGGCGATATATTCCTGTATTTTCACTTTTGCCTGGGTCTTCAAGTCAATGCGTTTTATCATTGGCTCCTTCATCTATGCACCTCTTCAACTGAAACATGGGCGGCGGGGACTAAATGATTTAGCGTGAGAAGTATTACCTTATATGCGTTACTTTAAAATAAATACCACATAAGCGAATTTTTTTCGATTGACGATATCAACAAAATTACAATTCGTCTTTTGTACAATACGACAAAAAATGATAACGGAAAAGGTCTCGGGTTCACAATGACCCGAGA
The DNA here is from genome assembly GCA_944385125.1 of uncultured Oscillospiraceae bacterium. Taxonomy (GTDB): domain Bacteria; phylum Bacillota; class Clostridia; order Oscillospirales; family Oscillospiraceae; genus Limivicinus. Next base: position 16,449 of record CALWVZ010000003.1, read on the forward strand.
CCTTTTCCGTAAGGCTTTTCAGAGGGAAGGCCGCAGCCGGCTTGAGCGGCTCAGCCCAGCCGGGCTATGAGCTCCACCTCGCAGAGGACATTCTTGGGGAGCTCCTTCACAGCTACGCAGCTGCGGGCGGGCTTGCCGGTGAAGTACTGGGCGTAGACCGTGTTGAAGTCCCCGAAGTATTTCATGTCAGAGAGGAAGCAGGTGGTCTTCACCACGTCGCCGTAGCCTATGCCGTTGGCCTCCAGCACGGCGCCCAGGTTCTTCATCACTTGATGGGCCTGGCTGCTGATGTCCTCGCCCACCACGGCGCCGGTCTGGGGGTCCAGGGGTATCTGGCCGGAGGTGAAGAGGAGATTCCCCACGGATATGGCCTGGGAATAGGGGCCGATGGCGGCGGGGGCGTTCTTGGTGTCGGTATATTTCATGTCTCTTTTCTCCCTTTATTTTTTAGCTTTCCTGTAGGGGGTGTTCTCCAGGGGCAGCTGCTGGCGGAACTGGCCGTCATAGCGGTAGTAGGCGTGGGCGCAGGCGGGGGCCGTGGGTATCATGCACAGCTCGCCGCAGCCCTTTGCGCCCAGAGAGTAGGGCAGCTTGTCCTCCTCGGCGGGACGGCAGAGTATGACCTCCAGCTCAGGAGCCTCGGTAGCGCGCATGAAGCCGATGGTGCCAAACTTGCTCTTGGGGTAGCCGTCCACGCACTCGAACTTCTCGGTGACGCCGTAGCCTATGCCCATGAGCATGCCGCCCTCTATCTGGCCCTCCACGGACTGGATGTTCACCGGGGTGCCCACGTCAAAGGCGGAGACGGCCTTGACTATCCGACCCTCTTCGTTGAGGACTATGGCCTGGGCGCCGTAGGAATAGGAGATGTGGCTGATGGGGTTCTCCTTTATGGCCCCCAGGGGGTCGGTGATGGCGGAGAACTCGCCGTAGAACTCCCGGCCCTCCAGCTCCTCCAGGCTCTTGCCCTCGTCCAGGGCCAGGCGCAGCTTCTCGCCGGCCCGGCGGGCGGCCTCGCCGGTCATGACGGTCTGGCGGGAGGCGGTGGAGGTGCCGGAGTCGGGGGTGCGCACGGTGTCCGCATTTTCAAAGACGAAGCAGGCGGGGGACAATTCGGTGACATGGCAGATCTCCGTCAGGCACATCTGGCCTATACCCTGGCCCATGCAGGAGGCGGAGGTGCGGATGTGCACCTTGCCCTGCTCCACGGACAGCAGCACCCGGCCTATGTCCTGCTTGCCCATGCCGGTGCCGGAGTTTTTGAAGCCGCAGGCTATGCCCACATAGGGGCCGCCGGAGTAATACACGTCCTTCAGAGCGTCCAGGCAGGCGGCCATATTGGTGTTGGCGTCGGCGGTCTGGCCGTTGGGGAGCACGTCGCCGGGCTTTATCACGTTCCGACGCCTAAACTCCCAGGGGTCTATGCCCACCATCTCCGCCAGGAGGTTGATGTTCATCTCCGTGGCAAAGCAGCTCTGGGTCACGCCGAAGCCCCGGAAAGCGCCGGAGACCACGTTGTTGGTGTATACGGACATGCCGAAGATGTCCACGTTCTGGTAGTTATAGGGACCGGCGGCGTGGGTGCAGGCCCGGTGGAGCACGGGACCGCCCAGGGAGGCGTAGGCCCCGGTATCGGCAATGATGATGCCCTTCATGGCGGTGAGCTTGCCGTTTTCGTCGCAGGCGGTGGTGAATTCCATCTCCATGGGGTGGCGCTTCACATGGTAGTCCAGGGACTCCTGGCGGGTGTACTTCACCTTAACGGGCTTTTTCAGCTTCCAGGCTGCCAGGGCTGCATACTGCTGCACGGACATATCTTCCTTGCCGCCGAAGCCGCCGCCCACCAGGGGAGCCCGGCAGTGCACCTTCTCCCTGGGGATCTGGAGGATCTGGGCGCACTCCCGCTGCACGTCGTAGATGGACTGGCTGGTGGTGTATATCAGCAGGCCGTCCTCCCCCTCGGGCAGGGCTACGCAGCACTCCGGCTCCATAAAGCCGTGCTCCTGCCAGGAGGTCTTGTACTTGCGGGTGACAACATACTTGGAGTTCTTTATGGCCTCGTCGGCATTGCCCCGGATAAGATTTGCCCGGCTCATGATGTTGCCGTCGGGGTGGATGAGGGGGGCGTCCCCTTTGAGGGCGTCAAAGGGATTGGTGATGGGGGTGAGCTGGGTGTAGTCCACCTCCACCAGAGAGCAGAGCTCCTCCAGCTTGCTCTTGTCGGCGGAGACCACCACGGCCAGGACGTTGCCCACATAGCGGGTGATGTCCCCCTCGCCCATGATCACGTCCCAGTCCTGCTTGATATGGCCGGTCTTGTTGCAGGGCACGTCCTCCCTCAGCAGTACCGCCAGACAGTCGGGATGGGAGCGGGCCTTGGAGGCGTCCACCCGGTTTATCAGGGCCCGGGGATATTTTGAGTAGACGGGCTTGGCATAGACCATGCCCTCTATCTGCAGGTCGTCGGCAAAGAGTCCGCTGCCGTTGACCTTTTCCTTGGCGTCGATGCGCTGGGCCTGCTGGTCCATGTGCAGCTTCTCCGGGGCGGCGGGGATGGGCTTGCCCTCCCGGAAAAATTCTGCGGCCATGAGTATGGCTTCCTCTATCTTCTTGTAGCCGGTGCAGCGGCAGAGGTTGCCCTTTATGGCCTTTTTCACGTCTTCCCTGGTGGGATTGAGATTCACGTCCAGCAGGCTTTTGGCGGAGATTATCATGCCCGGGATGCAGAAGCCGCACTGTACGGCTCCGGCCTGGGCAAAGCAGTGCTCGTATACGGCCATCTCCTCCGGGGCTATGCCCTCCACTGTGACTATGCTCTTGCCCTGGAGCTTGCTGAGAGGCATGACGCAGGCCTTGACCTTGGCCCCGTCCACCAGCACGGTGCAGGTGCCGCAGACGCCCTCGCTGCAGCCGTCCTTGGCGGCGGTGAGGTGCAGGTCGTCCCGCAGAAAGCTCAGCAGCTTTTTGTCTTCGGCAGACTCGTATTCTCTGCCGTTTACCATTACTTTGTACATAGAGAGCTTCCTTTCAGTTTAATTTGTTTCAGCGCCCGCCTTGCCGGCGGCTTTTTCTTCGTCCTTGATTATCAGGTTCAGAGCCACTGCCACTATGGTGGCCAGCACCACCGGGGACTTGCCGAAGATCATGGTCACCCAGCCGGGGAAGGCGGAGAGAGTGGCGGGGGCCATGGTGATGCCCATGCCCAGGGCCACGGCCAGGCCTACGATGGCGGAGTTCCTGAAGTTTAAGCGGGCGGAGGAGATGAGCTTTATGCCCGTCATGGCTATGGAAGCGAAGACGTTCACCGTGGCGCCGCCCAGCACGCAGTAGGGGATGGTGGTGAGCAGGGCGGAGAACTTGGGTATGAGGCCCGCCACGCCAAGAATGACTGCGGCCATACCCAGCACGAAGCGGTTAATGACCTTGGTGGTGACCACTATGCCCACGTTCTGGCTGTAGGTGGCGGTGGGCAGGCCGCCGAAGAAGGCGCCCAGGGCGTTGGTGACGCCGTAGGCCACTATGCCGTTTTGCAGCTCCCTGTCCGTGGGCTCCCTGTCCATGGCCCCGGTGGTGGTGGCGGTGTAGTCGCCTATGGCCTGGATGGAGTTAATGGCAAAGAGCACGCCCATGGCCACGCAGGAGGACACCTCAAAGTCGATGCCGAAGTACATGAGCCGGGGCAGCTGGAAGTAGGCGGCGGTGGAGACGCTGGTAAAGCTCACCATGCCGAAGCAGGCGGAGACGGCGTAGCCCACGATGATGCCGATGAGGATGGAGGCCAGCTTCAGTATGCCCTTGCCGTAGTGGTTGAGCACTACCACCACCGCCAGGGTGAAGAGGGCTATGGCCCAGTTTTCCCAAGAGCCGTAGTTGGCGCTGGAGGTGCCTCCGGCCATGTAGTTTATGGCGGTGGGGTAGAGGGACAGGCCTATGGTGAAGACCACGGTGCCGGTCACCAGAGGCGGGAAATATTTGCGTATGTTCTTAATGAGAAAGCCGATGACGATTGCTATAATGCCGCCCACCACCTGGGAGCCCAGGATGGTAGCCACGCCGAAGCCGGCGGCCACAGCCTGCATGGTGGGCACGTAGGCAAAGCTGACGCCCAAAATCATAGGCAGGCCGGAGCCCAGGCCCAAAGAGCCCTTTTTCCCTATGGGGAAGAGCTGCAGGAGGGTGGACAGGGCGGAGATGACCAGGGAGGACTGGATGAGGATTATCTTGTCCCCATCCGCCATGCCGCCGCCGCTGACTGCGGAGGCCACGATGATTGCCGGGGTCACGCAGCCCACTATCATGGCCACCACGTGCTGCAATGCCAGGGGCAGGGCGCTGGATATGGGGGGACGCCCCCTGAGTTCAAAGAGACTGCCGGAGGAATTAGTTTTTGCCTTCATCAAGTTCAACCTTCTTCCGAGAATTGGATTGGGACAGCTAAGTTATTCCGGGGCGCAAAAGGCCCGGCTGCGGCGTAGGTACCGGCCTCTTCCGGGCTCCTTCAGTTCCCCGTCCTTAAAGACCTGCACGCCCCGGAGAAAAACATCCCGCAGGGAGCCGGAGGTCTTAAAGCCCTCGTAGGGGCTGTAGTCGCAGTTTTGATGCTGACGGGCGGCGGTGATGAGGCCGTCACGCCGGGGGTCATAGACGGCGATGTCGGCGTCGCTGCCCGGGGCAAGCAGGCCTTTCCTGGGGTAGAGGCCGAAGAGCTTGGCCGGGGTCTCACTGAGCACCCGGCAGAGCTCCTGAACGCTGATGCGGCCCGTGGCCACACCGGCGGTGTACATCACGGCGGCCCGGTGTTCTATGCCGGGCATGCCGTTGGGGATGAGAGTGAAGTCATGGAGGCCCAACTCCTTCTGCCCCTTGAAATTGAAGGAGCAGTGGTCGGTGGAGATCAGGTCTATCTCCCCTCCGGCCAGGGCCTCCCACAGGGCGGCCTGGTCCTCCCGGGAACGCAGGGGCGGGGAACACACATACTTAGCCCCCTCAAAGCCCGGGGACTGGTACAGTCTCTCGTCCAGGGTAAAGTACTGGGGACAGCTCTCCACATAGACCTCCTGACCCCGGCGGCGGGCCAGGCGTATCTCCTCCAGACCGTCGGCGGTGGAGAGGTGGACCACCCAGGCCGGGACTCCTGCCAGACCTGCCAGACGCAGGAAACGGCTCACCGCCTCCCCCTCCAGGAGAGCCGGACGGGTGCGGGGGTGCCAGGCCGGGGAAGTCTCTCCTGAGTGGATAGCCCTCTCCCGCAGCAGATTCAGCACCGGGCCGTTTTCACAGTGGACGCCCAGTATGCCGCCTATCTTTTTCATCTCCGTGAGAATGTCATAGAGCTGGGCGTCGCTGACCATAAGGGCGTCATAGGCCAGGTAGCACTTGAAGGAAGTTACCCCGGCTGCGGCCATTTCCCGCAGCTGGCTGCGGGTGTTCTCGTTCCAGTCGCATATGGCCATGTGGAAGCCGTAGTCGCAAGAGCAGTGTCCGTCGGCCCGGCCGTGCCATACCTCCAGGGCCTGCTGCAGGCTGCCCCCCTTGTCCTGGGTGGCAAAGTCCAGAATGGTGGTGGTGCCTCCGGCTATGGCCGCCGCCGTGCCGGTTCGGAAACTGTCGGCAGTGACGGTGCCGGATACGGGCATCTCCAGGTGGGTGTGGGCGTCGATGAAGCCTGGAAAGACCAGGCAGCCGCTGGCGTCCACCACCTTATCGCCCCGGAGCTCTGGGGCGACGGCGCTTATTTTCTCCCCCTCTATGAGAATGTCGGCTGCTTGCAGCCCCCGGGAGGAGACGAGGGTGCCGCCTTTTATCACGGTGCTCATATCAGCCCAGGAAGGCGTCTATGACCTGGCGCAGCTCCTCCGGGAGCAGGGCGGGGTCGGTGAACACCTTGCCGTCCAGACGGAACTTACTGCGGCCCAAAAAGCCGCTGTTGCTTGAAGAATCAAAGTCCGCTTCCGTCTCAAAATAGGTGAATTTATCCTTGTATGGGGTGTAGCCGAAGGGGCAGAGGCAGGCGCAGTTGCCGCACTCGTTGCAGTAGGAGTCGATGTGAATGGCGGCCTTAAGGGCGGGCAGGGGGAAGTTTGCCCGGTTGGGGCAGACGTCCATGCAGTTTTTGCACTTGAAGCAGGCCGTGGGGGGCAGGGTGTTTTTCACCGCCCTGGGCCGTTCCGGCTCTTTCATGTAGTGGGGGTCGGAGAGCACCTTGCCGCAGAGCTCGGCCAGCTTGGAGCAGTCCACCTGCTCCGGGATGCTCATGGGGACCAGGGCGGCCAGCTTGGTAAGATTCTTGTAGCCGCCGCTTTTCAGCAGGTAGGTGGCCAGGGTCACCGGCTTTATGCCGCAGGAGAGCACGTCGGTGATGTTGTGGTTGTCAATGCCGCCGGAGAAGGATATTGGCAGCCTCCCGCCGGTGGCCAGACTCAGCTCGTAGGCCACGTGCAGGGCGATGGGGAACAGGGGCTTGCCGGACATGTACATGGCCTCCCCCTGGAGCTCGCCCCGGACTATCTGCACCGGGAAGGTGTTGGTGAGCTTCACGCCGAAGACCAGGCCCTTGCTCTCCGCCAGAGCCATCAGACGGTGGACCATTGCCACGGCGTCGGGCAGCTTCATGTCGTGGTCAAAGTGGCTGGTGTCAAAGCTCACATAGCCGTAGCCCATCTTGTCCAGCATGGCCCGGACCCGCTCGTAGCCCAGCAGGGTGGGGTTGCATTTGATGTAGGTGTTGAAGCCTTTTTCCTCAATGAGATAGGCGGCTATGCGCTCTATCTCGTCGGCAGGACAGCCGTGCATGGTAGACAGGGTCACCAGCTGGCATATGTGGGGGTCAAGGCCCCGGATGAAGGCCTCGTCCACATTCTTGAACAGGGGCAGGCAGGCCGCCGCCGTATCCAGGCACTGCTGCCAGAAGGGGCTCTTGCCTGCGTCCTGCATGGTGTTGAGGAAATCGTCGATGACGCCGCTCTGTATGCCCGCCAGGTTGTAGCCCACGCTGAGATGGAACTGGAAGCTGTCGTCCCAGCCGAACTCCCGGGCGAAGAGCTTGATGGCGATGTAGGCCTTTATGTACTCCTCCATGGCCTCCCGGACGGTGAGCTCGGTGGACCACTCGGTGTTGTAGGCCTCGTCTTTCACATAGATGCAGGGCTTTACTATGCCCAGCTCCTTGCCCACCAGTATCTGCACCGTCTTCAGCTCGAAGATGCGGGCGCCGGCGGCAAAGGCGGAGAGTATGTTCTGGGCCAGTTGGGTGTGTGGCCCGGCGGCGGGGCCCAGGGGGACCGACACTTTCTTGCCCGCCACCGTCACGGCGCCGGCCACCAGCTCTGCGTGGACGGGCACATAGAACAGGCTCTTGTGCCCCTTGTACTCGGAGACCACCGTCTCCAGCAGGGTCTTAAAGGGAATGCCTCTCATTTCGTCGCTCATGTCAGTTACCTCCGCAAAGTTTTTCCCAAAGGCGGCCAGCCTGCCTGCGGCACTCATACATTATCTTTTCCTCGTCCACGGAGACTATCTCCCGGTCATGCATCAGGACTCTGCCGCTGCCCACGGTGGTGGTGATGTTCCGGCCGTTCATGCCGAAGAGCAGGTGGCCGTTGAGGTTGCCGCCGTCCATGGGGGTGAAGGGCTTGTAGTCGGATACTATGATATCCGCCCTGGCTCCGGGGGCAAGGACCCCGAAGGTCCCTCCGAAATGGCGCTGGGCCAGCAGGGCGTTGTTGTCCAGGGCCATGGCAAAGGTCTCGTTCCAGCCCAGGGAGGGGTGGCGGTTGAAGTGCTTTATAAGGACGTTTGCATGCTTCATGGACTCCAGCATGTCGCTGGTGAAGCCGTCGGTGCCCAGGCCCACGGTGACTCCTGCCTCAAAGAGCTTAATAACGTCGGTGACGCCCACGGCGTTGCCCATGTTGGACTGGGGATTGTGCACCACGGCGGTGCCGGTGCCGCTCAGCAGCTGCCGGTCGGAGTCGCTGAGGTATACGCAGTGGCCGCAGATGCTTTGAGGTCCCAGGATGCCGTGGCGGCAGAGGCGCTCCGGCACCGTCTCGCCATAGTGCTCCCGGCAGTGGTCCCGGTCGTAACTGCCCTCGCACACGTGGATGTGGAAGCCCCCGTCCCAGTGCTCCCGGGCATAGGCCATGGTGGCCTCGGATATGGTGAAGGAGGCGTGCATGCCGCACATGGCGGAGAGCAGGCCGCTCTTGTCCTCTTTGCACTGACGGCCGAAGTCCAGGTTCTCCTGTACCGACTGGCGGGACTTTTCCTCCCCGTCCCGGTCGGATATCTCATAGCAGAGGCAGGAGCGAACCCCTGTGTCCTTTGCGGCCTCCGCCAGCTGGGCGAGGCTGCCGGGTATCTGGCAGAAGGAGGCGTGGTGGTCGAAGATGGTGGTGACGCCGGAACGGATACACTCTATCATGGTCATGTAGCCGCTGTAGCGGGTCATGGCCAGATCCAGGTTCCTGTCTATCCGCCACCAGGTGCCCTCCAGCACCTCCAGGAAATTCGTGGGATTGTTGCCGGGGATGGACAGGCCCCGGGCAAAGGCGGAGTAGATATGGTGGTGGGCGTTTATAAAGGCGGGCATGATGACGCCGCCCTTGGCGTCCAGCCGCTGGGCCTGGGGGTATTTCTCCAGCAGCTCCTGCCGGAGGCCCAGCTCCAGTATCTTGTCCCCCTCCCAGACTACGGCTCCGTCTTCTATCATGGGCAGGGCCGCATCCCGGGTGAACACTGTACCGTTGTACAGGATATGTCTCAAAGGTCAAACCTCCCCTCTCTCATTTTCAAAGCGATTTAAAAGACGCCGAGCTGGTCTGATGCAGAGCAGCTCGGCGTGCCGTTTATTCGATAACTGTGCCGGTCTTACCCTCTATACCGTCTTTAGCCTTTTCAAGAAGCGTGATAAGGGAGCGCCGTCCCGGGGCGGATTCCGCAAACTTTATGGCGGCCTCCACCTTGGGCAGCATGGAGCCCGGGGCGAACTGGCCCTCGGCGCAGTAGCGGCGGGCCTCCTCGGTGCTCATGTGGTCCAGCCACTGCTGGTTGCTCTTGCCGAAGTTTATGGCGCACTTTTCCACAGCGGTGAGGATTATCAGCACGTCGGCGTCCACCTGCTGGGCCATGAGGCAGGAACAGAAGTCCTTGTCTATGACGGCGCCCATGCCTCTGAGATGGTTGCCCTCGCGAATGACGGGGATACCGCCGCCGCCTCCGGCAATGACCACCTGCCCGGCGTTGAACAGGGCCCGGATGGTCTCTATCTCCACGATGTCCCGGGGCTTGGGACTGGCCACGATGCGCCGCCAGCCCCGACCGGCGTCCTCCATCATGACATAGCCCTTTTCCTTCTGGAGGCTCTCCGCCTCCTCACGGCTCATAAAGCGGCCGATGGGCTTGGAGGGGTGCTGGAAGGCCGGGTCCTCCGGGTCCACGATGACCTGGGTGATGATGGAGGTGCAGGGCTTGGGTATGCCCCGGTTCAGAAGCTCCTCCCGCAGGGCGTTCTGCAGGTCGTAGCCGATGTAGCTCTGGCTCATAGCCACGCACACGGACAGGGGTATGATGGGAAAGTCCGACTCCACCTCCCGGCTCAGCTCGTTCATGGCGTGGTTTATCATACCCACCTGAGGGCCGTTGCCGTGGGAGATGATTACGTTGTGCCCTTCTTCAATGAGGTCGGCAATGGCCTTGGAGGTATGCTTGACGGCAGTCATCTGCTCGGCCAGAGTATTTCCCAGGGCATTGCCGCCCAGGGCTATAACTATTCTCTTTCCCATATCATTCAGCCTTCATGCGGCGCTCTACAGCACGCTCCTCCAGCTTCTTGAGCATGGCCTGGGGATCTTTGCACTTGGCCAGGAAGATCATGGCGGCGATGATGTAGGGCTTGAAGGAGGCCTCCTTGTACAGGGGGACACGGTAGCGGTCGAAGACGCTGGCTTCCACCTCGCCGTCGGTGCAGGAGACACCGTTGATGTCGGCGGGCAGGCAGTGGAGGTAGAGGGCCTTGCCGTCGTGGGTCTTGGCCATCATCTCCTCGGTGCAGCACCAGTCCTTATGCTGGGCGTTCTGCCGGAGCAGCTCCTGCTCCAGGGCCTTGATGCCGGCGCTGTCGCCCTGGGCGTACAGGTCGGTGCGCTTTTCCATGGCGGCAAAGGGAGCCCAGCTCTTGGGGTAGACGATATCCGCATCCTGGAAGGCCTCGGCCATGGAGTTGACCTTCTTGAAGGAGCCGCCGGTGGCTGCGGCGTTCTTCTTGGCCACCTCTTCTACCTCGGGCATGACCTCGTAGCCTTCGGGGTGGGCCAGGACCACGTCCATGCCAAAGCGGGTGAACAGGCCTATGACGCCCTGGGGCACGGACAGGGGCTTGCCGTAGGAGGGGGAGTAGGCCCAGGTCATGGCAACCTTCTTGCCCTTCAGATTCTCCACGCCGCCGAAGTGGTGGATGATGTGGAGCATATCAGCCATGCACTGGGTGGGATGGTCGATGTCGCACTGGAGGTTCACCAGGGTGGGCTTCTGCTCCAGGACGCCGTCCTTGTAGCCCTCGGTGACGGCGTTGACCACCTCGTGCATATAGGTGTTGCCCTTGCCGATGTACATGTCGTCACGGATGCCGATGACGTCGGCCATGAAGGAGATCATGTTGGCGGTCTCCCGCACGGTCTCACCGTGGGCTATCTGGCTCTTGCCCTCGTCCAGGTCCTGGACCTCCAGGCCCAGCAGATTGCAGGCGGAGGCAAAGGAGAAGCGGGTGCGGGTGGAGTTGTCACGGAAGAGGCTGATGCCCAGACCGGACTCGAAGATGCGGGTGGAGATGTTGTTCTCCCGCATGTAGCGCAGGGCGTCGGCGATGGTGAATACGGCCTCGATCTCGTCGTCGGTCTTTTCCCAGGTGAGGAAGAAGTCGCCTTCGTACATTTCCTTGAAGTTGAGGGAATTGAGCTTGTCGATATAGGCCTGCAGCTTGGCGTCCATAATTTTGTTCTCTCCTTTTAAATAATGAGTTTTATTGTTTTATGAAATTTTCTGCTTACTTGATGTCGTTGTCCGTGAGGCCGGCCCGGAACTGAGCCACGTCTCCGCCCTTGTTCTCCTCTTTATAGAGGCCGGGCACTGCGGCGTAGAGGGCGGCGCAGGTGACCAGGTCGTCCTTCCAGGTGATCTCATTGGGGGCGTGGGCCTGGCTCTCGGCGCCGGGGCCGAAGCCTACGCAGGGGATGCCGTAGCGGCCCTGGATGGCCACGCCGTTGGTGGAGAAGGTCCATTTGTCGGTGAGGGGGCGGTGGCGCAGGTGCATGGCGCCCTCGGGCCCGATGCGCTCGTCGCCGAAGAGGGCGTGGTGGGCGTCCACCAGAGCCTGGACATGGGCGGCGCTCTCCTTGTTTATCCAGGTGGGGAAGTAGCACTCGGTCTCATAGACCTCGCCGGTCCAGGAGGGACGGTCGTACATGTACATGGAGACGGTGACGTCCTCGCCGTACTTCTTCACGCTGGGCAGGTCTCTTATCTCCTGGAGGCAGGAGTCCCAGGTCTCGCCGGCGGTCATGCGCCGGTCGATGGAGATGGAGCAGGAGTCGGCCACGGCGCAGCGGCTGGGGGAGGTGTAGAATATCTGAGAGGTGGTGCAGGTGCCCCGGCCCAGGAAACGGGCGTCCTCGTAGTGCTGGGGATTGTACTTGGGGTCCAGCATCTTCACAAGGCCCTTTATCTCCACGCTGTCGTCGGCGGGGTTCTCGTTGAGAGAGCGCACATCCTGGAGAATGTCCGCCATCTTGTATATGGCGTTGTCGCCCCGCTCGGGAGCGGAGCCGTGGCAGGATACGCCCTTCACGTCCACCCGGATCTCCATGCGGCCCCGGTGGCCTCTGTAGATGCCGCCGTCGGTGGGTTCGGTGGAGATGACGAACTCTATCTGCTTCTGGGCCTCTTCCTTGCTGGGGAAGTACTTGTTGACTATGTACTGCCAGCACATGCCGTCGCAGTCCTCTTCCTGGACGGAGCCAACCACCATTATCTTGTAGCCTTGGGGGATGAGTCCCAGGTCCTTCATGATCTTGGCACCGTAGACTGCGGAGGCCATGCCGCCCTCCTGGTCGGAGCCGCCCCGGCCGTAGATGACCTGCTCGTCCTCATAGCCCTGGTAGGGGTCATGGGTCCAGTTGTTGATGTTGCCTATGCCCACGGTGTCGATATGGGAGTCGATGGCGATTATCTTGTCGCCCTGGCCCATCCAGCCGATGACGTTGCCCAGGCCGTCCACTTCCACCTTGTCGTAGCCCAGCTTTTCCATCTCGGCCTTGATGCAGGCGACGACTTCCTTTTCTTCACAGCTCTCACTGGGGTGGGAGATCATGGCGCGGAGGAAACGGGTCATGTCGGCTCTGTAGCCTTCTGCTGCCTTTTTGATAGCTTCGTAATTCATTTTGATTACCCCCAAAGAAAATTTTATATTTCCTGATAGGCTCCGCCCCAGACTATCTTCCGATAGTTCTCTGGGTCGGTGTCGCCCTCAGTGGAGAACATGAGTACACGGCTGTTCTTGTCCAGCCCTATGGCGTCCTTCAGCTCGGCGTATTCCGGCTCGGTCATCAGCGTGGCTATAAGGCCCATGCCCACGGCCCCGGACTCGCCGGAGACCACCTGGGGATCACCCTTCACCGGGGCGCCCAGCATGCGCATGCCCTTGGCGGAGACCCAGTCGGGGCAGGAGACGAAGAAGGCGGAGTGGTTCTTCAAAATGTCCCAGGAGATGATGTTGGGCTCGCCGCAGGCCAGACCCGCCATAATGGTGCTGAGATCCCCGTCCACTATCCTTATATCTCCGTCGCCGGCCTTGGCGCCCTGATACAGACAGTCCGCAGCCTGGGCCTCCATGACCACCACGGTGGGCTCGCAGTCGTGGAAGAGGTTTGCAAAGTAACCCTGGACGGCGCCGGCCAGGCTGCCCACGCCGGCCTGGATGAAGATGTGGGTGGGCCTGTCCACTCCGGCCTCCTTCAGCTGCTGGGCGGCCTCGCTGGCCATGGTGCCGTAGCCCTGCATTATCCAGGCGGGGATGTCCTCATAGCCTTCCCAGGCGGTGTCCTGGACCATTACGCCATGCTCGGTCTTTTCCGCCATGGCGTTGGCCCGGCGGACGCACTCGTCATAGTTGACCTCTTCTATGCTGACCTGGGCCCCCTCTTTTGCAATGTTGTTGAAGCGGGACTGGACGGAGCCCTTGGGCATCAACACTACGGCCTTCTGCCCCAAACGGTTTGCAGCCCAGGCCACGCCCCGGCCGTGGTTGCCGTCGGTGGCGGTGAAGAAGGTGGCCTGGCCGAACTCCTCCTTCAGCTTGTCGCCGGTGAGGTAGTTGTAATCCACTTCGGACACGTCCTTGCCCAGCTGGCCGGCGATGTAGCGGGCCATGGCAAAGGAGCCGCCCAGGACCTTGAAAGCGTTGAGGCCGAAGCGGTAGCTCTCGTCCTTGACGAAGAGACTGCCCAGGCCCAGGTGCTCCGCCATGCCCTTGAGCTGGGCCAGAGGGGTCACGCTGTACTGGGGGAAACTCTCATGGAACTTTCTGGCCTTGCCCACGTTCTCCAGGCTCATAACGGCCAGCTGTTTGTCTGCGGTTTTTGGCATGCTGTTCTTTGCCCACTGGATCTTTTTCATGAAACATCCTCCTTAAGGTGCTGTTCATTCTACCTATATCAAATATTTTGTTGAGATTGCAGTTTTGACCTCAGGCTCAGTAGTTGATTATCCTCTGGCGTATCTGGCAGAAATTCAAAATCTGGGAGTCCACATATTCATCTATCAGTATCAAGGGCCTGTCCTGCTGGTCATAGTTTACACCGTGGAGCTGGAGCAGGGGCCGGTGGCCGAAAACCTCAAGCTCCTTTTTGGACGACGAGGACACGCAGTGCAGCTCCACCTTGTCCCAGCTCACCTTCCGGCCCGTGACCTCGTGGAGATAATGGAACACTTAAGGGTAAGCCTCCCTCAGCTCCTGAGGGTCCCTGCCGCCTATGAGGCTCAGCTGGAAACAGTCCTCGCAGTAGGCGCATATCTCCTCGTCGGCGTAAAAGAGCTTCTTGTCCCGGACCAGCTCGTCCCCTTCCTCTATGCCCAGAGCCTGGGCCAGCCGGGCGTCTGCCGCCACCACTTCCACGGCCAGGGTCTGCACCCTGGGCTTGAAACCGGCCTCGGCTATCAGGTCGGAGAAGCGGCCCACCGGGTTGAAGCTCAGGCGCATGTTCACCCGGGTCATATTCACAAAGGTGCCCTTGCCGTGGATCCTGTGTACAAGGCCTTCGATCTCCAGCTCGCTGAGAGCGCTGCGGAGAGTGACCCGGCTTACCCCGATCATGCGGCAAAAAAGCTCCTCCCTGGGCAGCTTGTTGCTTTCGCTGAGATCCAGGGACATGATGTAGTCCCGGATCTTTGCTTTAGCCTGAGTTTTTAGGTCAACGTGGCTTATCATGGCTCTGCTGATACTATCACTCCCTTTGCTGCGGCCAGGCAGGAGCCTGTCGGAAAAGGTCCTATTGCAGGATATAAGGTAATAGGTAATACCTTATATCCCTCTGTTCAAAAAGTATCATATTGAGACGCTCTTTTCAAGTGTGAGTGTTGACAAAAAACTATCAATACTTTTGTGGATTATGCCGTAAGCTCTTGGAATTACGGTGTTTTACCCTGGAAGGGCGAAAAAAATTACCCTCCGGCGGAGCTTATGAGCTCCGCCGGAGGGCTGGCAGCATATCCATATGGCTCAAGGGTTCAGTATCGGCCGAAGCTGCAATTGGGGAAGTGGCAGCTTTTGCACATCTGGCACAGGCCGCCGTCGCCCATGCGTATCAGGTCCTGCTTTGTGAATCTGTCCCCGGCGAAAATCTGGGGCAACAGTACGTCGAACATGGTGGTGGGCAGGCTGATGGCGGCTCCGGGAACACCCAGGATGGGGATGTCCCCCAGGTAGGCCACCAGGGTCATGTTGCCGGGCTGGGCGGGCAGGCCGTGGCTTATTATCTCCGCACCCAGGCCGCATATGGCCGTGGGGGTGAGGTCGTCCGGGTCCACGGACATGCCGCCGGTGAAGATGAGGAAATCCGCACCCATGTCCAGATACTTACGGGCAGCGGCCTCTATCATATCCAGCTGGTCATCGCAGATGCTGACGCCAAGAATATCGCAGGGGTACTTGGACATTTTGGAGCGCACCACCGGCTCGAACTTGTCCTTGATGCGGCCGCTGTACACCTCGGAGCCGGTGATGATGACCCCCAGCTTTCGGGGCTTGTAGGGCCGCAGGTCCAGGAGCTTTTCTGCGGCGCAGAGTTTCTCCGCTTTTATTATTTGCTCCTCCTGAGTCACCAGGGGCACTATGCGCATGGAGGCCAGGCGGGCCCCCTTTTCCACGGGGAAGTGGTCTGGGAGGGTGGAGATGGTTATATCGCCTATGGAGTTTATCTCCTCCAGCAGCCGGGTGTTCACCCGGAACATGCCCCGCCTGTCGGCAAAGAGCAGCACCTTGCCCTCGGAGGGGCCGGTGTAGTGGGCTCCCTCCACCGGGGCCATGGCGGCCATGCGCAAGGCGCAGTCCTCCTCGTGTATCTCCCCGGCATTCTCCTCCCAGACAAAGACCGTGCGTTTGCCCAGGTCCAGCAGCCGGGGGATGTCCTCTTCTTTTATAATATGGCCCCGCTTGAAGGCGGCTCCCTTGAAGCCGTCCCGCATGGCGGTGATGTCATGGCAGAGCTCCAGGCCTACCGCATTTTCCACATTTATTTTTTTCATCCCTGTCAAGTCCTCTCAATTTCTAAGCGGCTATTTCAGCAGCACGCATTTTTCCGGCGGCAGCCGGATGTAAGTCTCCCCACAGCGCAGCCTCTCCCAAGTTCCCTTATCCGTCTCCAGCCCCACAGGGCCGGCGCTGCCCCTGGCGAACATCAGGGTGTAGGAAAAGGGGTTTTCCGTCTCCGATACCAGGCGGCAGAGAAAGGCGTTCTCCCCGGGGCCGAAGCACAGATCGTGCATGCGTATGCCCAGGTAACGGGCCTCCCCGATGTCCTCGGCGGTCTCCAGCTCCATGCCCCAGTCCAGGGCCAGGAGGCGGCGCGGCCCCAGTTTCTCTATGGGAGAGATGTTTTTGCAGCCGGTGAGTATTGCGGCGGAGCGGGTGGCGGGCCGGGCAAAGACCGCCTTCTTCTCCCCGCAGGTTTCGATGCCGCCCTCGTTCATGACAGCTATCTTGTCCGAGAGTCGGAAGACCTCGTCCCGGTCGTGGGAGACCAGAATGACGGTTCTGCCAAAGTCCCGGATGACCTCCGCAAGCTCCCGCTCCAAACGAAAGCGCAGGTGGCTGTCCAGAGCGGAGAAGGGCTCGTCCAGCAGCAGGATGTCCGGAGCGGAGACCAGGAGCCTTGCCAGGGCGGTGCGCTGCTGCTGCCCTCCCGAGAGCTGCCGGGGATAGTGGGCGGCCAGCTCCGAAAGGCCGAAGCTGTCCATTATATCCCGAACCTTTTCCTCTCTGGCGGCGGCGTCCCTCTCCCGCCGGGCCCCGGCCCGGATGTTCTGCAGCACCGTCATGTTGGGAAAGAGGGCGTAATTTTGAAACATAAGGCCGGTGCGCCGCTGCTGGGGGCTCAGGTCTATGCGCTTTTCCGAATCGAAGAGCGTCCGGCCGTCCACCACTATGCGTCCCCGGTCCGGCCTGACTATGCCGGCGATGCACTTGAGGGTCATGCTCTTGCCGCAGCCGGAGGCCCCCAGCAGGGAGAGCACCTCGTTTTCGGCCTCCAGCTCAACTTTCAGATGGAAGTCCCCAAGAGTTTTCTCTATATCTGCATATATGCTCATCTCAGACCCCGGCCTTTCTCAGCGGGCCGGACTGCCGCTGCTTCTTTTCCAGCATGTTCACCGCCAGCAGCACCACAAAGGAGATGGCCAGGTTTACCAGCACCCAGCGGAGGGCCCCGGCGTCGTCGTTGGTGCGCCAGAGCTGGTAGACGGTGGTGGAGATGGTGGCGGTGCGGCCGGGAGTGTAGCCGGCTATCATGCTGGTAGCGCCGTATTCCCCCAGGGCCCGGGCAAAGGACAGCACCGTGCCCGCCAGGATACCCTGCTTGCAGCAGGGCAGGCGGATGCGCCAGAATATGTAGCTGTTGGATAGGCCCACGGACTGGGCCGAGTAAGCCAAGGTCTCGTCAAAGGCCTCAAAGGCGCCCCGGGCCGTGCGGTACATCAAAGGGAAGATGACCACGGCGGTGGCAAAGATGGCCGACCACCAGGTCATGGTGAGCTTCAGGCCGAAAGCCGAGAGGAACCAGGCCCCTATCAGCCGCTTGGGCCCCAGCAGGCGCAGCAGCAAATAGCCCACCACCGTAGGGGGCAGCACCAGGGGCAGGGTGAGCGCCACGTCCAGCACACCTTTCAGCGCCCTGGGGGCCTTGGCTATATAGTAGGCGGAAAAGATGCCCGCAAAAAAGATTATCACCGTGCTTATCCCGGCGATGCGCAGGGAGTTCCACAGAGGGAAAAGGTCCATATTATCGCCCTTTCAAAAAGAGCGGGCAGGATACGCTGCCTGCTCAGGGAGTGTTTATAGTCTCAGCTAAGGGGGCTGAAGCCCACGGATTCAAAGACAGCTGAGGCCTCCTCGCCCGTCAGGTACTCCAGGAAGGCCCTGGCCTCTGCCTCGTGCCGGGTGATGTTCAAAACTGCGGCGGGGTAGATGACCTGGCCGCACATATCGGCGGTGGCGGTGTCCACCACGGAGAGGCCGGCGGAATAGGCGTCGGTGCCGTAGATTATGCCGCAGTCAACGGCGGCCTCGGAGACCTGGGTGGTGACCTCCTTCACGTTGGAGCCGTAGGTTATAACTCCCGCTGCCGCCAGATTCTCCTCGCTCAGGCCGTAGTAGGCGAATATCTTCTGGGTGTACTGGCCCACGGGCACGTCGGAATTGCCCATGGCCAGCATGATGCTCCCCTCCTGAAGCCCGGCCACCATGTCGTCATAGGACTCTATGCCGGCGGGGTTCCCCTCAGGCACGGCCAGGGCCACCTTGTTCTCCAGCAGGTCGATGCGGGTCCCCTGGAGCAGATAGTCCTGGCCGTCGGCGTTGCCGCCTTCGGCATCCAGGGAGCCATCCAGGGCGTTCATCTGCTTGGGAGCGGCGGAGATGAAGATGTCGCAGTCCGCCCCCTCCTCTATCTGGGTCTGGAGAGTGCCGGAGGAGTCGAAGTTGAAGACCAGCTCCACATTGGGGGCCTGCTCCTTGTACAGCCCGGCTATCTCATTGAGGGTCTCGGTCATGGAGGCGGCGGCAAAGACGATGAGCTCCACGCTCTCCGCCTGGGCGCTCTCCTGGGCGGGGGCTTCAGACTTTTGGGCGGGGGCTTCGGTGGCGGCGGGAGTCTGGGACTGGCCGCAGCCGAAAAGGCAGAAGACCATGGCCAGACACAGCAGCAGGACAAAGACTTTTTTCATTTTGATTCCTCCTTGGTTTTCGTTGTATGTGCAGAGGCGGACCGTGCCTCCCAGCTACAGGCAAAAAGGGGAGCAAATCATAATAAAATAAAAATCCAAACCGGCGAAGAGACAACATACAGCGGCAAATATAATGCCGATTAGCAATCATTTACTAATCGGCATTATAACAGCAAAAGGAAAAATTGGCAACAGCTTTCCGTAGACTATTCAAAATTTTTCAAGCATCCGCCAAAGACCCCAAGGGACTGCAAAGTTCAGGCCGTCTCCATGCTGCGCCGGGCTCTCAGCTCAATGAGCTGAGCTGCGATGGATATGGCGATCTCCGCAGGGGTCTCGGCCTTTATATCCAGGCCGATGGGGGAGGTGATGCGCTGGAAATCGGGATCCTCAAAGCCGTATTCCTCCCTCAGCTTTTTGTAAACTCCCGCCTTTTTGTGGCGGCTGCCTATGACCCCGATGTAGCAGGCGGGGCTTCTCAGCGCCTGGGCCTGGATGACGGCGTCGAAAGCGTGGCCCCGGGTCATGACGCAGACATAGTCCTCAGGACCTATTTCTATATAGTCGTAGATGTGTTCAAAGTCTATGAGCTTTACCTCCTCGGCGGAGGGGAAGAGGGCCTTGTCTGCAAACTCAGGCCTGTCGTCCATGGCTACGCAGCGAAAGCCCACATGGCTGAGCGCCGGCACCAGCTCCTGGGCCACATGGCCGCAGCCGAACACAAAGACCCGGCCGGAGGAATTTATCTGTTCCAGGTAGAAATCCCGGCCGTCCCGTTCCACCCGGCCGCCCTGACGGGAGAAGCAGCCCTCCAGCCAGTCCGGGGCTTCCATGCCCACATAGCCCTCTTCTCCGGTGTAGAGCCCCAGTCGGCCGCCCCGGGAGATCTCGGATATGAGCCACAGATCCAGGCCCCGGGCGAAAAGCTCCTCAGCCCTGTCGGCAATGGCCAGGGTCTCCGGGTCCCCGGCGGGGATGTAGCTGAAGAACACTTCCACCGCTCCGCCGCAGATCATGCCCAGGTCCTCCACGTCGTTTCGGGTCAAGGAAAAATCCTTTTGAAAGGAGTTCCTGTCCTCCAGGACCTGGGCGGCTATCTGCTCCGAGCGGTACTCCACGGCCCCGCCGCCTATGGTGCCGCAGATGCGTCCCTGCCTGCCCACCAGCATGCGGGCCCCGGCTCCCCTGGGGGCGGCCCCGGAGGAGGCGATAACTGTGACCAGCGCCAGGTCCTCCCCGGCGTGGAGCAGCCGGGCTATGGTTTTGAACATCTCTCTCATGGGACAACTTCCTTTCCGCATATAGAATTGATTTTATCTCTCAGAGCCAGGGCGGCGGCTTTGCGCCGGGCATGGGCCTGCCTGGCCTGCTCGTCTGTGCATTTTGAAAAGCTGAGACGAAAACGCTCCTCCAGCCCCACCCGCCGGGCGCCGGAGAGACATTTGTCGGCCAGGGACACCAGCGCCGCCTCCGGGGGCTGCGCCGGGGATTCGTGGTGCTGCCGGACGATCTCGGCCTGGGCAGGGTATCCCAGCTCCTCCAGCCACCGGGCCCCCTGAGCCGCATGTTCAGGGCTGAGGCGGGCGATGTCGTGGAGCAGGGCGGCGCTCTCTATGAGCTGCCGGTCAGTCTCCACACCGGCGTCCGCCAGCTCTTCGGAAAGCTCCAGAGCCAGCTCCGCCACGGCCTTGCAGTGCTCCCGCACATTCTCCGGCAGGCCCGCCGCCTCCAGCAGGGCCAGGCAGGCGTCCCGGTCCAGAGAGGGCCTTGGCAGCACATTCAGTCTGCCCGGATAGAAGGTACCGTCATAATACAGCTCGCTCCAGGCTCCGCAGCTCTGGTACAGGGTCTGGACAGGGGCTTGCGGGGCGATGCTGCTGAGAAACAGCCGGTTCACCGAGCGGTGGGCAACGACGGCTATGTCCCCGGTACTGCTGCCCAGGGCCGTATCCAGAGCGGCCCTGAATCTCTCCAAAGCGGCCCCGGCCTCCTCGGCCCCGGGCATGGGCAGCTCCATGTTTTCGCCCCGGGCCCGGTACAGCTCCGGCCAGCGGCGGCGTATGAGCTCAAAACTCAGCCCCTCCCAGTCTCCGGCGTACTGCTCCATGAGCCCCGGCAGGACGCAGACCCGCGGGGCCAGGGCCAGGGCGGTGTCCCGGGCTCGGGACAGGGGGCTGGAAAAGACCGCCGAGACCCGGCCGCCCAGCTCCAGACCCAAAAGACAGGCCTGGAGGCGACCCATGGAGCCCAGGGGTAATTCAGAGCTGCCCAGGCATATGCGCTCTCCCCCGGGGAGCTCCGGCTGCCCGTGGCGGATAAGATAGATCTTCCTCATGGGAAGACCCCGCCGAAGTGCTTGGCGTAGAGCTCATTTGCCACTTCTCGCACCTGGTTCACATAGCTGTTGTAACGCCGGAGGAAATCCCTGCCGTCGTCGGTGAGGGAGCTCTGCCCGCCCTTGGCGCCGCCTTTGCTGCGGATTATGAGGGGCCGGTTCAGCTGGGATTCCAGGGTCTTTATCATGTTCCAGCCGCTGGAATAGGACAGCTGCATCCGCTGGCAGGCGCTGCGCACGGAGCCGGTCTCCTCCACCAGGCTCAGCAGCATGGCTATCCTGCTGTCAAAGAAGGGCTTTTCCCTGGCCAGGGACACGCTGACCAGGGGCCGGACCAGCTGGCTGTTGTGTATCTTCAGCAGGGTCTTGTAGTCCTCTGGGGTATCGGCGTCGTGGAGTATGCCCGGGTCGGACACGGGCACCTGTTCCATGGCGGCGCCGCAGCGGGAGAGGGCGCCCTTAAGCCCATCCTCCCCGGAGTCTGCCAAAAGGACATCCACCAGATGCACCGAGAGCATGATGGGGTGGCCCGGCTCCCCGTTGAATATGGGGCAGGCAAGGGGAGCGGAGCTGTCCATAAGACTTTTAACGGTGGCGCTGGTGAAAAGGGGGATGTCCACCGGGGTGAAGAGTATCCTGTCGCATTTATCCCTGAGATATTCCAGACCTATTTTGGCGGAATCGAACATATGGGTGGTGCTGTAGTTCTCGTTGCGCAGGAAAATAATGCCGCTGTTGCTCAGGTGCCGTTCCAGAGCCAGGGCGTTGTAGCCCGTGACCATGACTATCTTTTCCACGCCGGCCTGGTGGAGGGTGGCCACTATCCTCTGGGCTATGGAAATAGAGCCGATATTCAGCATGGGCTTGAAGTCCCCCATCCTGGAGGACATGCCTGCGGCGACTATCAGAGCGCCGGTCTGCATCTGTCCGCCTCCTTGCGTGGCCCTAACCGAATATAGGCAGGGCCGATTTTGTTTTGTATAAAGAGTATATTACATATTCAAAAATTTTTCTACAGAAAAATGCTGCGGCGGAGCGGTATTCCTTGCGGTGGCTTGTCCGGCATGCGGGAGGACAATGCCGGACTAAACTGATAAAATTATTAAAAAACTGTGAATCACTCTTCTGGGACATTGACAGTTTTTATTGTAAGCTATACAATTTAGCCATTATACCGGGGAAAGTTTCTGTAAGTAATATACAGAAGCCCGGACGTAAAAATTTTCTGTAAGGAGGAAAATAAATGAAAAAGTTTCTGGCATTGCTGCTTGCTCTGCTGATGGCCCTGTCTCTGTGCGCCTGCGGCAGCTCCCAGCCCGCCGCCGAGGAGGCTCCCGCCGAGGAGCCCGCTGCCGAGGCCCCTGCGGAAGAGGCCGCCGAGGATGATCTGGTGAGCCTGGCTCAGGCCGAGGGCCAGCTGGTGGTCTACGGCTCCTGCGAGGAGGAGTATCTGGCCGCTGCCTGCGCCAAGTTTGAGGAGCTCTACGGTATAGAGACTCAGTATCAGCGCCTGTCCACCGGCGAGGTCCAGGCCAAGATAGAGGAAGAAAACGGCAATCCCTCCGCCGACGTATGGTTCGGCGGCACCACCGACCCCTACAATGTTGTGGCTGCCGAGGGCTTGCTGGAGCCCTATGAGGCCGAGAACGCCTCCCACCTGATGGGCGACATGTACCGCCATCCCGACGGCTGCTGGTACGGCATCTACAAGGGCATCCTGGGCTTCATGGTGAACAAGGACGAGCTGGAGCGCATGGAGCTGGAGGCTCCCCAGGATTGGCAGGATCTGCTCAAGAGCGAGTATGAAGGACTGATCTGGCTGTCCAACTACAACACCGCCGGCACCGCCAAGCTGGTCATTAACACCATGATCCAGAAGTACGGCCATGACGAAGGCATACAGTACCTGGTAGACCTGGACAAGAACATCCAGGTGTACACCAAGTCCGGCTCCGGCCCCTCCAAGAACGTAGGTACCGGTGAGTGCGTCATCGGCATCGGCTTCCTCCATGACGGCATCACCCAGATCATCGACAACGGCTATACCAACATCGAGCTGATAATCCCCAGCTCCGGCACCTCCTTTGAGATAGGCGCCACCGCCATCTTCAAGGGCGCCGCCCATCCCAATGCCGCAAAGCTGTGGATAGAGTTTGCTCTGTCTCCCGACTGCGTGAACATCGCCAAGGACAACGGCTCTTATCAGTTCCTTGTCATTGACAATGCCGAGCAGCCCGAGCAGGCCGCCGAGTTCGGTCTTGACCCTGAGAACGTCATGGACTACGACTTTGAAGATGCCACCAACAATATCACCACCTATGTGGAAGAGGTTATGAACGCTCTGGGCGGCGGAGACGACCGCTTCCAGACGGAGTGATCTGAAAATAAAAAGCATGTCTCATAGAATGGAGGCGGCTGTCGCCGCCTCCATTTTTTAAAAAAGCGTCCCCCCGGGGGACAGTCTCCAGTTCGGAAAAGAAAGGAGAGCTCTTATGGCAAGAGGTCAAGGCGCAGCTCTGGACAGGAAAAAGCTGATGGCCGACCCGGTCATGGTGACCACCATTGTCCTGCTGATAACATTTCTTACTTTGTTTATTCTCTACCCCCTGGCGATACTGCTGGTGGATAGTTTTTACGGCGAGCAGGGGGTGACCCTGGATATCTTTAAACGGATATTCAATATGCCCACCTTTACCACGGCAATAACCAACACCCTGAAAGTGGGCTTTCTTGTGGGCATACTCTCTACCCTCATAGGGCTGCTGTTTGCCTATGTGGAGGTCTATGTGCGGATGAACCGCTTTGTGGGCGGGCTTTTCAAGGTGGTGTCCATGCTGCCTGTGGTCTCGCCCCCCTTTGTGCTGAGCCTTTCCATGATAATGCTTTTCGGCAAGGCGGGCATAATAACCCGTTTTATCCTGGGCATATATGACAACAGCGTCTACGGCTACTGGGGCATAGTCATAGTCCAGACTCTGACCTTCTTCCCGGTGTGCTACATGATGCTCAAGGGCCTGCTGAAAAATATCGATCCCTCTCTGGAGGAAGCGGCTCGGGACATGGGGGCCTCCCGTATGAAGGTGTTCACCAGCGTTACCTTCCCTCTGCTGCTGCCGGGCCTGGGCAACGCCTTTTTGGTGACCTTCATCGAGTCCATCGCCGACTTTGCAAACCCCATGATAATCGGCGGCTCCTACGACACCCTGGCCACCACCATCTATCTCCAGATAACCGGCGCCTATGACAAGGCGGGGGCTGCGGCCATGGCCGTGGTGCTGCTGTGCATAACGCTGCTGATGTTTGCGGTGCAGAAATACTACCTGGAGGCAAAGACCGCCGCCACCCTCACCGGCAAGGCCTCCCGGGGCAGGATGCTCATAGAGGACAGGAGCGTGAAGATACCCCTCACCATCCTCTGCTCCCTGGCCGCCTGCTTTGTTATAATGATGTACCTTTGCGTGCCCATAGGCTCCTTCTTCCCCACCTGGGGCTATAAGTTCTTCCCCCTGACGGGCAAGTGGTTCGGCCTGATCTTCACCCGCTACCACGGCCTCCAGGCCTTTACGGATTCCTTCATGCTCTCCCTTATAGCGGCGCCCATCACCGCCCTTCTGAGCATGATAATCTCCTACCTGGTGGTAAAGCGGAAGTTCCGCTCCAAGGGCTTTATCGAGGCCGTGTCCATGCTGGCCATGGCCGTGCCCGGCACGGTGCTGGGCGTAGGCTATATAAGAGGTTTTGCCAGCGGCGTTTTCCACACCGGCTTTCTCCAGGGCATCTACGGCACGGGGCTCATACTCATCATCGTGTTTGTGGTGCGTTCCCTGCCCACCGGCACCCGCAGCGGCATCTCCGCTTTGCAGCAGATAGACAAGTCCATAGAGGAGTCCGCCTACGATATGGGGGCGGACAGCCTGAAGGTCTTTATGACGGTCACATTGCCTCTGATAAAGGATTCCTTCCTCTCCGGCCTTGTCACCGCCTTCGTGCGCAGTATAACCGCCATCTCCGCCATCATACTGTTGGTGACGCCTCAGTTTCTGCTCATCACTGTGCAGATCAACGAGTTTGCGGAAAAGGGCTCCTACAGCCTGGCCTGCGCCTTTGCCACCATACTTATAATCATAACCTACGGCGCCGTGCTGCTGATGAACCTGTTTATAAAGCACTTCGGTACCAGCCGGAAATTAAAGGAGGACAACTGAGCCATGGAAAAAACAAAGAAAGGCGTCCGCCTGGAGCATATCTCCAAGATATATCAGGACCCCAAGACCGGCAAGGACTTCTATGCCGTGCATGACACCTCCCTTACCATAGAGCCGGGCAGCTTTGTGACCTTGCTGGGCCCCTCCGGCTGCGGTAAGACCACCACCCTGCGCATGATAGCCGGCTTTGAAAGCCCCGACGAGGGGGAAATCTACCTGGGGGATGAGCCGATAAACGAGCTGACCCCCAACAAGCGGGACACCGCCATGGTCTTCCAGAGCTACGCTCTGCTGCCCCACTACAATGTGTTTGACAATGTGGCCTACGGCCTGAAGCTGCGGAAGGTACATAAGGACGAGATCAAAGAGCGGGTCATGAAGATCCTGGACCTGGTGGAGCTGAGCGGCATGGAAGGCCGTATGACCAACCAGCTCTCCGGCGGCCAGCAGCAGCGCGTGGCCCTGGCCCGGGCTCTGGTCATCGAGCCCTCGGTGCTCCTCTTTGACGAGCCCCTTTCAAACCTGGACGCAAAGCTGAGAGTCTCCATGCGTACCGAGATCCGCCGCATCCAGCAGGAGGTGGGCATCACCGCCATCTACGTCACCCACGACCAGAGCGAGGCCATGGCCCTGTCGGATAACATCATCATCATGAACAAGGGCGTGGTGGCCCAGATGGGCACGCCCCAGGAGATATACTACCATCCCAACAGCGAATTCGTGGCCGATTTCATCGGCGAGGCAAACTTCCTCAAAGGCACTCTTACCGGCCAGAGCGGCAGCATGGCTGCCTTCAGCATAGAGGGCAACAGCCTGGAAGTGGAGAGCCAGGGCAAGCTGGAGCAGGGGAAGGAGTATACTCTGGTGCTGCGGCCCGAGTCCGCCCATCTGGCCGAAGAGGGCGGTCTGCCCTGCAAGGTCACCCTCAGCTGCTTCATGGGCTCCTATCAGAACTATCAGGTCATGGTTGGCAATACCCTGGTAAAGCTCACCGAGAGCAACCCTAAAAACAAGCACATCTACAAGGTGGGGGAGAGCTGCACTTTGAAGTTCGAGCCCGACGCCGTGCATATCCTGTAAAGATCAGGGGACGGCGCATGCCCCGGAATGAAAACCTGCCGCTCCGTGCGGCAGGTTTTTTGCCGCCATCATTGTAAAAAGGTGTCGATTCGTGATAAAATCATAACAGGGATGCAGATAGTGTCATGAAGGGAGGCGGAGAGATGAAAAAAATGCTTGCTGCCGTTCTGGCGCTGACGGCGCTGTTTGCTGCAGGCTGCGGCAGAGCCGGAGACGCCGACGGCAGTTCCTTTGCCCCGCCGGAGGAGCGGAGGCTGGTCATCTATACTTCCCATAAAGAGGAGGTGTATCAGCCTCTTATAAGAGAATTCGAGCAGCGTACCGGCATCTGGGTGGAGCTGGAGACCGGCGGAACTACGGAGCTGCTGGAAAAAATATCCCAGGGCGGCACTGACTGCGATCTGATGCTGGGCGGCGGGGCGGACAGTCTCAGCGCCTATTCCCGCTGCTTCAGTCCTTACCGCAGTAAATATGAGGACAGCGTCCGGCCGGAGCACCGCAGCGCCGACGGAAGCTACAGCCCCTTTTCCGCCCTGCCGGTGGTGCTGATATACAATACAAAGCTGGTGCGGATGAACCCCCCGGCAGGCTGGAAGAGCCTGCTGGACGGAGCCTGGCGGGGGAGGATAGCCTTTGCCGACCCGGCGGTGTCCGGCTCCAGTTATACGGGCCTGTGCACTCTGCTCCAGGCCCTGCCCGGGGACAGGGAGGAGCTCCTGAAAGAATTTGCCGCCAATCTTAAAGGACGCCTGCTCTCCTCTTCCGGGGAAGTGGTGGGCGCAGTGGCGGAGGGCAGCTGCTATATAGGAGTCACCCTGGAGGAGACGGCCTTGAAAGGAATGGCCGAGGGCCTTGACATAGCCATCATCTACCCTGAGGAGGGTACCAGCGCTCTGGCCGACGGGGCGGCGGTGGTGGCCGGCTGCGCCCATGAAGACAATGCCCGGAGCTTTATCGACTTCATGCTAAGCCCGGAGGTACAGCAGATGCTGGAGGAGGACTTTTCCCGCCGGAGCGTCTGCGGTTCCGGGGAGGGCCTGGAGGCTTTGAAACTGATAGATTATGACATCCAGTGGGCCAGCGAAGAGCAGGGAAATTTGCTGAGCCTGTGGAAAGAGCAGTTTGAAGGAGCGGAAGAATGATAACTTGGATAAAAAGCTCCTTCAGGAACCGAATCTTCGTCACGGTCCTGCTGGTGACCTTGCTGCCCATGCTCCTGTGCGACGTGTTCGTCATGCAGATAGCTATAGGCAGCAGTGAAAATATGCTGTATCAGCAGGCCATGGGGGAGCTGGAACAGCTGGAGGAGCAGCTGGAGATCCTGCTGGAGCAGGCCGATACCGTCACCCGGGAGCTGGCGGAGAGCACGGTGGTGCGCAGCGCCCTGCGCCGGGGCGGCAGCGATTCCAAGCTGTTGTACCAGTTTTTGTACCAGATGAGCGCCCAGCTGAGAGACTATGCAGTGGCTGAGGTCTACGACGGCGAGGGATGCCGTCTGTACAGCAGCGACAGCAGCCCCGGAGAGCTGAGATTGCCCACGGGCTGGGGCGCCCTGCGCGCCGCCGGGGAGAGCCGGGAGCTGTGCATGCAGGCTGACAGCGAGCCGGGTCTGACCATGACCCGAGCAGTGCGAAGCTATGACGGGGGCATATTGGGATACATCCTGATTCGGGTGGAGGGGACCGGCTTTGACAGCCTGCTGGGAGACAGCTTCGACTCTGCCGACGATGTGTTCCTCCTGGACGGGACCTGGCGGCAGATATATTGCTCCGACAGCATACATACCCGGGAGAGAGTCGAGGAACTGAGAGAGGCCCTGCTCGCCGGCCGGGAACTGGGGGACGGATATTACAGCGTCTATCTCCGCAGCCTGGGGGACAGCGGCTTCACCCTGGCTCTGATACAGCCCAGGATATACACCCCGGCGGTGATGACCTCGGTGTACTATGCCTGTCTGATGATGGGCCTGCTGTGCCTGGTGCTGAGCCTGGTATGCGCCTGGATGCTCAGCCGTTACCTGTCAAAGCCGGTGAAGGAGCTGGATGCAGCCATGGGCCGGGTAGAGAAAGGCGACTACAACGTGGAGCTCTTCAGCGACAGGAGCGACGAGATGGGCCGCCTCAGCTCCAGCTTCAACCGCATGACCCGGGAGTACCGGCAGAACCTGGAACGCTCTGTGCAGCATGAACGGGAGCTGAACGAGACGGAGCTGTCCATGCTCCAGGCCCAGCTGAACCCCCATTTCCTGTATAACACCCTGGACAGTATGAAGTGGCTTGGCGTGACCAACCACGTGCCCCAGGTGGCGGCTATGGCTACGGGCCTGGCGGCCCTGCTGAGGGCGGGCATATCCGGGGACAAGCTGATACCTTTGGAGCAGGAGCTGGAGCTGCTGGAGAAATATCTGGATATCCAGTCGGTGCGCTTTGAGGACCGCTTTACCTGGGAGACGGATATAGACGAGAGCTTCCAGCACTGCCTGGTGCCCAAGCTCATCCTCCAGCCCCTGGTGGAAAACGCCATTATCCATGGGGTGGCAAACATGGACGACGGATATATAAAGCTTTCCGCTTCGGCAGAAGGGGAGACTCTTGTGCTGGCAGTGGAAGACAACGGCCAGGGCATAGCCCCGGATGTGCTGGAGAAACTGAAGGATCCACAGCGGGAGATGCCTGCCGGCCACCTGGGATTGCGGAACGTGGACAGGATAGTGCGCTTGTATTATGGCCGGGAGTACGGCATATCCGCAGCCTCGGCCCCCGGCAGGGGCAGCCGGGTGGAGCTGAGATTGCCCCTGGGCAAGAAGGAGGAAGAGAATGCTTAAGGTGCTTGTGATAGATGACGAGACGGTGGTGCGCCGGGGCATAGTCCTGGGCGTGGATTGGGCGGCCATGGGCTGCGTAGTGGTGGGCGAGGCCGCAAACGGCCAGGAGGGCCTGCTGGCGGCGGAGCGCTACAGCCCGAACCTTATAATCACCGACGTGCGCATGCCTAAGATGGACGGCATAGAGATGCTCCAGGAGCTGCGCCGCCGCCGCTGCCGGGCCCACGTGATACTCCTCACCGCCTACAGCGATTTTGAATATGTGCGCTCGGCGCTGCAGCTGGGGGCGGACGACTATCTGCTAAAGCCCTTTGAGGACCGGGAGCTGGTGGCGGCGGTGGAGAGAGTGCACCAGAAGGAACAGGAGCGCAGCGAGCTGAGCCTGGGTGACGAGCTGCTGCTGTCCAAGGGGGACAAGAGCCGTTATGTGCTCCAGGCCCTGGAATATATCTCGGAGCACTTCGGGGAGAGCGGTATAAACATCACCGGCATTGCCCAGCACCTGGGGGTCAGCGAAGGGCATCTCAGCCATGTTTTCAAAAAGGAGACCAACTACACCGTGGTGGGCTATCTCACCCGCTACAGGATACATATGGCCATGAAGCTGCTGCGGGACTGCCGGTATAAGGTCTACGAAGTGGCGGATATGGTGGGCTATAAGGACGTGGCCTATTTTGGCAGCACCTTTAAAAAGCTCACCGGCCTCTCCCCCTCGGAGTATCAGGACCGCTGCCGCTGAACGGAGAGATTTGTGCAAAAGATACAAATTATACCCTTTAATTTCTCCATTTACTCAGGGCTCTCTGACAGAATCAACAGTATAATCGCAGAATCGTCCAGTTCCATTTTCACAGCTGGAGCAAGTATAATTAAGTTAGCTTGATTACAGCCAATAAAATGTAAAGGAGAAAAGCTACAATGAAAAAGTTACTTGCGCTTTTGCTGGCTCTGGCAATGCTCTTCACTCTGGGCGCCTGCGCCAAGACTCCTGCTCAGGAGGAGGCGGCCCCCGAGGCCGAGGCTCCCGCCCAGGATGAGGCTGCCGATACCGGCGAAAAGGACTACTCCGGCTATACCATACGCATCTACTCCAACTCCAACTCCACCGAGCGCACCACCTGGCTGATAAACGAGGCCAAGGACGCCGGCTTCACCATCTCCATTGACGACAACAGCGTCATCTCCGGCGACGATGCAGCCATCCAGGCCGCCAATGAAAACAAGGACGGCGATATCCTCTTCGGCCTCAACGAGACCCGCTGGAGCCAGGTAGTGGGCGGCACCTATGAGAACCTGAAGCTGGTGGATTGGACTCCCAGCTGGGCCGAAGAAGTGGGCGAGTATGTCTATCCCGGCGCCGCCTACGGCCTGGTCATCCAGAACGTGCTGATGCTCTACCGTACCGATGAGCTGGGCACCAACGGGGAGAGCCTCCACTTTGAGCACTGGGCAGACGTGGTTGACTGCGGCTACAGCTGGTACCGCCAGAACAAGGTGGGAGGCACCACCAACTCCAACATCAACTCCGCCATGCTCTACGCCTTTGTTGACCCTGAGTCCCCCGCCGGCGGCATCAGCCTGGACGGCTGGAAGACTCTGTGGAAATACTGCGCCGAGGGCGTGTACTCCTCCGATGACGACTATAAGTACGGCTTCCAGCCCCTGAACAAGGGCGACGTTCAGGTCTCCACCTATTACTCATCCTCCCTCTACGGCAACATTGACGCCGCAGCCGACAGCTCCGAGAATCCTCTCGTGGGCGCCCTGGAGCCTGAGAACTGGGCCCTGGTGGATATAGACGACGGCACCTACTACATTGCCGAGTATCTGGGCATCCTGGATAAGGCCGGACGCAGCGCCGAGGAGACCGAGGCGGTCATGGCCTTTGCCGAGTGGTTCGGCTCCGCCGACGTGCAGGCCGCCTGGGGCGAAGAGTTCGACTCCTATCCCTGCAACACCGCTGCCGCCGCCATCCTCTATCCCGACGGCATCCCCGCCATCTACACCATCAAGAACTTTGCCCTCACCGCCGTTGAAGGCACCGACATGAACTATGCCGAGTACGTTGCCGCCCACTCCAGCGAGTGGACCAACATCATGACCAACCTGGGCTTCTACTGGGCCGACCAGAGCGCCGCAGTTGCCGAGCCCGATTGGGAGAATCTGGACTGGGCCACCCTGACCCAGGCCGCCGGCTGAGCGAAAAAGTAAATACCCTATACTATGGCGGGCCTTTTGGCCCGCCATAGCTGAAATGAGAGAGAAAAACAGAGAGAACTTTAAGGAGAAATGATCTATGATAAGGCTCAATGACATCGTGGTGAAGTTTGGGGATTTCACCGCCCTTCACGGCATCAGCGTCCATGTGAAGGAGGGGGAGTTCTTTACCTTCCTGGGCCCCTCCGGCTGCGGCAAGACCACCACCCTGCGCACTCTCACAGGCTTCATTGAGCCGGTGGAAGGCAGCGTTGTGGTCAAGGGCAAGGACATAACCAATGTGCCCATAGAGGACAGGAACATCGGCATCGTTTTCCAGAGCTACGCCCTTTTCCCCACCATGACCGTGTATGACAATATAGCCTTCGGCCTGAAGGTGAAGAAGCTGAAAAAGCCGGAGATAGACAAGCGGGTGCGGGAGATAGCAAAGAAGGTGGATCTCAGCGACGAGCAGCTGATGAAGGCGGTGTCCCAGCTCTCCGGCGGCCAGCAGCAGAGGGTGGCCATAGCCAGGGCCCTGGTGACGGGCCCGGCAATAATCTGCATGGACGAGCCCCTCTCCAACTTGGACGCAAAGCTCCGGGTGCAGCTGAGAAACGAGCTGAAAAAGATGCAGAAGGAATTTGGCATCACCACCATATACGTCACCCACGACCAGGAGGAGGCCCTGACCCTCTCGGACCGCATAGCCGTATTCAACAAGGGCGTCATCGAGCAGGTGGGCACCCCCAACCAGGTCTATAACCACAGCGAAACTGAATTTGTCTGCAACTTCATCGGCGATATCAACCGGCTGGGGCCGGAGATCGTGGATGAGCTGAGAAATATAGGGGCGGATGTGGACCCCAATAAGCACAACTATATGCGCCTGGAGCGTATCCATGTAAATTCCCCGGCCAGACCCGGGGAGCTGGAGCTGGAGGGCGTGGTAGACAGCCTGGAATACTACGGGCTGTACATCAAGTATTACATCACCGCCGGGGGCCAGACCCTGAAGGTGATAGAGAAAAACGACGGGGTGAACATCTATTCCCCCAAGCAGCAGGTGAAAGTGCTGATAAACCCCGCCCACATCATGGCCTATGAACCCAAGGGGGAGGAGGTGGAGGCTCAATGAGCAAGAGCCTGGAGGGACGCCTGAAGGCGGAATTCCTGTTTCGCATCATCGGGCTGGGGCTCTTCGTGTACCTGTTCTTCGGCTTCATGCTCCTGCCCTGCCTCAACACCCTCACCAGCATTTTCACCACCAAGAATGCCGCCGGAGAGACGGACCCCTTTGCCGTCATCCGCTTCTTCTTTGCGGGGAACATGGGCAAGTATGTGTGGAACTCTCTGAAGCTGGCCCTCTGCCTGGTGGTGACGGTGAACATCGTGGGCGTGTCCATAGTGCTGCTCACGGAGTATTTTGACATCAAGGGTGCAAAGATACTGCGCCTGGGCTACATGACCACCCTTATCTACAGCGGCGTGGCCCTGGTCACCGGCTATCTCTTCCTTTATGCCCCCGACGGTATACTCACCACCGCTCTGGCCAACGCCTTTCCCGGCTTTAACGAGAACTGGTTCACCGGCTTCAATGCGGTGCTCTTCACCATGACCTTCGCCTGTACCAGCAACCATGCCCTGTTTTTGAGAAACGCCATCCGGGGCATAGACTACAATACGGTGGAGGCGGCCCGGAACATGGGGGCAAAGCCCTTCAAGGTACTGTGGAAGGTGGTCTTTCCCACCCTCATCCCCACCATGTTCTCCCTGACGGTGATGACCTTCATCACCGGCCTTTGCGCCATGTCCGCTCCCACGTTGCTGGGCTACGACTCCATAAACCCGGAGATAGTGCGCCTGGCCGGCTCCTCCACGGCGGACGAGGCCTTCCCCCAGGCCAGGGCGGCGCTGCTGTCTATCATCCTGGCCATGTTCACCATCATATTGCTCACGGTGCTCTCCGCCTACGAGCGCAAGGGCCATTACCTCTCCGTGTCCAAGACCAAGACCAAGCTGGAAAAACAGAAGATAACAAACCCTGTGGCCAATGTCCTGGCCCATATCTACGCCTATGTGCTCTTTGTCATCTACATGATCCCCGTGGTGATGATAATCATCTTCTCCTTCCAGACCTACAGCGCCATCCGCATGAAAAAGCTGGACCTGAGCAGCTGGACCCTGGTGAACTTCTTCGGCCAGGAGGACTATATGTACCTCACCAGCCGGGGCAAATACAAGGTGAGGGAGGGCTCCATCTCCGGCCTCTTTGCCAATGAGGCCACTTTGGGCGGCATCAAGATGAGCTTCATACTGTCCATCGTGGCGGCGGCGCTGGCCTGCGTCATAGTGGTGATAGCCTGCAACTATATCTTCAAGCACAAGGGCAAGAAGTCCGGCGTGATCGTGGAATACGCCCTGCTCTTCCCCTGGCTGCTGCCCACAATACTCATCTGCTATTCCTACCGTACCTACTTCAATTCCGAGTCTATATGGTACGTGGGCAACTACAATCTCTACTACGCCCAGAACGTGCGGCTGCTGATCATCATGGCCTATACCGTGGTGAAGCTGCCTTTCTCATTAAGGATGATAAGGGCCTCCTTCTATGCTATCGACGAGGAGCTGGAGGATGCGGCCCGGAACCTGGGGGCGGGAGGATTTACCACCTTCATGAGGGTAAAGCTGCCCATCATCCTGCCCAGCGTGCTGGCGGTGTTTGCATTGAACTTCAACGCCCTCTTCACCGAGTACGACATGTCCGCTACCTTTGCCAGCTCCTACGGCACCAGCTATGCCATGGTCATCCAGGCCATGTGCGCCGAGGAGGGGCTCTACGGCTATAACGTGAACGCCTCGGGCCGTCGCTGCGCTTCCACGGTGTTCATCATGCTGGTGAGCGGGCTGATACTCTACCTGGTCTACGGCGTGGGCGCCCGGGACCTGGGTGAGAGACTGGAACACAGAGCCAAATGGCGCCGCCGCTTTGAACGTATCGCCGCCTTTGGAAAAAAGAAAAAGGAGACCCCATGATAAAAAACGTAGTTTTCGACATGGGCCAGGTGCTCATGTACTTTGACCCGGACAGCTATATCGCCCGCCTGGGCTACACCGGGGAGGACGCCGCATTGCTGAAGCGGGAGGTCTTCCGCAGCGCTGACTGGGTCAGCACCGACCACGGCACCAAGCTGCCGGCCCAGGCGGCGGAAGATATGTGCCGCCGTCTGCCGGAGCGCCTCCACGCTGCGGCGGAGGAGCTGTGCTGCCGCTGGTGGCAGGGGGAGATAGTGCCGGTGCCCGGCATGGCGGAGCTGGTGCAGGAGCTGAGAGCCAAGGGCTACGGCGTGTACCTGCTGTCCAACGCCTCCTCGGAGCTGCACAAGTACTTCCACCGCATCCCCGGGTCGGAGTGCTTCATGGGCAAGGTGGTTTCGGCGGATGTGAAGCTCCTAAAGCCCATGCACGAGATATATGAGCGGCTCTATTCCGACTTTGATTTGAAGCCGGAGGAATGCTGGTTCGTGGACGACAGTCCCACCAATGTGGAATGCGCCCGCTGTACCGGCATGGGAGGCAGCGTGTTCTACAACGACGCAAAGCGTTTTCGCCGGGAGCTGATAGAACAGGGCCTGGACCTGACGGAGGGATAAAAGTGCAGCTTGTGGACAAATACGTCAGCCTCTCCCGGCAGGGAGAGGCTGTTTGGATAGACGATGTGAGGGAGGCCTTTGCCGCACAGGCAGGAGCAAGACCAGTCAGGCTGCGTCTTTGCTGCCTGGACGGGCAGGAGCGCATCTATGCCTGCCCCGTCCCCGCCTGGGACGGAAAGGAGCAGCGCAGTTTTATCCTGGAATATCTGAAGGCCAGAGTTTTCAACATCCTTTCCTGCTACAGCGGCCGAGCCCTGCATATCTGCCTGGATATGGGGGACGGGGCGCTGAAAGAGCTGGCGGAGGACTGCCTGGTCTCCTTCCGAGAGGAGCCGGGGCTGAAAAAGGTGCTGAACATTGCCGGGCGGCTCTGCCGCAGCCTGGGCCTGCCGGACTTTGAAATGGGCTTGGACAGCTTTGAAGACCGGGAAGCGGGCCCCGCACCGGAGAGCGAGCCTGGGGAGAGCCTGGGGACAAAGCTCCGCCGGGCGGTGGAGAGCTGCGGCAGCGGGGCATATTGCGGCATCGACGTGGGGGGCACGGATATAAAGCTGGCCCTGGCCAAAGAGGGCAGGCTCCTGGCAGTAAAGGAGTACGACTGGAACCCGGCGGAGAGCTCCAGGGCGGAGGGACTGATACAACCCATATTGCTGCTGGCAAGGCTGATGCAGGCCCGGCTCTGGGCGGAGGGACTGCCTGAAGACAGCCGGGAGCGGCGGCTGATGGAGCGGGCCTTGGAAAAGGAGGCCTCCTGCGAGCAGATGGAGGCAGCCGTAAAGACCTGCTCCGCCGATGAGCCGCCCCTGTTTTCCGGCATAGGTCTCAGCTTTCCCGACGTGGTCATCCATAACCGCATCCTGGGCGGGGAGACCCCCAAGACCAAGGGCATGCGGGAGAACCGGGGGCTGGATTATGAGACGGAGTTCCTGAAGCTCAGCGGCCTGGGGTCGGAGCTTGAGAAGCTGTGCCTGCCCGGAGGCAGGGTGGAAATAGTCAACGACGGGCCAATGGCCGCTTTCAGTGCAGCGGCGGAGCTGGCCTGGGACCGGGAAACTGAAGCCGTTCAAGAGGGCATAGTGGCCCACTCCCTGGGCACGGACCTGGGCAGCGGCTGGATAAAGGGCAGCGGGGAGATACCCGATATCCCCCTGGAGCTCTATGACCTGCTGGTGGACCTGGGCAGCGAAAAGTGGCGGGCCTACCCGGCGGAGGACCTGCGCTCGGTGAAAAACGAGAACTCCGGCCTGCCGGGGCTGCGGCGCTATCTGGGCCAGGCGGCGGCCTACCGCATGGCCTGGCAGCTGAAGCCGGAACTGCTGGAGGGCTTTACCCAGGAGAAGGAAGGGCTGCTGGAGATCTCCATGAGCCCCCGGGACCTGCGTAAGCCCTGCCTGGAGCAGCTGATGCGATCGGCGGCAAAAGGAGACGAAGCCGCCCGGGAGATATTCCGGCGTATAGGCGGGAACCTGGCCCGGATGACCCGGGAGATGGAATACCTGCTG
This sequence comes from uncultured Oscillospiraceae bacterium, assembly GCA_944385125.1. GTDB lineage: Bacteria > Bacillota > Clostridia > Oscillospirales > Oscillospiraceae > Limivicinus. The sequence goes on from CALWVZ010000003.1 coordinate 52,733, forward strand.
GACACCGGCAGCAAGAGCCGCTATATCTTTGGCCGCTTTGTGAAGGAACCGGCCTGCTTTGAACTCATCCGGGAGGGCTTCAAAGAGCTGCTGCCGGACATGGAGCTCCATGCCGCCGACGACAGTCTGGCCCTCACCCCCTTGATGGTGCAGTTGGCCGGGAGGGAGGACGTGACCGTTGCCCAATTTGCCCAGGCGGTGAGCGCCATATATTTCAGCGCCTTTGACAGAGGCTGAATGCCCAGAGAAAAATAAAGCCCGGAGGGTTTTTCCCGCCGGGCTTTAAAGCGTCCTTAGAGCCCGGTATCTGCCCGGACCACGGCCCAATGATCATCTTGCCATACGGTAGATCTCCGCCATGTCTTCCGGATACAGGACCTTGGCGGAGCCCTTTTTGCCGCCGTTGGCTTCGGCGCAGCTCCGGGCCATGGCCAATATTTGCTCCTCACTGGGCTCTATGCCCAGCTCCCTCAAGTTAACCGGCATGCCTATGCTGCGGAAGAAGTCCTCAAGAGCGGCTATGCCCTTCAGGGCGGTGTCCTCATCGCCGCTGCCCTGCACGCCCATGACGTTTTTCGCAAACTTCACGAAGCGGGGCAGGCAGTCTTTGTATACATATCTGGCCCAGCTGCCCCAGATGGCAGCGAGACCGGCGCCATGGGTCACGTCGAACATACCGCCCAGCTCGTGCTCCAGATTGTGGCAGGCGAAGTCTCCGCCGTCGCAGCCGCAGCCGGTGAGCCCGTTGTGGGACAGGCTGCCGGCCCACATGACCTCGGCCCGGGCGTCGTAGTTCTGGGGCTCGGTATGGAGTATGAGAGCGTTTTTCATCACGGTGCGCAGCAGGCCTTCCGCAATGGCGTCGGTGAGCTCCATGTTGCCGCCCTGGGTGAAATAGCGCTCCATAGTATGCATCATAATGTCCGTACAGCCGGATTCGGTCTGATAGTCCGGCAGGCTCATGGTGAGCTCCGGGTCCATCACGGCGAACCTGGGCCTGGCTATGTCGTCGTTGTAGGAACGCTTTTTGCCGGTGAGTTCATTGGTTATGACGCTGCTGTTGCTCATCTCGCTGCCGGTGGCAGAGATGGTGAGCACTACGCCCAGGGGCATATGAGCCAAGGCCCTGCGCTTATGGGCGTAGAGCTCCCACACATCCTTGTCCGGCTCGGCCAGGCCGTAGCCTATGGCTTTGGCCGAGTCGATGACGCTGCCTCCTCCCACGGCCAGAAGGAAGTCCACGCCCTCTCTTTTGCCCAGCTCTATGCCCTCTCTCACCTTGCCCAGGTGGGGATTGGGCACCACTCCGCCCAGCTCCACATGGGCGATGCCCTGGGCGTCCAGCGCCGCCTTCACCTTCTCGATGAGCCCGGAGCGCACTGCGCTCTTGCCGCCATAGTGGATGAGGGCCTTCCTGCCGCCGAACTGAGCTACCAGCTCGCCCACCTGGGCCTCCACGCCTCTGCCGAACACTACCTTGGTGGGAGTAAAATAATTGAAGCTATACATTTCTACCAGCCTTTCTCCGGGAATTGTCTTTTCCTTTGCAGTATAGCACAGAGAGAAAACTTTACAAGGAGCAGCTGGGATTTTATAGGTAAAAGCAAAAAAATCCCCCCTGAAGTGAATCACGTTTCAGGAGGGCAGGAAACTATGGGCTAAAGCTTGCCGTCGGGGGAAAACAGGGGGCTTTAGCTAAGAACAATAGCGTTTACAGCCTCAATGAGCTCCACCACGTCGGAGCGGCTCACCAGAGAAGTGGGGACTCCGTCCACCAGGCACAGGCAGTCGCTGCCGTCATAGCGGTAGAAGGCCAGGTCTATCTGGGGGAAGTTCTCGTTATCCAGATACAGGCTGAGGCTTATCTCCTCCTTTGCGTCGGAGGCGGGCTTCTCATCGGTGAAGGAGCCGGAGCGCAGGCCCTCTATGGCGCTTTGCAGGGCGCTCACATTGAACTCTTCCTCACCGTACAGCCAAAGGTCCTCCTCATCCTCGTCCTCGGCCTTCTGACAGCTCAGGGAATAGCTCTCGCCCTCCAGACTGATGTCTATGCCGCTGAGCTGTTCAAAGTCGGCGGTAAAGACCTCGGTGTGGCGCAGATCGTCCCTGGCGGCCTCCATAAGGGCCTCAAACTTTTCCTGGGAAATCTCATAGATTATCTGGGAGTCTCCCACCCGGAGATATGCAGGGGTCTGAGCTTCGTCCTCATCTTCCTCCGCCTCTTCAGCTTCGGCGTCCTCAGCCGCCTGGGCTTCCGCCTCCTGGGCGGCGGCCCTGTCCTCGGGACTGCGGCTCAGAGAGAAACTGAAACTGTCGGAGATCTCCTGGCCCTCATCGTCTTCATAGCTGTAGTCCACGGTGACGCTGAGCTCCGCATCGTCCAGCCCGTAGCTCTCCAGGAACACATCGTCGGCGGTATATGTCATGTAGTCTGTGAGATCCAGACTCTCCAGCACGTCCAGGTAGCTCTCCACCCGATAGGTGTCCAGGGGCAGAACGCTGCCGCTGAGAGTGGTGAAATACACGTCGTCCTCGCAGGGGCTGTCCTGACTGCCGGCATCGTAGGTTATGGTGTAGTCGTCCACGCCTTCCACAACTATTTGCGAGACATTTTCCAGAGCGGGGACCGTGTCGTTTTCTATCATGTCCTCTATGGTGACTTCGTAGAGCTCCATGGGATCGGAGGTGACCAGGTACACGTTCCCGTCACCCAGGGAGAGATAGCGCTGGGAATCCATCTGGCTGAAATCCCCCAGCTTTATCTCGTAGCTGTCCTCCCCGGCCTGGATGTCTATTGTGCAGCCGGGCTCTTCCAGACCGTATTGGCCATAGTCCTCCACATCTTCTATAGTGAAGGCGGCCCCCAGATTTTCAAAGGCTCCCAGCAGCTCGTTTATCTTGTCCTCGCTGACGGGGAAGCTGTCGTCATCGTCCCAGAGCCAGGTCTCGTCCTTGTGGAAGGCCAGGCTCTCCTCGTCATACTGCCAGCTGAGGGAGCTGACCGTGGAGGGGTCCAGGCTGAGTATGGTCTCGCCGCTGGCCTTTATCTGCTCCTTTTCCTCCTCCATTCGGGTGAGGATAAAGGTGGCGATGCAGGCCAGCGCCAGCACCCCCAGCAGTATATAGAGTTTTTTAGCCCTTTTCATTCTGAAGCCTCCTTCTGCGTACCACGATGTAAACTCCTATACCGAAGTAAACCAGGGGGAATACCCCTATCATGACCGCTTTCAGCAGGGAAGAAGTGGCCTCGCTGATGGTCAGGTAATTGTAATTGAGGGACTTGCTGCGTATGGCCATGGCCTCGCTCTCGCCCACCAGGGAGGACAGGGCGTTCATGGCTATATCGCCGTTGGCCCCGGAGGAGAAAGCGTTGTACATATCCTCCAGGAAACTGGAGGAGGCGAACCACACTATGCCGCCGCCGCTGTTGTCCTCAATGGACACGGCCAGGGTAAAGGGCCCGTCGCTGTCGCCCTCCTCCTTGTCGTAGGTCTCCAGGTCATAAGCGTCGGCCTTGCTGTAGGAATAGGCGGAGGTGCTGAGCAGGGCGGTGACGCTGCCCTTGCTGCTTTCTCCCACGGTGAGGCCCTGGGATATGGGCATTAGTACGAAGTAGTTTTCCTCAATGAGGGAGTCGGTTATCTGGTGGCTGCTCATATCCGGCAGCAGTATATAGGGGGCCTGGAAGGCGTAGTGCTCCCGGTCGCTTTCAAGCACTATCCCCTCGGTGACCGTAACACCATAGCTTTCCGGCAGAGAGTTGAGATTGCTGAGGCTGCCGTCCTGCACCGGGCCGGACATCACCAGCAGCTTGCCGCCGTCGGAGACGTAGTCGGAGAGCATATTCAGCTCTTCCTCAGATATGTCGCTCTGGGGAGCATAGATGATGAGGCAGGCGGCGTCTTCAGGTATCTCGTCTACGGTGAGCAGGGACAGGGACTTGATTTCAATGTTGTCCTTTTCTATCTGCTCGCTGAAGGTGGCTGGCAGCTCGGCCTCGCCGTGGCCCTCCAGCACATAGACCTGGGGCAGCTCCTCTTTCACCACGTAGTCGATGGCGGAGGTGATGGCCCCCTCGCCGTCAAAGGAGGTGGAATAGGAATAGGAGTACATATCCGCCTCCTGGAGGTAGATATCGTCGTAGCCGATGTAGCGGCTGCGGTCTCCGCATTCCACCACCAGACTGTTGTTCATCACGGTCTCGCTGGTGTACTGCTGGGCAAAGGTGGGGTAGACATCCGGGTTCTTTTTCTCCACATGGATGTGGTCGGAGAGCGCTTCGTACTTGCTCAGCAGGTTTTCAATCACGTCGTCCTCCTGGCCGGACTGGACTATCCAGTAGATGTTCACATCCTGCTCCAGGGAGTTGACCACCACCTTGGTGTTGCTGGTTATGGAATAGAGCTTAGTGGCGCTGATGTCGTATTTGGTCATGGAGCTGGGCAGGGCTGAAACGAAGATGTTCACCACTACCAGTATAGCCAGCACCAGGGCTGAGACCATGAGGGAGTAGGAGCCGGCTTTGAGAGCCAGACGGCTTTCCTTTTTATTCTCCCCGCCCTTAAAGATTTGGGAAAGTTTCATCAGTTGTACCTCCGTTTCTCCAGGGACTGGACGGACAGGAAGAGGAAGAACACTATTACGCTGATGTAATATACGATGCCCGTCATATCGAAGACGCCGTTGACGAAGACATAAAAGCGCTCAAAGAGGGAGAGCTTGGTCATTATCTCCGGCAGCAGGCCCTCCAGGGCCCCGGTGTCCACCCAGCAGAGTATGGCCAGGCCCGCCAGCAGGATTATACAGAAGGCGTAGGCCACGGAATCGCTCTTGGTGACGTAGCGGATTATCAGCGCCAGAGCAAAGATGATGAGGCACAGGGCGATGAGAGAGCCCAGGGCCGAGGAGGACACGTACTCCGACAGGCTCACGCTGTAGTAGTTGAAAAGGATGACTGCGATGCCTATGCCTGCGGCAAAGCCCTGGTTGTCGGTGAGGGAGGAGATGAACACGCCCACGGCGATGAGTGCGGCCCCCAGCAGGAAGAAGGCAAAAATGGAGCCGTAGGAGGTGGGCAGGTATACATCTCCGAACTGGGAGAAGAAGAGGGGGTAGAGACTGATGAGGCACAGGGGCAGCAGATAGACGGCCAGCAGCGCCAGGTATTTGCCCAGGATTACCTCAGTAGTGGAAACGGGCAGGGAGTAGAGCAGCTGGTCTGTCTTCAGCTTGCGTTCCTCGGCGATGACCCTCATGGTGAGTATGGGGACGATGACCACAAAGACCAGGCAGCCGAAGCTGAGGACGAATTCAAAATTGCTCACGGCAGCCTGGAGGTTATACAGCATGGAGCCCAGGCCCACGAAGGCCAGCAGGAAAGCCCCGAACACATAGGCCGTGAGGGAGCGGAAATAGATGTGCAGTTCATGTTTCAGTACGGCGATCATTTTTCATCCTCCTCCTTTCCCTCAGCCAGAGTATGGCCGGCGCCGCCCTCGTTGAGTTCAATGAACAGGTCTTCCAGATTGGCCTTCTTCAGGCTCATCTCCAGCAGGACCTTGTCGGTAGCTTTGAAAGCATTGAATATCTTCCGGGACACGGCGTAGATATCGCCGCCGCCGGTCTTTATCTCCGCTCTGAGATAGCCTCCGTCCATGGGGCTGGTGCTGACTGAGCTTATCTCCTCTATGGCGGAGAGCAGCGACTGGGTCTGTTCCGCTCCGGCGTCGGTGACCAGGTTTATCTCATTGGGGCTGAGCAGCTTCTTTTCCAGCTTCCCCGGCTCGTCGAAGGCCACCAGGCGGCCGTGGGCTATCATGATTATCTCGTCGCAGATGGTCTGGACTTCCGAGAGGATGTGGGAGCTGAAGATAACGGTGTGGCTGCGGCCCAGCTCTTTAATGAGCTCACGTATCTCTATTATCTGGATGGGGTCCAGGCCCACGGTGGGCTCGTCCAGGATAATGACCCTGGGCTTGCCCAGCAGAGCCTGGGCTATGCCTACTCTCTGGCGGTAGCCTTTGGACAGGGCGGAGATACGCTTGCCCTTTACATCCTGAATCTTGGTCTGGTCTATGACCTCTTCTATCTGCCGCTGCAGTTCCTCGCCCCGCAGTCCCTTGGCCTGGCCCACAAAGCGCAGGTATTCCAGGGGGGTCTCGCTCATATAAAGGGGCGGCTGTTCCGGCAGATAGCCGATGAGCTTCTTGGCGGGCCTGGGCTCCTCAAAGATGTCGTGGCCGTCTATGAGCACCCGCCCAGAGGTGGCGGACAGACAGCCGGTCATGATGTTCATTGTGGTGGATTTCCCCGCGCCGTTGGGGCCGAGAAAGCCGTATACATGCCCTTCGTCGATCTCAAAGCTCAGGTCGTCCACGGCGACGAAATCCCCGTAGCATTTCGTCAGGTGTTCAACGGATATCATTTTTTTCCTCCTTGCCATGCAAAATTGTTTCAACACAATAAATATAAGTCCGGGGGCTGAAAGCTCCCTGAATTTGTCCGGGCTCTATTTGAACTTTGTGTTAACAATTCATCTCCCTTATAGCTTCTCTTTTTTGCCTTTGGGGCTATGCAGGAAGAAAAGCCTATGTTATACTGAAGCTGAAAATCAGAGGAATAGTTTGAAAAACCGGAGCTTAAAATTCAGGGGATGAGAATTGGAAATAAGAAAGTATGAAGAAGGAGAGGTAAAAAATGAAGAGTACCGGGAAAATGAAGAAAGTGCTGCTGATACTGCTGAGTTTGGCGCTCATGCTGTCCCTGACCGGCTGCGGCGGCCTTTGGGACCTACTGGGCAATGAATCCGACCGCATAGCCGCCTATATCCAGGGCTATCTGGACCTTACCTACAAAGGGCAGTTCAACGAGGACTATATGGAGGAACTGGACCTGACGGAGGAGGATATGCAGGAGAGGTATGAAAGCGGGCTGAGGGCGGAGGCCCAGTTCTTTGAAATGGCCATAGGCTATATCGAATACCCCACGGAGGAGAGCACCCAGAGGCTCATGGATATCTATGCTGAGATTTACAGCTACAGCGACTACACTGTTGAGTCCTGCACCAAGCTGGAGAGCGGGAATTATGCTGTAGAGGTGAGCTTCCGACCCATAGATACCTTGACCAAGTTGAGTCCTGAACAGTTTGACCAGGTGTTCGTGGAGGTGCTGGGGGAGTTCGGCGTCTATGACGACGAGGACCTGGCCAATATGAGCGAGGAAGACTATATTGCCGCCGACGGCGTCTATGCCCAGAGGATAATGGATCTGCTGGAGCAGGCCATACCCGGCACCGGACACGGCGAGGAGCGTTCGGTCGTAGTGCAGATCAAGGACGCCGGGGACTATTGGGAACCGGTGCAGGAGGACATTGACACCATAGACTACTACCTTATAGATTACAGCAGCTTCGGCTACTGAGCTGATATGGAAAATAAAAAAACCTCTGCGGATTTGCCCGCAGAGGTTTTCCTTTTAAGCCCGAGTTAATATTCAAAGCTGCCCCGATAGACCTTGATGGCGCTGCCGGTGAGGATGATTTTTTCCGGCGTATAATTCACGGTGAGCTCTCCGCCGGGGAGGCTGACGGTGACGTCGCTGCCCATGTCGCAGTAGCCGTTTTCCACTGCCGCCGCCACGGCGGCGCAGGCGCCGGTGCCGCAGGCCAGGGTCTCCCCGTTGCCCCGCTCCCAGACCCGCATGCGCAGGGTGTGCCGGTCCACGAGCCGCACAAACTCGGTGTTTATCCTCTCGGGGAACTCAGGAGCGTGCTCGAACATGGGGCCCAGAGTCTGAAGGTCAAGGGCGTCTATTGCCTGGCAGAAGACCACGCAGTGGGGGTTGCCCACGGACAGACAGGTGACGGAGTACTTTTTCCCGCCAACGGTAAGGGAGCTGTTTATCATGGGCGCATCGGATGTAAGGGGCAGGTCGGCGGAGGCAAAGCTGGCCCGGCCCATATCCACCGCCACGGAGCTGACCTGAGCGTCCCGGATAAAGAGCTTCAGGTACTTCACGCCGCTGCCGGTCTCCACGCTGATGTGCTCGCTGCGCACATAGCCCTGGTCGAACATGTACTTGGCCACACAGCGCAGGTTGTTGCCGGCAATGGGGCTCTCGCTGCCGTCCTTGTTGAAGGAGCGCATCTTCACATCGGCAATGCTGCTGCGCTCCATGAGCACTATGCCGTCGCCGCCTATACCGTAGTGGGGACGGCAGAGACTGACGCAGAGGGACTCGGGGCAGCCGATGCTGTTGTCGAAGTTCTCTATAAATATATAGTCGTTGCCGCAGCTCTGCATTTTGGTGAACTTTATCCTCTGCCGCCAGAGGCGCATGGAATTGATGTCCACCAGCTCCGTGTTCTCCTGGGTGAAACGGCTGGCGATGATGTCCGCCAGGGCCATGGCGGTGTCCAGGGAGGTGAGGCAGGGGATGCCCAGCTGCATGGCCCGCCGGTGCAGGGCGATATAGTCGCCCATGGTGGCGTCCTTCACCGCCCCTGTGTATATGATATAGCGCAGCCTGCCGCTCTCCATGAGGGAGCTTATCTCATTGCTCTCAGTGGCGTTTGGCAGGGCGGTGACACTCAGGCCCAGGGAGGCGATAGCCTTGGCCGTGCCGGTGGTGGCGTAGAGCTTCAGCCCCAGCTCATAGAAGCGCCGGGCCAGAGCCATGACCTCCTGATAGTCGCTGTCCTCCACGCTTATCAGCACGCCGCTGCCCATTATCTCGTGGCTGGCGGGCAGCTTCATCCCCGAGGCGGTGAGGCCCTTGAACATGGCCTCCGCCAGGGTCTTGCCTATGCCCAGCACCTCGCCGGTAGACTTCATCTCCGGCCCCAGGATGGAGTTGGCGTCCCCCAGCTTCTCAAAGGAGAACACCGGCACCTTCACGGCATAGTAGGGGGGAGTGCGGTAGAGGCCGGTACCGTAGCCCAGGTCCTCCAGCTTCTCTCCCAGCATGATGCGCCCGGCAATGTCCACCATGGGCACATTGGTCACCTTGCTGATATAGGGCACGGTGCGGGAGGCCCGGGGGTTGACCTCGATGACGTAGAGCTCGCCGCCGTAGATAAGGTACTGGATGTTCACCAGACCCTTGGTGCCCAGGGCCAGGGCCAGCTTTTCCGACACCTGGCAGATGCGCTGCAGGAATTTGTCGCTGAGGTTGTAGGGGGGATAGACGGCGATGGAATCGCCGCTGTGGACCCCCGCCCGCTCTATGTGCTCCATGATGCCGGGGATGAGCACCTTCTCCCCGTCGGAGATAAGGTCCACCTCCAGTTCCGTGCCGGGCATATACTTGTCCACCAGCACCGGGTTCTCTATGCCCCCGGAGAGTATGGTCTCCATGTATTTCCTGGTCTGCTCAGCAGAGCGGGAGATGCTCATGTTTTGCCCGCCTATGACATAGGAAGGGCGCAGCAGCACCGGGTAGCCCAGCTCTTCCGCCGTCTCCAGGGCCTCTTCCAGGGAGTTGACGCCCCGGCCCTTGGGGCGGCTGATGCCGAACTGCTCCAGCAGGGCGTCGAAGCGGGAGCGGTCTTCCGCCAGGTCTATGCCGTCGGCGGAGGTGCCCAGGATCTTTACGCCCAGGCTGTCCAGATACTTGGTGAGCTTTATGGCCGTCTGGCCGCCGAAAGCCACCACCACGCCTATGGGCTTTTCCACCCGCAGGATGTTCCCCACATCTTCCGGGCAGAGGGGCTCAAAATAGAGGCGGTGGGCGGTGTCATAGTCGGTGGAGACGGTCTCCGGGTTGTTGTTGACTATCACCACGTCGTAGCCCAGTTCCCGGAGGGTCCACACGCAGTGGACGCTGCTGTAGTCGAATTCTATGCCCTGGCCTATGCGGATGGGGCCGGAGCCCAGCACCATGACCACGGGCTTTCCGCTGCGGGGGAAGTTGGAGGCCTCGCAGTATTCGTCAAAGCTTGAGTAGAAATAAGGGGTCTCGGCGTCGAATTCTGCGCCGCAGGTGTCCACCATCTTGTAACTCATGGCCAGGCCCGGCAGCTTCTCCATGCCGGTGATGCGGCAGAGGGCGGCGTCGGGATAGCCCAGCCATTTGGCCTTTTTGTATTGCTCCATACTGAGGGGTTTCCCCAGGATGGACTGTTCAAAGGCGGCAAGGCCCGCCAGCTTGTGGATGAACCACTTGTCTATCCGGGTGACGGAGTGTATCTCATCCACGGAGACGCCCTGCTTCAGGGCCTCAAAGACGGTGAAGAGCCGGTGGTCGTTCTGCTCCCGGAGCCGCTCGGTCACCGGGGCTGCGCTGAGGGGCGGGGCGTTGAGCGTGTCCAGCCCTATCTCCGCTCCCCGGACGGCCTTCATCAGGGCCATCTCGAAATTGGGGGCTATGGCCATGACCTCGCCGGTGGCCTTCATCTGGGTGCCCAGCTCACGGCTGGAGCCGGGGAACTTGTCGAAGGGCCACTTGGGCAGCTTCACCACCACATAGTCCAGGGTGGGCTCAAAGCAGGCGCAGGTCTTGCCGGTTATCTCGTTCTTTATTTCGTCCAGGGTATAGCCCAGGGCAATGCGGGTGCTTATCTTGGCTATGGGGTAGCCGGTGGCCTTGGAGGCCAGGGCCGAGGAGCGGGACACCCGGGGGTTGACCTCGATGACGGCGTACTCAAAGGAGTCCGGATTCAGGGCAAACTGGCAGTTGCAGCCGCCCACTATGCCCAGGCGGGAGATGATATCCAGGGAGGCGGAGCGGAGCATCTGATATTCTTTGTCCGCCAGGGTCAGGGCCGGGGCCACCACTATGGAGTCCCCGGTGTGTATGCCCACCGGGTCGAAGTTCTCCATGGAACATACCGCAACGGTGTTGCCGGCGGCGTCCCGCAAGGTCTCAAACTCTATTTCCTTCCAGCCGGAGATACAGCGCTCCACCAGTATCTGGTGGATGGGGGACTGGTCAAGACCGCCCTTGGCTATGGTGCGAAGCTCCTCCTCATCGGCGGCAATGCCGCCGCCGGTGCCCCCCAGAGTGAAGGCGGGGCGGACGATGACGGGGTAGCCTATCTCCCGGGCTATCTCCAAAGCCCGGTCCAGATCCTCGGCGGTGGCGGAGGGGATGACCGGCTGGCCCATCTCCTCCAGGGTCTCCCGGAAGAGCTCCCGGTCCTCGGCCCGGTCTATTGCCTCAATATCCGAGCCCAGCAGGCGCACGCCGCAGCGCTCCAGGGTGCCGTCCCGGCTCAGCTGCATGGCTATGGTAAGGCCGGTCTGCCCCCCCAGTCCGGCCAGCAGGGAGTCGGGGCGCTCCTTTTCTATTATCCTAGCCACGGTCCTGGCGGTGAGAGGCTCCAGGTATATCTTGTCCGCCAGGTGCTTGTCGGTCATTATAGTGGCGGGGTTGGAGTTTACCAATACGGTGCTGATGCCCTCCTGGCGCAGCACCCGGCAGGCCTGGGCCCCGGCGTAGTCGAACTCCGCCGCCTGGCCTATGACGATGGGGCCGGAGCCGATGACCAGCACCTTGTGTATGCTCTTGTCCTTAGGCATTGCCCTTACCTCCCATCATGGATATAAAGCGGTCAAAGAGGAAGCCGGTGTCCCTGGGGCCTCCTGCGGCCTCCGGGTGGAACTGCACCGTAAAACAGTTCAGCTCAGGGTAGTCCAGGCCCTCGCAGCTGAAGTCGTTGGCGTTTACATAGCTTAATACGCCCTTGCCCTCCATGCTCTCGGACACCACGGCGTAGCCGTGGTTCTGGCTGGATATGAAGCAGCGGCCGTCGGAGAGACGCTTCACCGGCTGGTTTGCGCCCCGGTGGCCGTATTTCAGCTTCACCGTGTCCCCGCCCAGGGCCAGAGCGGTGAGCTGATGGCCCAGGCAAATGCCGAAGATGGGGACTTTGCCCAAAAGCTTTCCTATCTGAGCTATGGCCTGGGTATTTTCTTTGGGGTCGCCGGGGCCGTTGGAGAGCATTACCCCGTCCACGCCCAGGGAGAGCGCCTCCTCCGCCGTCACGTCATGGGGCAGGCTTATGACCTTGCAGCCCTTGGCGCAGAGACAGCGTATGATGTTCTGCTTGGCCCCGTAGTCTATGAGGGCCACGGTGAACTTCTCCTGCCCCTGGGCGGGGAAAATGCGCTTTTCCCTGCGGCTCACCTGGGCGACAGCCCCGGCGCAGGAATAGGCCTGTATCTCCCTTAAATCATCGGGGGGCGCAGAGAAAATACCGGCGTTCATCACGCCTTCTTCCCGGATAATACGGGTTATCTGCCGGGTGTCCACCCCGCAGATGCCGCAGACGCCCCGGCCCTTGAGAAAGCGGTCCAGTTCATATTGACTGCGGAAGTTGGAGGGCTGGCCGCAAAGTTCCCGAACCACGTAGCCCCTGGCAAAGCAGTCCCCCTCAAAGTCCTCGGGGATGACCCCGTAGTTGCCTATAAGGGGGAAGGTCTGCATTATTATCTGTCCGGCATAGCTGGGGTCGGTAAGGGTCTCCATATAGCCCACCATGCCGGTGGTGAATACCAGCTCGCCTATGCTCTCACCCACGGCGCCAATGGTCTGCCCTTCAAAGACCATGCCGTTGCTTAAAACAAGAATAGCTTTTTCCATTTTATCACTCCGTTGCAGCGGGAGGCAGTCCGGATACGACTGCCTCCCGCTGGGTTTCCCGTCCGGCGGGCGGCTTATAGAGTCGCCGCCATTACGGCCTTTATTGTGTGCATGCGGTTCTCCGCCTCGTCAAAGACGATGGAGGCCGGACTGCGGAAGACCTCATCTGTGACTTCCATGGCGTCTATGCCGAATTTCTTGTATACGTCCAGGCCGGTCTCCGTCTCCAGGTCGTGGAAGGCGGGCAGGCAGTGCATGAAGCGGCACTGGGGCCCGGCGTTGTCCATGAGCTTCCGGTTCACCTGGTAAGGCAGCAGGTCGTGGATGCGCTCTGCCCACACGCTCTCCGCCTCCCCCATGGACACCCACACGTCGGTGTAGATGACATGGGCGCCCTTGGTGGCCTTCATGGGGTCGGTCTCAAAGCTGAGCTTGGCCCCGGTCTGGGCGGCAATGGCCCGGCATTTTTCCACCAGGGCGGAGTGGGGGAAGTACTTCTCCGGGGCGCAGGCCACGAATTCCATGCCCATCTTGGCGCAGCCTATCATGAGAGAGTTGCCCATGTTGTAGCGGGCGTCTCCCATGTATACCAGCTTCTTGCCCTTGATGGAGCCGAAGTGCTCCCTTATGGTGAGGAAATCCGCCAGTATCTGGGTGGGGTGGTATTCGTTGGTCAGGCCGTTCCACACGGGCACGCCGGAGTGCTTTGCCAGCAGCTCCACCCGCTCCTGGCCGAAGCCCCGGTACTCAATGCCGTCGAACATGCGGCCCAGCACCTTGGCTGTGTCCTCGATGCTCTCTTTCTTGCCTATCTGGGAGGCCTTGGGGTCCAGGTACACCGGGTGCATGCCCAGGTCTGCCGCCGCCACCTCAAAGCTGCAGCGGGTGCGGGTGCTGGTCTTCTCAAAGATAAGGGCGATGTTCTTCCCCTCAAAGAGCCGGTGGGGGATGCCCGCCTTTTTCTCCGCCTTCAGCTTGGCGGCCAGAGAGAGCAGTTCCTCTATCTCTTCCGGGCTGTAGTCCAGCAAAGTGAGAAAGCTTTTTCCTTTAAGAGACATGTCCTTCACCTCAGGCGCAGGCGGCCTTGATGACTTCAAGGGCCTTGGTCAGTATATCCACAGGGATGTTCAGAGCGGGCAGCAGCCGTACCTTGTCCTTTGCGGTGAGACAGAGCACGCCCTTGTCCATGCACTCCTTCACCACGTCCCCGGCGGGCTTCACAGTCTTGATGCCTACCATAAGGCCCATGCCGGTGACGGCCTCCACGCCTGGGGCCCTGGTGAGCGTGTCTTTTATGAGCTGGCCCTTGGCCTTTACCTCATCCAGCAGCTGCTTGTCTATGCGGCTGATGATGCTGATGGCTCCGGCGCAGGAGACAGGGTTGCCGCCGAAGGTGGAGCCGTGGTCGCCGTAGCCCAGGCTGAACTCGGTCTTCTCCCCCATGAGGGCGGCGCCCAGGGGCAGGCCCCCGGCGATGCCCTTGGCGGTGGACACCAGGTCCGGCTCCACGCCGTAGTTCATGTAGGCATAGAGCTCGCCGGTGCGGCCGTTGCCGGTCTGCACCTCGTCGAAGATGAGAAGGATGTCCTCTTTCTTGGCAAAGTCCGCCACGGCCTTTACAAAGTCCGGCTCCAGGGGGATGACTCCGCCCTCGCCCTGGATACACTCCATCATAATGGCGGCGGCATTGTTTTCCAGAGCCTTGGCCTTCACGTCCTCAAAGTCGTTGGCCTTGGCATAGACGAAGCCGGGAGTCAGGGGCTGGAACAGCTCGTGGTAGTGCTCCTGGCCGGTGGCGGCCAGGGTGGTGATGGTGCGGCCGTGGAAGCTGTTTTCCAGGGTGACTATGGTGTAGCAATCGGCGCCCTTCTTGTCGAAGGCGTATTTGCGGGCGGCCTTGATGACGCACTCGTTGGCCTCGGCCCCGGAGTTGGTGAAGAAGACCTTTTTCATGCCGGTCTTTTCGCAGAGCATCTGGGCCAGGATGGCGCAGGGCTGGGTGTAGTAGAGGTTGGACATGTGCTGGAGCTTGCCCAGCTGGGCGATGACGGCCTGCTGCCACTCCTCGTCGGCGGTGCCGAAGGCGGTGACGCCGATGCCGCTGCCCATGTCGATATACTCCTTGCCCTTCTCGTCGTAGACCAGGGAACCCTTGCCGCTGACCAGCTCCACGGGGAAGCGGGCGTAGGTGTTTGCAACATACTGTTTGTCGATGGCTTTGATGTCAGTCATTTTTATCCTCTCCTATTACCATAGTACCGGCGCCCTCGTCGGTGAGTATCTCCATGAGTATGGAGTGGGGCACCCGGCCGTCCATTATTATCACGCTTTCAACGCCCCTGTTCAGGGCCTCTATGCAGCAGTCCACCTTGGGTATCATGCCGCCGGAGATGACGCCGCTGGAGTAGAGCTCCTTGGCCTCATCCACAGTGAGCTTGGGGATGAGGGTGGAGGGATCGTGCTGGTCCCTCAGTATCCCAGCGATATCCGTCATCATTATTAGCCTCTCGGCCCCCAGGGCCCCGGCTATGAAGGCGGCGGCGGTGTCGCCGTTTATGTTGTAGGCCTTGCCCTGCTCGTCGCAGCCCAGGGTGGATATCACGGGGATGTAACCCTTTTCCAGCATGTCCATCACCGGGCGGATGTCCACTTTGGTGATGCGGCCCACGAAGCCCAGCTCCGGGTCCTTGGCCTCGGCTCTTATAAGCCCGCCGTCTATGCCGGAGAGGCCCATGGCCCGCCCCCCCTGCATCTCCAGGAGATTCACCAGGGTCTTGTTTATCTTGCCGGAGAGGACCATCTGAACTATGTCCATGGTCTCCTGGTCGGTGACTCTCAGCCCCCGTACGAAGACGGGCTCCTTGCCCAGCCGCTCCATCAGCCGGTTTATCTCCGGGCCGCCGCCGTGGACCAGGACCACCTTTACGCCTACCAGCCACAGCAGGACTATGTCCTCCATTACCTGCTGCTTCAGCTCTTCGCTTATCATGGCGTTGCCGCCGTATTTTACCACAACTATCTTGCCGCTGTACTGTCTTATATAGGGCAGGGCCTGGGTCAGCACCTGGGCTCTCTGGGAGTTGGTGAATATCAGCTCGTTCATCTCTTAAGTCCTGTAATCTCCGTTTATCTTCACGTATTCATAGGTGAGGTCGCAGCCCCAGGCCACCGCCTGGCCCTCCCCGTCGCCCAGAGACACGTTTATGCCTATCTCCTTTTCCAGCAGCACCTGCTTTGCCAGCTCCTCGGAGAAGGGGATGCCCGCTCCGTCCTTGCAGACTTCCACGCTGCCCGCCGGGGAAGTGAAGCTCACGTCCACCTTGTTCACGTCCACATCCACGCCGCTGTAGCCTATGGCGCAGAGGACTCGGCCCCAGTTGGCGTCGGCGCCGAACATGGCGGCCTTTACCAGGCTGGAGCAGATGATGCTCTTGGCAATGGTCTTGGCGGCGGCCTCGTCGGCGGCGCCGCTGACGGAGCACTCCAGCAGCTTGGTGGCCCCCTCGCCGTCCCCCGCTATGCAGCGGCAGAGATAGACGGTGAGAGTGTTCAGGGCTTTCATAAAGACGCTGAAGTCCTGGCCGGGGGCGGTGATCTCCTCATTGCCTGCCAGACCGTTGGCCAGGATGGAGACCATGTCGTTGGTGGAGGTGTCCCCGTCCACGCTGACCATGTTGAAGGTATTCTGGATGTCCCCCTTCAGAGCCAGGGAGAGCATCTCCGGGCTGATGGCGGCGTCGGTGGTGATAAAGACCAGCATGGTAGCCATGTTGGGGTGTATCATGCCGCTGCCCTTGGCTATGCCGCCGATGTGGCAGGTCTTTCCGTCCAGCTGGAATTCCACCGCCAGCTCCTTGGGCGCCGTGTCGGTGGTCATGATGGCCTGGGCGGCATTTGAGCTGCCTTCGTCAGAGAGCTCCGATACCAGCTGAGCCAGGCCCGTCTCGATGGGCGTGATGTCCAGAGTCTGGCCGATGACGCCGGTGGAGGCAACTATCACGTCCTCTGCCTTGATGCCCAGAGCCTGGGCAGTCATGGCGCACATGGCCTGGGCCTTTTCTATGCCGTCGGCATTGCAGGTGTTGGCGTTGCCGCTGTTGCAGATCATGGCCTGGGCCTTGCCGTCGGCGATGTTGGCCTTGGTGACGGTGAGGGGGGCCCCCTTCACCAGATTTGTGGTGTACACCGCTGCGGCGGAGGCGGGGACCTCACTGAATATCAGGGCCAGGTCTTTCTTGCTGCGGTTCTTGCGGATGCCGCAGTGTATGCCTGCGGCCTTGAAGCCTTTTGCGGCGCAGACGCCGCCGGTGACAGTTTTCATTCTCTTCTCCCTTATTGCTCTATACTGTAAGGCCGGTCTTTTCGTCCAGGCCCAGGATGATGTTCATATTCTGTATTGCGGCGCCGGATGCGCCCTTGCCCAAATTGTCGAAGCGGGATATGAGCAGGATGCGCTCATCGCAGCCGGTCACTCTTATCTCCATGTCGTCTCTGCCGGAGAGGGCCGCTCCCGACAGAAGCCCGCCCTCCGGGTCGTCCTCTTCAAAGTGGACCAGGCCGGAGGAATAATATTCCCGGTAGACTTCCTTTATGTCCTCCATGCTCCCCTTGATATCCTTTTTGAAGAGGGGCAGCGTCAGCTCCATGCCGCTGTAGTAGTCGGCCACTATGGGGCAGAACACCGGGGCCTCCTCCAGGCCGGAGATGAGGCGCATCTCCTTCAGATGCTTGTGCTGCTGAGTCAGGGCGTACTGTCTGGGGGCGGAGAGCAGGGGACTTCTCAATGGGTCCTCATACTCGGCTATCATCTTTTTCCCGCCGCCGGAGTAGCCGGTGAGGGAAAAGCAGCTCAGCTTCAGCTCCGCCGGAATGATGCCCGCTCTCACCAAAGGCTCCGCCAGGGATATGAAGCCGCTGGCGTGGCAGCCGGGGTTGGCCACTCTCCTGGAGACGGCTATCTTCTCCCGCCGGCCCTTCAGCTCCGGGAAGCCGTAGTCCCAGTCGGGATCGGTGCGGTGGGCGGTGGAGGTGTCAATAAGGGCGGTGGAGCCGTGGCAGAGGGAGGCAGCCTCTATGGCCGCCGCATCCGGCAGGCAGAAGAAGGCGATGTCCGCTGCGTTGATGGCCTCTTCTCTGGCCTTCAGGTCTTTCCTCAGCTCCTCAGGCAGGGAGATAAGCTCTATATCCCCTCTCCCGGAGAGCCGTTCATGGATGCGCAGCCCGGTGGTGCCGGCGCTGCCGTCGATGAATACCTTAGTCATCT
Organism: uncultured Oscillospiraceae bacterium; assembly: GCA_944385125.1. Classification (GTDB taxonomy): domain Bacteria; phylum Bacillota; class Clostridia; order Oscillospirales; family Oscillospiraceae; genus Limivicinus. Next base: position 70,575 of record CALWVZ010000003.1, read on the forward strand.
TTCAAAAACTCCTCCACGTACACAAGCTGCATCTCCACAGAGCGGAGTGAGGTGCCGCCCTGGGAGATGCGCTTTTCAACACAGGCGCGGAGATCTATCTCCTTGTAGAGATCCTCGTCGAAGACGGGGCTGAAAGTCTTGTAGACTTCCAGAGGCAGAGTCTCCAGCACCTGGTTGTCAGCCATACATTTTGCCACTATCTCCCCGGATATCTTGTAGGCGCTGCGGAAGGGCAGCCCCTTTTTCACCAGATAATCCGCCAGGTCCGTGGCGTTTATAAAGCCCTTCTGGGCTGCGGAGAACATGTTGTCCTCATGGACGCTCATGGTCTCTATCATGGGGGCCGCCACCTGGAGGCAGGCTTTCACCGTATCCAGGGCGTCGAAAATGCATTCCTTGTCCTCCTGCATGTCCTTGTTATAGGCCAGGGGCAGGCCCTTCAAGGTGGTGAGCAGGCCCATCAGATCTCCGTACACCCGGCCGGTCTTGCCCCGGATGAGCTCCGCCATGTCCGGGTTCTTCTTCTGGGGCATGATGGAGGAGCCGGTGGTGTAGCCGTCGGAGAGGGTGACGAATCTGAACTCCCAGCTGCACCAGAGTATCAGTTCCTCCGAGAGCCGGGACAGGTGCATCATCAATATGGACATGGCGCTCATCAGCTCCAGGCAGTAGTCCCGGTCGGAGACTCCGTCCATGCTGTTGAGGGCCACGGAGGAAAAGCCCAGGGCCTTGGCCTCCATCTCCCGGTCCGTATCATAGGTGGTGCCCGCCAGGGCGCAGCAGCCTATGGGGGAGACGTCCATGCGCTTCAAAGCGTCTTCGAAGCGGCCGGCGTCCCTGATGAGCATCATGCAGTAGGCCAGCAGATGGTGGCCGAAGGTGACCGGCTGGGCCCGCTGCAGGTGGGTGTAGCCGGGCATGATGCTGCTCTTGTGGGCCTTGGCCTGGCCGTAAAGGGCCTTGACCAGAGCCTTCAGCAGCTTTTTTACCTCCGCCATCTCGTCCCTCAGGTACATCCTCAGGTCCAGGGCCACCTGGTCGTTGCGGCTGCGGGCGGTGTGGAGCTTCTTGCCGGTGTCCCCGATGCGCTTGGTGAGCTCCTGCTCCACAAACATGTGGATATCCTCGCTGAGAGGATCTATCTGCAATGCGCCGCCGTCTATGTCCTCCAGTATGGACAGCAGGCCCTCCGTCAGCTGCTCCTTGTCCTGGACACTTATGATGCCCTGGGCGGAGAGCATGGCCGCATGGGCTATGCTGCCGGTGATGTCCTGCCTGTACATGCGGCTGTCAAAGGATATGGAGGAATTGAAATCGTCCGCCACCCTGTCGGTGATGCCGGAGGTGAGCCCGGCCCACATTTTTGCCATAACTGCTGTTCTCCTTATAGTATCGCTTTATCCGGCGTGGTACCCACGCCGGATAAATTAAGATCATTTTTTGCCGTCCACCAGGGCCTGGACCTTGATGGGCAGACCGTAGAGGTTTATGAAGCCCTCTGCGTCCTTCTGGTTGTAGTCGCTCTCGCCGAAGGTGGCTATCTCCTCGCTGTAGAGGGAGTTGGGGCTCCAGACCCCGGCGTTTATCATGTTGCCCTTGTAGAGCTTCAGCTTCACCTTGCCCGTGACCTTCTCCTGGGTCTTGTCCACAAAGGCGCTGAGGGCCTCCCGGAGAGGAGTGAACCACTGGCCGTTGTACACCAGCTCCGCAAAGGTGATGGACAGCTTCTGTTTTTCGTGGAGAGTGAGCTTATCCAGACAGACGCTCTCCAGCACGCTGTGGGCCTTGTAGAGAATGGTGCCGCCGGGAGTCTCATATACGCCCCGGCACTTCATGCCCACCAGGCGGTTCTCCACGATGTCGATGATGCCGATGCCGTTGGCCCCGCCTATCTGGTTCAGCTTGAGGATGATGTTCTTGGCGCTCATCTTCTCCCCGTCCAGAGCCACGGGCACGCCCTGCTCAAAGTCCAGGGTGATGTAGGTGGGCTTGTCGGGGGCGGCGATGGGGGAGACGCCCATCTCCAAAAAGCCGGGCTTTTCATACATGGGCTCGTTGCCGGTGTCCTCCAGGTCCAGTCCCTCGTGGGACAGGTGCCACAGGTTCTTGTCCTTGGAGTAGTTGGTCTCCCGGTTTATCTTCAGAGGCACCTTGTGGGCCTCGGCGTACTCTATCTCTTCCTCACGGGACTTGATGCTCCACTCGCGCCAGGGGGCGATGATGGGCATGTTGGGGGCAAAGTGCTTGATGGCCAGCTCAAAGCGGACCTGGTCGTTGCCCTTGCCGGTGCAGCCGTGGACGATGGCGTCGGCCCCTTCCTTCTTGGCTATCTCCACAAGGCCTTTGGCGATGCAGGGCCGGGCGTGGCTGGTGCCCAGGAGATACTCTTCATACACTGCCCCGGCCTTCATGGTGGGGATGATGAAGTCGTTGACGTACTCCTCGGTGAGGTCCAGCACGTAGAGCTTGGATGCGCCGGTCTTTATTGCTTTCTCCTCCAGGCCCTCCAGCTCGTCGGCCTGGCCCACGTTGCCGGAGACGGCGATGACTTCGCAGTTATTGTAATTCTCCTTCAACCAGGGGATTATTATGGAAGTGTCAAGACCGCCGGAGTAGGCGAGAACGACTTTCTTTATATCAGCTTTATTCATTGGGATGCCTCCATCTGTTTTGTGTTATGGGCAGATTATAATGTACGCCCGGCGCTTTGTCAACACAAAAAGTGAATATTTAGCCAAAATATATGAAATAAACTAGAGTAATATGCATAAACGCTCTGCATATACAGACTAAACGTGAATATTAATTGCTTTATGCATAATATCCGGCCAGTCTCTTGTACAAATTGCCGGGAGAGCCGTGTGTGAAGAAAAAAATAAAGCTGGACATTTATTGTGTATGGTGGTATATATGTATACAGTTGTACAAAAATACATAGATCCAGCCCCCGAGGCCCGCCGGGAAAGGAGAGAACGCATATGCTGGAACTGTCTGCAAGAACCAATCTGCTGGAGGAAAACGACTACAAATATTCTCTGCAGGACGTCAAGGAGCCTATGCTGTACCGGGATATGTACAGCTACGAGGAAGTGCCCAAGATAGCTTTCAACCACCGAAGGGTGCCCATGTCCATGCCGGAGGATATATGGATAACCGATACCTCCTTCAGGGACGGGCAGCAGTCGGTAAATCCCTATACCACTGACCAGATAGTGGAGCTTTACAAGCTGATGAACAGGCTGGGCGGGCCCTACGGCCTGATACGCCAGACCGAGTTTTTCATATACAGCAAAAAGGACCGGGAGGCGGTGGAGCGCTGCCAGGCTCTGGGCCTGCGCTTCCCGGAGATAACAACCTGGATAAGGGCCAGCCGGGAGGATTTCCGCCTGGTAAAGGACATGGGCATCAGAGAGACAGGCATACTGGTATCCTGCAGCGACTACCATATATTCAAAAAACTGAAGATGAGCCGCAGCCAGGCCATGGAGCACTATCTGGCTGCGGTGAAGGACGCCTTTGACGCCGGGGTCATGCCCCGCTGCCATCTGGAGGACATAACCCGGGCGGACTTCTACGGCTTCGTGGTGCCCTTTGTCAACGAGCTGATGGAGCTGTCCCGGGAGGCAGGGATACCAGTTCGCATCCGGGCCTGCGACACCATGGGCTACGGGGTGCCCTATACCGAGGTGGCCCTGCCCCGGAGCGTGCCGGGGATAATCTACGGCCTGCAGCACTATTCCGATGTGCAGAGCCAGTATCTGGAGTGGCACGGCCACAATGACTTTTACAAGGCCGTAGCCAACGCCTCCACCGCCTGGCTTTACGGGGCCAGCGGAGTCAACTGCTCCCTGCTGGGCATAGGGGAGCGCACAGGGAACGTGCCTCTGGAGGCCATGGTCTTTGAGTACGCATCCCTTCGGGGCTCCCTGGACGGCATGGACCCCACGGTGATAACGGAGATAGCCGAATATTTCCGCAGGGAGATAGGCTACAACATACCGCCCATGACCCCCTTTGTGGGGCGGAAGTTCAACGAGACCCGGGCGGGCATCCATGCCGACGGGCTTTTGAAGGACGAGGAGATATATAACATCTTCAACACGGAAAAACTGCTGAAGCGTCCGGCCAAGGTGGCCATAAACAAGAACTCGGGCCTTGCGGGCATAGCCTACTGGATGAACCAGAACTATTTCCTCCGGGGCGACGACAAGCTGGATAAGCGCTCTCCCCTGGTCCAGGCCCTGAAGGAATGGGTGGACGGAGAGTATGAGGGCGGCAGGACCGCCAGCCTCTCCACCGAGGAACTGGAGAGTAAAATATTTGAACTCTCCGGCGGGCAGTTCAGACCCCAGACCTGACAGAAGGAGGAGAAAACATGAGAGAGCACAGGACCATATCCATAGCCGACCAGATATTCGAGCAGCTGGAGCGGGACATACTCACCGGAAAATACCCCAAGGGCGAGGTGCTCAGCGAGCTGCGCCTGTCCTCGGAGCTGGGGGTCAGCCGCACGCCTGTAAGAGAGGCCGTCCGCCGTCTGGAGCAGGAGAACATCCTGAAGGAGACGGGCCGGGGCATGGTGGTGGTAGGCATATCCCGGGAGGATATGATGGACATGTACGAGGTGCGCATGCAGCTGGAGGGCCTGGCCGCCCGGCGGGCTGCCGCCAATATAAGCGACGAACAGCTTAAAGACATGGAGGACTGCCTGGCCCTGCAGCGCTTTTACGTGGAAAAGCAGGATGGGGGGAGCCCGGAGCAGATACGGGACATGGACAGCCGCTTCCACCAGCTGCTGTACGAGAGCAGCGGCAGCCGGGCCTATCAGGAGATACTCAAGGCCCTGCACAAAAAGATAGTCAAGTACCGCTGCGCCTCCATAAGCAAGCACACCAGAGCAGTCCACTCCCTGGCGGAGCACCGGGCCATATATGAGGCTCTGGCCGCCCACGACGGGGACGCCGCCGAGAAAGCGGCTCTGGAGCATGTGGCCAACGCCAGGGACAGTATGATAAAAATGGAGATGTGAGTTATGGGATACAATCTTGCAGAGAAGATAATAAAGGAACACCTGGTGTCCGGCAGCATGGTCCCGGGACAGGAGGCCGCCCTGAGGATAGACCAGACCCTCACTCAGGACGCCACCGGCACCATGGCCTATCTGGAGTTCGAGGCCATGGGCCTGGACCGGGTGAGAACAGAGCTGTCCGTGGCCTACATAGACCACAACACCCTCCAGTCCGGCTTTGAGAACGCCGACGACCACCGTTATATCCAGACCGTGGCAAAAAAGCATGGGGTCTGGTTCTCCCGCCCCGGCAACGGTATCTGCCACCAGGTGCATCTGGAACGCTTCGGCGTGCCGGGCAAGACCCTCATCGGCTCCGACAGCCATACCCCCACCGCCGGGGGACTGGGTATGCTGGCCTTCGGCGCCGGAGGATTGGACGTGGCCGTGGCCATGGGTGGAGGCGCCTACTATATAACAATGCCCCAGGTGATAAAGGTGGAATTGAAGGGGGCCCTGCGGCCCTTCGTCACCGCCAAGGATGTGAGCCTGGAGATACTGCGCCTGCTCTCCGTAAAGGGGGGCGTGGGTAAAATCATAGAGTGGGGCGGCCAGGGCGTAAAGACCCTGACTGTGCCGGAGCGGGCCACCATCACCAACATGGGGGCGGAGCTGGGGGCTACCAGTTCTATCTTCCCCTCCGACGAGATGACCCTGGCCTTTCTGAAGGCCCAGGGCCGGGAGAAGGATTTCCGGGAGCTGCAGCCTGACGCCGACGCAGAGTATGAGCGGGTGGTAGAGATAGACCTCTCCGCCCTGGAGCCGCTGATAGCCTGCCCCCATATGCCGGACCGGGTGGTGACGGTGAAGAGCCTGGAGGGCGCAAAGGTGGACCAGGTGTGCATAGGCTCCTGTACCAATTCCTCCCTCTACGATATGCTGAAGGCTGCGGCCATGCTGAAGGGGCGGCAGATAAGCCCCAGAGTCTCCATGTCCGTCTCCCCCGGCTCAAGGCAGGTGCTCACCATGCTCTCCGACTGCGGGGCTCTGTCGGACATCCTGTCCTCCGGGGCCAGGCTCCTGGAGTGCGCCTGCGGGCCCTGCATAGGCATGGGCTTCTCCCCCAACTCCGGGGGGGTGAGCCTGCGCACCTTCAACAGAAATTTCCAGGGACGCAGCGGCACTGCCGACGCCAAGGTATATCTGGTCTCCCCGGAGACCGCCGTGGCCGCCGCCCTCACCGGGGAGATCACCGACCCCAGGGAGCTGGGCCTGGAGAAGCTGGATGTGGCCATGCCCGCCGTCTTCAAAGCGGACGACAGCGCCCTGCTGCCCCCGGCGCCTGAGGATAAGGCGGGAGAGGTGGAAGTGCTCCGGGGCCCCAACATCAAGGCCATACCCGAGGGCAGGCCCCTCACCGACAGGATAGAGGCCCGGCTGACTTTGAAGGTGGGTGACAACATCACCACCGACCACATCATGCCCGCCGGAGCCAAGATACTGCCCTACCGCTCCAATGTGCCCAAGCTGGCCGAGTTCTGCTTTGCCGTGTGTGACGGTGGCTTTTACAAGCGGGCCCTGGAGGCGGGACAGAGCATCATAGTGGGCGGAGCAAACTACGGTCAGGGCTCTTCCCGGGAGCACGCCGCCCTGGTGCCCCTGTACCTGGGGGTGAGGGCCGTGGCGGCCAAGAGCTTTGCCCGCATCCACCAGGCCAACCTGATAAACGCCGGCATCCTGCCTCTGAGCTTCAAGGACCCGGCGGACTACGACCGGCTGGAGCAGGGGGAGGAGCTGGAGCTTTCCGGCGTGCTGAAGGGCCTGGAGAGCGGGGAAATGACCCTGCGTACCAAGGCCGGAGATATAAAGCTGCTCTGCTCCTTCACGGAGAGACAGCAGAAAATACTCAGGGCCGGCGGATTGCTGAACTATACCAGAGAGGGGAATAAATGATGGATAAGAGGGAATACATAGAGAAAGCGGCGGAGCACTTCAAAGAGCTGCTGGCCCAGCAGCTCCAGCGCCAGGAGCGCATGGAGCAGGCCTCCCCCGCCAAGGACTTCTCCAAAATGGAGAAGATAGTCATAGGCGTGGCGGGGGGCGACGGCATAGGCCCCATCATCATGGCCCAGGCCCGGCGGGTGCTGGAGAAGCTGCTGGCGGAGGAGCTCTCCTCCGGGCGTATAGAGCTGAGAGACATCCAGGGCCTGACCATAGAGAACCGCCTGGCCCAGGGCTGCGCCGTGCCCCCGGAGGTGCTGGCGGAGATAAAGAACTGCGACGTGCTTTTGAAGGGCCCCACCACCACCCCCAAGGGGGGCACTCTGGAGAGCGCCAACGTGACGCTGCGCCGGGAGCTGGACCTCTTTGCCAACGTACGCCCGGTGGAGATACCCCAGGAGGGCATCGACTGGATGTTCTTTCGGGAGAACACCGAAGGGGAGTATGCCCTGGGCAGCCGGGGCATTGAAGTACCGGGGAAGCTGAGCATGGACTTCAAGGTCACCACCGACGCCGGGACCAGACGCATAGCCCGGGCGGCCTTCGACTATGCCAGAGCCAACGGCAAGACCAAGGTGGCCATAGTCACCAAGGCCAACATCATGAAAAAGACCGACGGCATGTTCTCCCGCATTTGCCAGGAAGTGGCGGCGGAGTACCCGGAGATCACCGCCGACGAGTGGTACATAGACATCATGACCGCAAACCTGGTGAATAAGGACATCCGCAGCCAGTTCCAGGTCTTCCTCCTGCCCAACCTCTACGGGGATATCATCACCGACGAGGCCGCCCAGCTCCAGGGGGGCGTGGGCACTGCCGGCAGCGCCAACATAGGGGCGGGCTACGCCATGTTCGAGGCCATCCACGGCTCGGCGCCCAGAAAGATCGAGAAGGGCGAGGGGGACTATGCCAATCCCTCCAGCATACTGAAGGCTGCGGAAATGCTGCTGCGCCACATCGCCCTGGCAGACAAGGCGGACAGGCTCTCCGCCGCCATGGCCGCCTGCGCCCGGGAGGGCAGGGTAGTCATCACCGGCCATAAGGACGGCGCCAGCTGCCGGGAATTCACCGACTACCTGCTGGAGAAGCTGTAAAAGGAACATAAGAAAAGCGACAAAACAGCCCCGGCTCTGCGGGAGAGCAGAGCCGGGGCTGTTCACAGTTTATTGGCAGCGCTGTGAACGAAAAATTAATTTGGTTATTTTTATAGTTAATTCCTTTCTTAGAATTTACCTGTATTCTTAAGCCATAAAAACAAGGGAGACCGATGAAGCTCAGCTCCGGGCCTCCCCAGGAAATCAAGAAAGGAAATTACTGATATGAATAAAAATTATGAATTTGCTCTTACCGCCGTCCTCAACGACATCGGAATGGACAGGGCCGAAGCCCGCCTGGTAAATATAGAGAAGCAGGAGGGACTCTATTACCTGAGTTTCCGTACCGACTGGCAGCACTACGAAGCCTATGTGGATGCCGACACTTTCCAGGTGCTGGGCCTGAATTTTATGCCCGCCGGAGAGGTGCCTATGGATGAGATAGACTACATCGTGGCCACCGTGGTGGCCTGAGAGAACAGGATACAGCAACAGAACAGGATAAATGAGGGCCGGGGCAACCCGGCCTTTTGTCATTGTATTTAATTGCCGCTTCAATCCTCCGGCCTGTCCACTCCCAGCTCAAAGCATTTCTCCAGATATATCTTGTGGCAGAAGGCGATTATGGCCGAGCGCAGCATCATCTTCTCATCCGTGGATTCCGTGCCCACGGCGTCGGGGCTGTCCTTCAGGCCGAAGACAAAGAAGAGGATATTCTCCAGCTCGTCGCAGAAATAATTGTAGGCCCGCTCCGTGGTATAGGTGCGCTCCTGGATGCGGATGAAACGGTCCAGATTGTCCAGACTCAGCACGTTTTTGGCCACCGCAACGAAGAAAAGATAGACTATCTGGTCCCGGCCATACTGCTTTTTTATAGGGCTTGCTATCAGCTTTTTCTTCACATAGTTGGATATCATAGAGGGGGTCATGCAGTTTTCTTCCAGGGGCGAGAGTATCTGGGAGATATATTTTGCCGTCTGCTCCAGGTACAGGCCCACAGTGGGTATCTCATTGTAGCGGGGAAGACGGAAGCCCCGGATGGAGGCGGCGAGCTTCTCTTTGTTTTCCTGTGTCATGATTGCGCTCCGTTTCAGTCATAAAAGACGCTTATTACTGAAAAGCATTATAATTCCAAAATCCGGCTTTGTCAACGGATAGACAAAACGCCGGAATAAAATAACTGTTGACTTTAGATAAGGATGCTGATATTATGACATAGGTTTTTAAAAAACCGATTACTTTTGCCGAGGTACAGTCATGAACTACAGAATAGCCGTGGATTCCTCCTGCAATCTGCTCAGTTTTCCCGGTGTGGATTTTGCCAGCGTGCCCTTGAAGATAGTCACCGATGTGAAAGAATATGTGGATGACGAGAAGCTGGACTGCGCCGTGATGCTGGAGGAGCTGGCGGCATATAAGGGCCGCTCCGGCACCGCCTGCCCCAATGTGGGGGAGTGGCTGGAGGCCTTCGGCCAGGCGGAGAGAGTCTTTGCCCTGGCTATCACCAGCAGCCTCTCCGGCTGCTACAATGCCTGCGTTCAGGCCAAGGAAGTGTATGAGCAGACCTACCCCGGCAGACGGGTCAGCTGTCTTGACAGCCTCTCGGCAGGCCCGGAGCTGGTGCTCACCATGGAGAAGCTCCGTGAGCTCATCGGCCTGGGCCTGGACTTTGAGGAGATAGACAGGCGTATCCGGGAGTACATGGAGCATACCCACCTGATGTTCATGCTGGAGAGCGTGGACAATCTGGCAAAGAACGGGCGCATAAGCCCTCTGGCGGCAAAGACCGTTGGTGTGCTGGGCATACGGATAATGGGCCAGGCCAGCCGGGAGGGGACTTTGGAGCAGCTGCACAAGTGCCGGGGCCAGGCAAAAGCTCTCCAGGCTATTGTCCGGGAGATGGAGGCCCACGGCTATGCCGGCGGCAAACTGCGCATTGCCCATTGCTTCAATGCCAGCGGGGCCAAAGAGCTGCAAAACATGATAAAGGGCCGCTGGCCCCAGTTGGACACCAATATCGTGCCCTTTACCGGGCTGTGCTCTTTCTACGGAGAAAAGGGCTGCATCATGGCGGCCTTTGAGGACGGGCAGGCCTGAAAGCCCCATTGCGGATACGGAAGGAACAAAGGCCCCCGGCGCAGCAAAAGCTGCGCCGGGGGCCTTGAATGTTTTCCGGCCCTCAGCTCCGGGCCGGGGCTTTCTCCTCCACACCAATGGCCAGGGAGGCGGGGGCCAGCTCCTTTATCAGGGCCAGGGCCTCATCCATGGCCTGTTCATTCTCCGATAAGGCATCCCCGATCTCCCTACCGCCGGCCACAAACACCAGCCGGTAATAGGCGAAGATCGTGCTGCCGCAGCACATGCGGCCATTGACCTCCTGGATGCGGATGAAGACCCGCTCCAGAAGACTGTAGTCCATAAAGCGTATCTTAAATCCGTCCCGGTAATAGACTCCCAGTCTGCCTACCTTTACCTTGTCGAAGCTTCTGGCGGACTCATAGTCGGCGCTGAGCTCCGGGCTGCTTACGGCGCCTTTGATACCTGCAAATTTCTTATCTGCCATGTTGTTCCCCCCTGTACGTAAAAATCATATTTTCAGCAGGGTGATGTCCCTGCCCTGGCGTCTTATCAATCCCTCGTCGCACATGTTCCTCAGTTCCCGCATCATGCTGGTACGGTCGGCGCAGAGATAGCTGGCCAGTTGGGAAAAGCTCTGGTCCAGCTGGAAGCTGCGGCTGCCGGCCAAGTTGCTGAGATACTCGAAATAGGCGCTGAGCTTGCGCCGCAGGGAGCGCTTGCTTATCATATTTATCCGCACTGACAGGCTCTGGGCCTTCCGGGCCGACAGCTCAAAGAGATTGCGGGTGAGCTGGCTGTGGTGCTGGCAGGCCCTGGGACAGCGTCCGTAAATGCAGTCGAAGGGGATGAACATCACCTGACACTCGCTGTCCGCTTCCACGGCGTAGCCCAGGTCCCCATAGGGCATGGCGAACACCTCTCCGAAAATGTCGTTTGGACCGTATTGCTCCAACAGGGCGTATTCCCCCTCGCTGTCCATGCAGTAGAGATGGGCCCGGCCCGAGGTGAGCACGCAGAGATATTTCAGGCTGGAGGAGTAGACCAGAATAGTCTCCCCTTTCTTGAAGCTGCGCTTCTCCGGCTTGAAGCAGGAGAGCATAGCTTCCAGGCTCTCCCGGCTGATGCCTTCAAAAAGCTGTATCTCATTCATCGGCAGCGGCCTCCCTGTTTACAAAGTATATCAGAATTATAGCACAATACTGTTGCGTAGGCCACAGCTATTTTGGGAGAAATAAAATATAATATATGATATAATTCTGACAACTGTGTGGAGGTTCAGAGATATGCATTGCACCAGAAAAGTAATGGACGACCTTATCTGGGTGGGCGCTGACGACCGGCGCCTGGCCTGCTTTGAGGGAGTTTACGGGGTGCCCGATGGGGTGTCCTATAATTCCTATCTCCTGCTGGATGAAAAGACCGTGCTCTTTGACACTGTGGACAAGGCCGTTTATGAGACTTTCTTTGAGAACCTGGCTTACGCTCTGGGGGGCCGGGAGCTTAACTACCTGGTCATCTCCCACATGGAGCCTGACCACGCCGCCACCGTGGAGTCCCTTATGCTCCGCCACCCGGAGACCCGCATCATATGCAACGACAAGATAAAGACAATGCTCTCCCAGTTCTTCAGAGGCATGGATATGAGCGGCAGGATAGACCTTGTGAAGGAGGGCGGCAGCTTCAGCTCTGGCCGCCATGAGTTCACTTTCGTCATGGCCCCCATGGTCCACTGGCCCGAGGTCATGATGACTTACGACAAGACGGAGAAGATACTGTTTTCCGCCGACGCCTTCGGCACCTTTGGTGCCCTCAACGGCCGCATCTTTGCCGACGAGAGCGACTTTATGGCAGACTACCTGGATGAGGCCAGGCGCTACTACACCAACATCGTGGGCAAGTACGGACCCCAGGTCCAGGCCGCACTGAAAAAGGCAGCCGGACTGGACATTGCCCTGGTCTGCCCTCTCCATGGCCCCGTGTGGCGGGAGGGCTTCGGCGGATTTTTGGAGAAGTACCTGCTTTGGAGCAGCTATGCCCCGGAGGAAAAAAGCGTGCTGCTGGCTTATGCCTCCGTCTACGGCCACACGGAAAACGCCGCCAATATCCTGGCCGTCAAGCTCTGGGAGAGGGGAGTGCGGGTGCGTATGTACGACACCTCCGTCACCCCGGCCAGCTATATAGTCTCCGACGCTTTCCGATGCAGCCATTTGGTTTTTGCCGCCACCACCTACAATGCGGGGGTCTTCGTCGCCATGGAGAACCTGCTCCATGATATCGCCAACCATAACCTCCAGGGCCGCAAGATAGCCCTTATGGAAAACGGCAGCTGGGCTCCCACCAGCGGCAAGCAGATGAAAGATATTCTCTCCGGGCTGAAGAACACCCAGTTCATAGGCGAGACCGTCACGGTGAAGTCCTCCCTGGCGGAGGAGCAGCTGGCCCAGCTGGAGGCCCTGGCCGATACCATTGCAGCGGATATCAGAGGCTGAGGATAAGACGAAAGAAAATTTAAGAGAGCCCCGGGGGACAAAGCGCAGCTGTGCTTTGTCCCCCGGGGCTCTCTCCGTGCGGGGAGATATATGACAGCTGCCGTGCCTGTAATTGACCAGGTGGAAAGTATCCCCAAATAAAATATTGCATGGAAATGAACAAAAGAAATATAACTGGCAATAAATGTAAATTACACTGTCATTGACAAGATGTTGACGGGATTGTTACAAACTTGACCAGCAAAAAAGACAATCTTTATACCAGAAAATATAGACAATTTGTGACCGGATGTGATACAATCTCTTGATGTAAGACTAGGGCAAATTTTGAAGAGGTGAAGCTTATGTCCCATACTTTTAAAGGCGGCGTACACCCCAACTACATGAAGGCCCCGGAAGTTCCCGTGACCGTCATAACGCCGCCCTCCCAGGTCGTGATACCCATGATACAGCACATAGGCGCCCCCTGCCAGCCTTTGGTGAAGGTTGGGGACAGCGTGAAGATGTATCAGAAAATCGGCGAAAACCCGGTCCCTGTCTCCGCTCCCGTGCACTCTCCCGTTTCCGGCAAGGTGGTGGCGGTGGAGCCCAGGCCCCATCCCCTGGGGGATATGATAATGTCCGTGGTAATAGAAAACGACTTTCAGGATACTCCTGAACTGCTGCCCCCCCTCACCGAGGAACAGATGAAAGACCCTGACGCCATCCTGGAGCGCATCCGGGAAGCCGGAGTTGTGGGTATGGGCGGCGCAATGTTCCCCACCGCCGTGAAGATAAGAGGCGGCATCGGCAAGGTGGACAAGCTGATAATCAACGGCGCCGAATGTGAGCCCTACCTCAACGGCGACCATCTTACCATGCTCAATTTCCCCACCCAGCTGCTCAAGGGCATAGAACTGGCCCGGATAGCCAACTGCGTGGACAAGGCCTACTACGGCATCGAGGTGAACAAGCAGGACGCCATCGACCTGCTCAACTCCCTGGACCCCGCCAAGTACGGGATCGAGATCGTCCCCGAGGCGGTGAAGTACCCTCAGGGCGGCGAGAAGATGCAGGTAAAGGCCATCACCGGCCGGGAAGTCAAGCCCGGCGGGCTGCCCTCCGGCGTGGGCTGCAACGTCATCAGCACCCGTACCTGCTATGCCATTTACCAGGCCTGCTATGAGGGCAAGAGCGTCATCGAGCGTATAGTCACCTACGGCGGCAGCGCCCTGAAGGGCCCTGTCAATGCTCTGACCCGGGTGGGCACCCCCTTCAAACACATTGCAGAGCAGTGCGGCGGCTTTGCAAAGACCCCCAGAAAGATAGTTCTGGGCGGACCCATGATGGGTATCTGCGCCACCAGTTTCGACGCCCCCGTTATAAAGGGCACCGCCGGCGTGCTCTTCTTCACTGAGGAAGAGGACAAGAATGTGGAAGAGCCCACCTGCATCCGCTGCGGCAAGTGCATCACCGTCTGCCCCATGAATCTGGAGCCGGTGTTTATGTACATGTACTACACCAAGAACGACTTTGAAAATATGGAGAAATACCACGTTATGGACTGCTTCGAGTGCGGCAGCTGTTCCTACAACTGCCCTGCCAGGATGCCTCTGACCCACGCCTTCAAGACCGCCAAGGTCAAGTTCCAGGTGCGCTCGGCAAAGGAGAAGGCCAAGGCTGAAGCGGCGGCAAAGGAGGCGCAGAAATGAGCGAGAATAAAGAGAGAATCGTCCTTGACGTGGCATATCAGCCCCAGGTCAGGACCAACACCGATACCAAGCGCATAATGCTCAACGTCATTCTGGCTCTGCTGCCCGCCCTGGCTGTGGCAGTGTGGCAGTTCGGCGTATACCCCCTGGAGCTGGCTGTGGTGTCCATGGTCTCCGCCGTCTTCTTTGAGTGGGGCTACCGCAAGCTGATGAAGAAATCTAACTCCATCGGCGATCTGTCCGCTGCCCTCACCGGCCTGCTGCTGGCCCTGGTGCTGCCCCCCACGGCACCCTGGTGGCTGCCCGTTATCGGCAGCTTCTTCGCCATCGTGGTGGTAAAGCAGCTCTACGGCGGCATCGGCAAGAACTTCCTCAACCCCGCCCTGGCAGGCCGTGCTTTCCTGCTGGCCTCCTATGCGGCCATTATGGGCAAATACGCTGTGCCCGGCGCCCTCAGCGCTTCTGTGGACGGCGTCACCATGGCCACCCCCCTGTCCTATATGTACGGCGGCACCGCCCTGCCTGAGTACTTCAACCTCAAGTCCATGTTCCTGGGCACCATCCCCGGCTGCATAGGCGAGCTGAGCACCCTGGCCCTGCTCATCGGCGGCGCCTATCTGCTGATCACCAAGGTCATCTCCTGGCGTATACCCGGCTCCTACATAGGCACCGTGGCCCTGCTCTGCCTCATCTTCGGCAAGGAAGGCTACGGCAATGTGGAGTGGATGCTCTATAACATCCTGGCCGGCGGCCTGGTCATGGGCGCCATCTTCATGGCTACCGACTATGCCACCAGCCCCGTCACCCTCAACGGCCAGCTGCTCTACGGCGCAGGCTGCGGCGCACTGACGGTGCTCATCCGCTACTTCGGCGGCTTCCCCGAGGGCGTTACTTATGCAATACTTATTATGAACCTGTGCACCTGGGCCATTGACAAGGGCTTCCACCGCCATCAGTTCGGTGTCAGCAAGGAGGACATCGCAGCTGAGAAAGCGGCCAAAAAGGCAGCAAAGGAGGCGGCCAAATGAATAAGATACTGAAACTCACCATAGTTCTGTTCCTGGTCTGCGCCGTAGTGGCCGGCGTGCTGGGCGTGGTCAACGAGCTCACCTATGAGACTATCGAGGAACAGAACCGTATAAAGACCGAGAGAGCCTATGCGGCTGTTCTCCCCTCCGAGGGCTACGAAGAAGTGGCCTTCGACGAGGAAGCCAATCCCACTATCGACGCCATCAGCAAGTGCACCAACGGCGCAGGCTATGTGGTCATGACCACCTTCAGCGGCTCCCAGGGCAAGATCACCCTGGCCGTGGGCGTGGACAACGACTATAAGTGCACCGGCATCTCCGTCATCTCCCACTCCGAGACCTCAGGCCTTGGCGCCAACGCCGCCAGCACCGCCGAGGTGGGCGTCAACTGGCGCGCCCAGTTCGTGGGCGAAGACAAGAATGTTGCCCTGAGCAAGACCGGAGGCAATATCGACGCCCTCTCCGGCGCCACCATCACCTCCCGCTCCATCACCGGGGCAGTGGCAACAGCCATCGTCGCTGTTGAATCTCTGGGTTAAGGAGGAAAGGCTGAATGAATATCAAGAAACAGTTTAAGGAAGGCCTGATAACCAATAACCCTGTTCTGGTACAGCTCATAGGTATGTGCGCCACCATGGCCATCACCACCACCCTCTTCAACGGCGTGGGCATGGGCCTGTCCGTCCTGGTTATTCTCACCTGCTGCAACGTGGCGGTATCCGCCATCCGCAAGATTATACCCAATGAGATACGTCTGGCCATCTTCGTGGTTATCATTGCCGGTTTCGTCACCATCGTGGACCTGCTGCTGCAGGCCTATATCCCCGCTTTGTCCGACGCTCTGGGCGTGTTCATCCCCCTCATCGTCGTCAACTGCATCATCATCGGCCGTGCCGAGGCCTTCTGCCAGAAGAACACCGTGGGCGCTTCCTTCTTCGACGGTATATTCCAGGGCCTGGGCTACACTTTGGTGCTAATAGTCATGTGCGTGTTCCGCGAGCTGGTAGGCAGCGGCCGTTTCGGCGGCGGCCTCATTGACATCAGCAACGGCTTCCGCATCACCATGGACGGCACCGGCGCCGGCATCCAGCTCTTCCCCAGCGACTTCGGCGCCACCATAATGACCCTGCCTTTCGGCGGATTCATCACCCTGGGCCTGCTGATAGCCATCATGCAGTATGCCCTTAAAAAGGCCGCCAAGAAAAAAGAGGCACAGGAAATGGCTGAAAAGGAGGGTGAAGAATAATGCTTACGAATATTATTTCCATATCCCTTGGTGCGATCCTCATCAATAACTTCATCTTCTCCCAGTTCCTCGGCTGCTGCCCCTTCCTGGGCTGCTCCAGCAAGGTGGAGACTGCCACCGGCATGGGACTGGCCGTGGTCTTCGTCATGGGCCTGGCTTCCGCCATCTGCTGGGTCATCGACCAGTATCTGCTGGTGGCCCTGCATCTGGAGTTCCTCCAGACCCTGGCCTTCATTCTGGTCATCGCCGCTCTGGTCCAGTTCGTGGAAATGTTCCTGAAGAAATCCGTTCCCTCCCTGTACTCCGCTCTGGGCATCTACCTGCCCCTTATCACCACTAACTGCGCAGTGCTGGGCGTTGTGCTGCTGAACGTGCAGAACGACTATAACTTCCTGGAGTCCCTGGTCTACGGCATCACCGGCGGTCTGGGCTTCATGCTGGCCATCGTTCTCTTTGCAAGCGTTCGTGAGCGCACCGAGTTCTCCGATTACCCCGAGTGCTTCGAGGGCTTCCCCATCTGCCTGGTTTCCGCCGGCCTGCTGGCTCTGGCCTTCATGGGCTTCAGCGGCATGCAGATATTCTAAGGAGGTAGATTGATATGAGTTCTATCCTTCTCGCAATTCTCGTTCTGGGCGTCCTGGGCGGTATTTTCGGAGCCGTCCTGGCAGTCGCCTCTAAGATATTCTATGTTGAAGTGGACCCCAAGCAGGAGGCCGTGCGCGCCTGCCTGGCCGGCGCCAACTGCGGCGGCTGCGGCTACCCCGGCTGCGACGGCTATGCCGCCGCTGTGGCTGCCGGAGAAGCTCCCACCAACCGCTGCGTTGCCGGCGGCGCTGAGGCCGCCGAGAAAATAGCCCGCATCATGGGCGTGGACGCCGGGGCCGCTGAGCCCATGGTGGCCTTTGTCCCCTGCTCCGGCACCCAGGGCCACGTGGAAATGCGCTTCAACTACAACGGGCCTAAAGACTGCCAGGCCGCCATGCTCTTCGGCGGCAAGAGCAACAAGACCTGCACCTTCGCCTGCATCGGCCTGGGCAACTGCGTCAAGGCCTGCCAGTTCGGCGCTATGGAGATCGTGGACGGCATCGCCAAGGTGAACCGGGCCAAGTGCGTGGGTTGCGGCGCCTGCGCCGACGCCTGCCCCAAGAGCATCATCAAGCTCATCCCCGCCTCCCAGAAGGTGATGCCCGCCTGCGGAAACAAGGACAAGGGCGCCAAGGTCATGAAGATGTGCGACTTCGGCTGCATAGGCTGCATGAAGTGCCAGCGGGAGTGCCCTGCCGACGCCATCGTGGTGAAGGACAACCTGGCTGTGGTGGACGTCACCAAGTGCGTCCAGTGCGGTCACTGCGCAGACATCTGCCCCCGCCACATCATCAGATACTTCGGCAAGTAAACAAGAGCATAATGAAAAAGAACTCTGCTTATCAGGCAGAGTTCTTTGAGACTGTCGAAAAAGCCTCGCAGAGTTTTTTCGCCGCAGCGAAAAAATAATTTAAATCGTTTTCTGCGGCGGCGTGTACGTCGCAGAAAACACTTCTCACGGAGCGAAGTGTCGAATTGTACGCCTCTGGCGTACAACTGAGGCATGGAGCGAAGTGCAAGCCCTTTTGTCGAAGAAGGCTTGGCCTTCTTCGACAAGCTGAAAGAACTCTGCTTATCAGGCAGAGTTCTTTTTTGCTGTCCATATATTCTCAGGCGCAGCAATTGAATCCTGCGCTTTTATTTTTCTGCCAATTCCGGCAGCAGCTCCATGGCCAGAGACTGGGCGGCCTGGGAGGTCAGGGCGGAGAATAGAAAGACCCGCCGGGCCTCCTCTCCGGGCAGCTGCCCCAGCCTGGCCGCTACATCAGAATTGGACTGGGTATATTGCTGCCTGAAGTCGGCATAGAGCGGCTCCAGACCTTCCGCCCCGCCCCAGCTCTCAAAAAGCTGCTGAACGGCGGAAATGGGCATCACCGATTTTAGAGTACACAGCATAAGCAGAGCGGCCAGATGCCTCCGGCCATAGCGTTTGTTCACCGGGGGCGGCAGGACCTTCTGCTTCACATAGTTGTTCACCATGGAGGCTGTAAGCCCCTTGTCCTCCCCAGCGGGGAGATAACGGCTCACCAGGCTCAGCACCTGGTCCATGTATAGCTCCAGGTCCGGCAGCTCTTCCCAACGGGGCAGGCTGCGCCGGGCCAGTTCTTCAAGAGCCTTCTTCTGCGTATCCGTCATTGTAAAATGCTCCTACTGTTTTTTTACAGCATAACATAAAGTAAAAATACTTGCAATATCTTTTATAATAAAGCACTTGACATATAATTAAAATGGTGATATATAGTATTCAAAACTAGATAACCGAAAGGGGAGAACCAAGATGCTGTTGAGTATATTTGGAGATTCCATAATGGCCGGAGTGGTGCAGGAGAACGGCCGCTACAGCCGCTGCAAGGACCAGTTCATAAGGCTGGAAGCGGAGACCGGGGCAAAGCTGGACAATCACAGCAGCTTCGGCTCAACGGTGATAAAGGGCTTTGGCCGCCTGGAGAAGTTCTTGTCCCAGGGCCGGCTGGGAGACTATACTCTTATAGAGTTCGGCGGGAATGACTGCGCCTATGACTGGGCGGAGGTGGCTGCGGACCCGGAGGGGGAGCATCTGAGCGTGGTGCCCCCGGAAGAATTCGAACAGGAGTACGCCAGGATGATAAAGACCGTGGCGGAGGCGGGGAGCCTGCCGGTGGCGGCTACGCTGCCGCCCATATCCTCCCGGAGGTACCTGGCCCATGTGTGCCGGGACGGGCTGGACAGCCGGGCCATACTCCGCTGGCTGGGGGACCTGGAGGCGATACACCGCTGGCAGGCGGGCTACAGCGCCATGGTACGCCGGGTGGCCCAGAGTCTGGGCTGCCGCATACTGGACCTGCGTTCGGTATTCCCGGGCTCCATTGAGGAACAGGAGAAATACCTGTGTCCTGACGGCATACATCCCAACCGCCTGGGACAGCAGCTGATGTATGAAAAAGCCGTACGTCCTCTGCTGGCGGAAAGATAAAGCGCAGAAGAGAGAAAGGGGCCTTTTTAAGACCCCCTTCTTTATGCCGTGCTCCAGGAAAGAAAGGCATAAAGAAACGCAATTTTTCATATTTGTCTATTGCAAAAATCCCGGCAATGGACCATAATGAGGGCCAAGGGAACCATAGGCCCTGGGCGGAGAAGACCGGCAAGGGCCTGTATGTTCTATAACGAATACAGGAGGCGAAGGCTTTGAAAAGAATGACCCGTGTTGCGCTTATAACCAGCGGCGGCGACTGCCAGGGCTTGAATGCGGCTATAAGAGGCGTGGGAAAGGCGCTGTTTGAGAAGCTGGAAAATATTGAGATATTCGGCATGTATGACGGCTATCGGGGGCTTATAGAAAACGACTATAAGTTTATGACCTCCAAAGATTTTTCCGGCATACTCACCGAGGGTGGCACCATCCTGGGCACCTCCCGTCAGCACTACATACCCGGCAAGGACATCGTGGACGATGAGGGCAACAGCCTCATCCCCGCAATGAAGGACACTTACAACAGGCTGAACCTGGACTGCCTGGTGATAATGGGGGGCAACGGCACCCAGAAGAGCGCAAAGCTCCTCTATGACGCAGGCATGAATGTGGTGACCTTGCCCAAGACCATAGACAACGATATCTACGGCACGGACACCACCTTCGGCTTCCAGAGCGCCGTGGACATTGCCACCAATGTTATAGACTACATACATTCCACTGCCAGCTCCCACAGCCGGATCTTTGTGGTAGAGCTGATGGGCAGGGACGCAGGTTGGCTCACCCTGAACGCAGGCATAGCCAGCGGCGCCGACGTGATACTCATACCTGAGATCCCCTATGATCTGAACAAGGTGGCAGAGGTGATCGAGGCCCGGAAGAAGAAGGGCCGCAGCTTCTCTATCGTAGCATGCGCCGAGGGCGCAGTGAGCAAGGACGATGTGGTGCTGGACGAGGAGGCCCGCCGCCGTCTGAAGGAGGCCTCCAACTATTCCGCCGTTTCCTACAAGATAGCCGCTGAGCTGGAGGCCATAACGGGACAGGAGACCAGGGTCACCGTACCCGGCCACTATCAGAGGGGCGGCCCTCCCTGCCCCTATGACAGGGTGCTGGCCACTCAGTTCGGGACTGCGGCAGCCGAACTAATTGTCAACAGGGAATATGGCCGCATGGTGGCTATCCAGGGCGGGGAGATCTGCTCCATCCCCCTGGAGGAGGCGGCCAGCCGCACCAAGTTCCTGCCTGTGGACCACCCCATGATACAGGTGGCCCGGGATATAGGCATCTGCATGGGCGACTGAACAAATAAAAATACAAAGACCGATCCCCGGTGCAAAAGCTGAGATAGTATAAAGATGGTAGACACGAAAGCGCCTACCATCTTTTTTATATGATATCTGTCTGTGTGCTAAAAATTAAATTGGGGGGTAAAAAATCAAGAGGGAGGAGGAGATGGCCTGGAGCAGAAACGGAAGCTAGGGAAGCCTATAGCCAGATATGAGTGCAGGAAAGAACTGAGCTATGAGGAGCAGCTGCAGTACCTGATCGAGCTGCATAAGAGAGCTCTTCCCCAAAAGGCGCAAAGCTTGTACGCCTATAAAAACAGAACGAACGGGAAGGAAGCTCAACGATATCTTTGATATATTCTTGTAACGAGAGCTGCCGGACGGCACCCGGAGAAAGAAAAGAGCACCAAACACCAAGCTCTTTTACACAGCGACAAAAGTGTTCGGCACTCATCCCCGGGTTATTGCAAGCTGCTGACGGGATACAACGCAATTCAGATTGGTATTACTATTTGATATAATCCGTCTTTTTTATGAACTTGTCCTTCTCGTCCCGAACATACAGGGCCACGTCGTCCAGGTCGCATTCCAGGATGTCGCACAGGTCGGAGAGGGTGTTGGTGGAGACGGACATGTTCCGCTTTAGCCGCTGCACCGTTGCGCCGCTGATGCCGTATTTCACCCGCAGTGTATAGGTGGTAAAACCCTTTTTCTTCATCGTTTCCCACAGGGGAGTAAAAATAACCATGCCGCTCCTCCGATTATGCTTGCATAAAATTTCTATACATAGCTGCGGTCTATGTCTACCACGGCGTAATACTTTTTCCAGGTCTTGTGGACCAGGGTCTCTATCTGCTCCTCCAGGGCCCTGTCGCTGAGCTTCATGCCGGCGGGGACCAGGGCGTCAAAAATCAGATTTGTGTGGGTGGGGCCGGGCACCATGCGGAAATCGTGTATCTTTATCCTGGGGTCTATCTCCGTGAGCTTTTCCGCCACGGCCTGGCGCAGCTCGTTGAGCTGCTCATTGTCGCAGTCGATGGGGTCCATGTGTATGGTGGCCAGGATGCCGAACTTCTCCCGTATCTCCCGCTCCGCCTGGTCCACGGCGTCGTGGAGCCGGAAGATATCCCCGCTGCCGTTGATCTCGGCGTGGAGGGATACGAAGCCACGGCCGGGGCCGTAGTCGTGGATTATCAGGTCGTGGATGCCCACTATCTCCGGGTGGGCCAGGGCGGTCTGCTCTATCTCCCTGACCAGCTCCGGGTCCGGGGCCTTGCCCAGCAGGGGGGAGAGAGTGTCCCGCATGGCATTGTAGCCGGCAAAGATTATAAAGGCGGCCACCAGCAAGCCCGCCCAGCCGTCCACGTTCAGGTGGAAGAAATAGGACACGCCCATGGACAGCAGGACCACGGTGGTGGCTATGGAGTCGGAGAGAGAGTCGGTGGCGGTGGCCTCCATAGAAGGGGAGCTGATCTTTTTGCCCACGGCCTTGTTATAAAGGCTCATGTAAAATTTCACCAGGATGGAGGCCAGCAGGATGAGGGCGGGCAGCAGCCCCGCCTCTACCGGCTCAGGCCTTATTATCTTTTCAATAGAGGTCTTGCCCAGCTCCACCCCCATCACCACGATGAGGGCCGACAGCAGCAGCCCCGCCAGGTACTCCGCCCGGCCGTGGCCGAAGGGGTGGTCCAGGTCCGGCTTCTTGCCGGCTATGGCAAAGCCCAGCAGGCTGATAACGGAGGAGCCGGCGTCGGACAGGTTGTTGAAAGCGTCCGCCACGATGGCCACGGAGCCGGAGAGGACCCCGGCAAAATACTTGCCCGCAAAGAGCAGCACATTGAGGAAGATGCCGTAGACAGAGCAGAGGGTGCCGTAGGCCCGGCGCACCGCCGGGTCGTTCACCTTATCCCTGTCCTTTATGAATATGCGGGATAGAAGTTTTATCATTTTAAAATCGCCTCTTATTATAAATCAAAAGTCCAAATCTTTTATTCCGAAGTACTTTTCCGCAAAGTCCACTTGACTGACGGTAAAGACCCGGCCCCGGAGATAGTTCAGGCTGCCTGCGTCGGTGGGGAAGTCAAAGCGCAGCTTGTAGGAGTAGAGGGCCTGGCCCTTCTCCTCGAAGTCCCGGTTGAAGCTCTCCCTGCCGTATTTGCCGTCCCCCAGCAAAGGCCAGCCGGCATGGGCCATCTGGGCCCGTATCTGGTGGGTACGCCCGGTGAGCAGCTCACACTCCACCAGGGAGAGCCTGCCGGCGGAAGCAAGCAGCCGGTACCTGGTGACGGCGGTCTTGGCCCCCGGCCCGGGCCGGGACTTTACAAAGACCTGGTTCTTCTTTGCGTCCTTGAACAGATAGTCCCGCAATTCTCCTGAGGGGGGATTGGGCCGGCCCTGGACGGCGCAGAGATAGTACTTGGCTATCTCCCGGTCCCTTATCTTGTCGTTCATGATGCGCAGGGCCTGGGCGTTCTTGGCGGCGATGACTATGCCCCCGGTGTTCCGGTCTATGCGGTTGCAGAGGGCCGGGGCAAAGGAGTTTTCCTCCCGGGGCTTCCACTGGCCGCTCTGGGCCATATAGGCTTGAACATTGGCGATGAGAGTGTTATAATCCCACTGTCCGGCACTGTGGCACAGGATGCCGGGCTTTTTGTCCAGCAGCAGGATGTTCTCATCCTCATAGACGATATTCAGCCGGGGAGTGCCCACCTTCAGGTAGGAGTTCTCCTCCCTGGGCTTTTCAAAGAACTCGTCGTTTATATACAGCTGCAACAGGTCCCCGACCTCCAGCCGGGTGTCCCGCTTGGCACCCTTGCCGTTGAGCTTGATGCGCTTTAGGCGGATGTACTTCTGTAAAAGCGACTCTGGCAGCAGGGGCACGGCCTTGCCCACAAAGCGGTCCAGCCGCTGCCCGGCGTCATTGGAGCGGACGGTGAGTTCTTTCATTATATTCCCAGCTGCCTTTCAAAATTCTTCCTGAAAACTTTTAACTTTTTGCAGTATACTATAGAAAATTGTTGTTGACAAGTCTTGACAAGTAAACTATAATACTAGGGCGACTGTGCGAGGTGCTGTTATGCGACTGAACCTGAGAGAGATAATTGAAGTACCCGGGGCGTCCCTGCCTTTCCAGTGCGAGCTGGATACCCAGGGCCTGGATTTCCCTTCGGTACAGGAGTATAAGAGCAGACCCCGGGCTCAGGGCCGGGTGTACAACGAGGCCGGTGTGCTGCATATGGAAGGGACGCTGAGAGCGGAAATGAGCTGCGTCTGCGACCGCTGCGGCTGCCTGTTTGACAGTGTGAAGCTCACACAGCTCCAGGCCACCATAGTGGAGGAAGAAGCCGAGGATCATCCTGAATTCTTTGTGCTGGATGGGGACGAGATAGATCTTGACGAGATACTCTCCACCCTCTTCATCCTGGACATGGACATGAAGTTCCTCTGCCGGGAGGACTGCAAGGGACTCTGCTCCACCTGCGGCAAGAATCTTAACCTTGGCCCCTGCGGATGCAGGAAAGAAATTGATCCAAGATTTGCTGTGCTTGAGCAGCTTTTGGATAAATAAAAAATTAGAGCTGCTCAAAACAGCCGTTATCAGGAGGTGTCAACATGGCAGTCCCAAAAGGAAAAGTATCCCGGCAGAGACGTGATAAGAGACGTTCTTCCGTGTGGAAGCTCACCGCTCCCGGCGTCGTGAAGTGCCCCAACTGCGGCGCTTTCTGTATGCCTCACCGTGCTTGCAAGGCTTGCGGTCAGTACAAGGGCCGTGCGGTCATCAATGTTGAGGAGAAGTAAAACAAGCTCAAGGAGGAAAGGTGCAGTACCTCTCCTCCTTTTGCTTTATTCTGCCCCCTGAGGTGGGGACATTATGGACAATGCAATAAAGGCCATAGACGGGGACAGCCCCCTGGCGGGAAAAGTCTCCCCGGGAGATACCCTGCTGGCCATCAATTCCAATAAAATACTGGATGTGCTGGACTATAAGTTCTTCGCCTACGACACCCGTCTGGAGCTGCGCCTGCGCCGCCCGGACGGCAGCGAGTACAGCCTCCATGTGGTCAAGCCCGAGGGCGGGGACCTGGGGCTGGACTTCGAGAGCTACCTTATGGACAAGCCCCGCTCCTGCGCTAACCGCTGCGTCTTCTGCTTTATAGACCAGCTGCCTAAGGGCATGCGGCCCACCATGTATTTCAAGGACGACGACGCCCGGCTCAGTTTCCTGCTGGGCAACTACATCACCCTGACGAACCTCTCTCAGAGGGAGATAGAGCGCATCATTGCCCTGCACATAAGCCCCATCAATATCTCCGTCCACGCAACGGAGCCGGAGCTGCGGCGGCAGCTGCTGCGCAGCCCCAGGGCGGGGGAGTGCATGGAGATAATGGGCCGCTTTGCCAAGGCCGGCATCACCATGAACTGCCAGATAGTCTGCTGCCCCGGACTTAACGACGGGGAAGCCCTGCTGCGGTCCATGAGGGACCTGGAGAGCCTGTACCCCCAGGTGCACAGCGTGTCTATCGTCCCTGTGGGCCTGACGAAGTTCCGGGAGGGGCTCTACCCCCTCACTCCCTTCACAAAGGAGCACGCCGCCGAGACGCTGGACATGATAGAGGACTTCGGCGCAGAGTGTATCCGCCGCCACGGCAGCCGCATCTTCTGGTGCGGGGACGAGCTGTACATCAAGGCCGGGCGGGAGATACCCCCCGACGAATTCTACGAGGAGTACACCCAGCTGGAAAACGGCGTGGGCATGCTGCGCCTTATGGAGACGGAGTTCTCCTCAGCCCTGAAGCTGGGGGGCGAACCGGACGGACGGCCCTTCTCCATTGCAACCGGCGTCTCCGCCGCCCCCTATTTCCAGATACTTCTGGACAAGGCCCGGGAGAAGTACCCGGAGATAAAGGGCAGGATATACCCCATAGTCAACGACTTCTTCGGCCACAGCATAAACGTCACCGGCCTTATCACCGGGGGCGACCTGATAGCCCAGCTGAAGGACCGGGAACTGGGAGAGCGGCTGCTCATCTCCCAGAATATGCTGCGCCGGGCGGAGATGGACTTCCTGGACGACGTGAAGCTGGAGGAGGCCTCCGCCGCTCTTGGCGTCCCCGTCTATCCCATAGAGCAGGACGGCTTTGCCCTCTTCGACGCCATGTGCGGCCAGCTTCCTGAGCTGAGACTGCCGGTGCGGGAAGAAGATAACGAGCGGTTTTACAGGTACAATCAGAATTGAGACAGAATTTTATTAGGAGGATTTGAGAGTGTCAAGACCTCTTGTTGCCATAGTGGGCCGCCCCAACGTGGGCAAGTCCATGTTATTCAACCGTCTGGTGGGCCAGAGACTCAGCATTGTGGAGGATACTCCCGGCGTCACCAGAGACCGGCTCTATGCCGAGTGCGAGTGGTGCGGCCGGAAGTTCGATATGGTGGACACCGGCGGCATCGAGCCCAGCACCGACAGCGAGATACTCATGTTCATGAGGGAGCAGGCCCAGATAGCCATCGACTCCGCCACCGTCATAGTCTTGGTCACCGATATCCGCACCGGCGTCACCGCTGCGGACAAGGACGTGGCCAACATGCTGCTGCGCTCCAGGAAGCCTGTGGTGCTGGCGGTGAACAAGGCCGACTCCACCGGGGCCGAGGACCCGGCCATATACGAGTTCTATTCCCTGGGCCTGGGAGACCCCATTGCCGTTTCCGCCGTCCACGGCCACGGCACCGGCGACCTGCTGGACGCCTGCCTGGCCCAGTTCCCCCCTGCGGAAGAGGACGGAGAGGAGCCGGACTGCATCAAGGTGGCCGTCATAGGCAAGCCCAATGTGGGCAAGTCCTCCCTGATAAACCATATACTGGGGGAAAAGCGCCTGATAGTCAGTGATATTGCCGGTACCACCCGGGATGCGGTGGACACCGTATTTGAAAACAAGTACGGCAGATATATGTTCATAGATACCGCAGGTATCCGCCGCAAGTCCAAGGTGGAGGAGCGGGTGGAGAAGTTCTCCGTCATGCGCTCCCAGATGGCCATAGAGCGGGCCGACGTCTGCCTTATTATGATCGACGCCAGGGACGGCGTCACCGAGCAGGACACCAAGATAGCCGGTCTGGCACATGAGGCGGGGAAGGCCAGCATCATCGTGGTGAACAAGTGGGATCTGGTGGACAAAGAGACCGGCACCATGGAGAAGATGCGCAAGGACATCATGCGGGATCTCAGTTTCATGAGTTATGCCCCCATCCTCTTCATTTCCGCCCTCACCGGCCAGCGCACCGACAGGATATTTGAGCTTATAAACTTCGTCAACGACCAGAGCAACATGCGCATAACCACCGGCATGCTGAACAATGTCCTCTCCGATGCCCAGGCCAGGGTTCAGCCCCCCACGGACAAGGGCCGCCGTCTGAAGATATATTACATGACCCAGACGGGGATAAAGCCCCCCAACTTCGTCATCTTCTGCAACAGCCGGGAGCTGTTTCACTTCTCCTACCAGCGCTATCTGGAAAACCAGATACGCTCCGTCTTCGGCCTGGAGGGTACGCCCATACGTATCGTCATCCGCCAGAAGGGAGAGAAGGAATGATAGTCTATTGGCTTTTGCTGCTGCCCACCGCTCTGGTGGCCTACATCTTCGGCAGCCTGGACACCATGGTCATCGCTTCCAATTTCTTCTTTCGCCACAACCTGAGGCGGCTGGGTACCGGGAACCGCTGGCTGTCAAATTTCCGGCGTATCTTTGGAGTGCCCGGCTTTATAAAGCTGGCTATTGCCGAGATACTGAAGGACCTGCTGCCCATACTGCTGGGCGGCCTACTCCTGGGCATCAAGGACCATGCCGACGTGGGCCGGGCCTTTGCCGGCTTCTGCCTTGTGATGGGGAGACTGTACCCGATGTTCTACGGCTTTAAAGGCAGCCATGCCAGCCTCGCCTTGGTGGTGGCAGCCTTTGCGGTGAACACCTCCGCCGGGGGCGCAGCGTTGGTAGTGCTGGGCCTGGTGTGCCTCACCCGCTATCTGTCCCTGGCTACCGTGGCGGAGGCCATAGTCCTTATAATGGTGGCGGTGCTGATAATCGACGACGCTTTGCTGATGCGCCTGCTGATCTTCTCCGCCGTACTGGTCATCTTCAAGCATATCCCGGCCATGATAAGACTGATACAGGGCAGGGAATTCCGCTATAGCCTGGAGGAGGACATCACCTACAAGCTGGACGAGCGTTTTTGAGGAGGCGGCTTTAATTGGCACTTGAACTTATACCGGCCTATGACCGGCAAGACGAAGTAAGAGAGCTCTTCACCGAGTACACCCATATGCTGGTGGAGCTGGACCCGAAGTTCCAGAAGTCCCTGGACGAGCAGAACTACGACGAGGAGCTGGAACACCTGGAGGAGAAATACGGCCTGCCCGGCGGGCGGCTGTACCTGGCCTGGCAGGACGGCCAGCTGGCCGGCTGCGTGGGCATGAAGCGCCTGGACGAGAGGACCGGGGAGCTCAAGCGCCTGTATGTGCGCCCCGCCTTTCGGGGACAACACCTGGGCCGAAAGCTGGTGGAGCGCATCATTGAGGATGCCCGCAGTCTGGGATATCGCCGCCTCATGCTGGACACCATGCCGGAGCTTGTGAGCGCCCGGCGCATGTACGAAAACATGGGCTTTGTGGTCACGGAGCGCTATAACAACAGCCCCCTGGACACCACAATTTTTATGGAATACAGGCTGTGAAGAGAGGAGCGGGGACTATGGAGGACATACTTGCCAGAATAATAAAGCTCAGGCAAGCCAGGGGCTGGTCCGAGTACCAGCTAGCAGTGAAGTCCGCCCTCCCCCAGTCCACCATCTCCTCCTGGTACAGAAAGAACCTGGCGCCCTCGGTGCAGTCTCTGGAAAAGATATGCGCCGCCTTTGACATCAGCCTGTCCCAGCTCTTTGCCGGAGAGGGGGAGACCGTGGAGCTCACGGAGAGCCAGCTCCTGCTTTTGGAGCGCTGGGCCGCCCTGGACAATAATCAGCGGCAGGCGGTGCTGAAGCTCATGGAGACCATGGCCGGAGACATATAAATAGAGAACAAAAAACGTGGGGGCTCGATGAAGTGACCCCAAAAAGTTAGACAATATTAGAAAGTAAAAATTGTTTAAGCAGCTGAAAGGGCTTGTTGTCTGTG
>CALWVZ010000004.1 GCA_944385125.1 uncultured Oscillospiraceae bacterium
TCACAGACAACAAGCCCTTTCAGCTGCTTAAACAATTTTTACTTTCAAATATTGTCTAACTTTTTGGGGTCACTTCATTTGCCCGACCACTGAGAATTAAATTTATTTTACGGCCCGAGCCCCGCCCTTATTCCGCAACGGCCAGGGCTATCTGGCTCCAGGTCTCCATATTGTCGTATTCCGATTTCAGTTCCTGAAGGCTCATCCAGGCGCCGCTGAGCTTTTCCGTCTCCTTTACCGACACTTCCCCCTCAACTTCCATGGAGAAGCACAGGCCCAGGTGGACAGCCCCTACGCCGTTGCCGTCGTCGTTTATAAAGCCCCGGGGCACAAGCTCTCCCCGGCGCTGGATGTACACTTCTTCCTCCAGCTCCCGCTCCAGTCCCTTCATGAGCACGCTGCGCCGGTCGGTCTCGTCCACAGGGTTGATGTGACCGCCTATACCGATGGACAGCTTGCCGTGGAGCCGGCTCTCCCCGCCCTTATTAAGGCGGCGGGTGCTGAACACTCTGCCTTTTTGGGTCAGCACCACATAGGGGATTATCTGTTTGTAAGAGGGGTCCTCCTCCGCCGCCGGGCGGTCCATGAACTCGTGGTGGTTTACGATGATGTCCAGCATCTCCTCCCTGTCAGCCGTGAGCAGGCCGGTCTTCCCGGAGATGTATTTTGCCAGCTTATCCGTTTTTACTACCAATACCTTTTCCATATGGGCTCCTTCTGTATATTGACTTGGTTTTGTCTGCCGTGTAAAATTGAACTATCAAGAGGGATAATAACACATAAAGGAGGATAATTCCATGCCCAGTTTCACGGAATTTTATTTCACCTCATCCACCGGCATGAACCAGATACGGGTAAAACAGTGCAGCCCCGACGCTGAACCCAAAGCTGTGGTGCAGATAGCCCACGGCATAGCCGAGCACGTGGACCGCTATACGGAGTTTATGGAGTACTTGGCCTCCAAGGGCTATTTGGCGGTAGCCAACGACCACCTGGGCCACGGCAAGTCCATACGCCCCGGAGAGCTGAAGGGCTTCTTCGCCGACGAGGACGGCTGGGACTATGTGGTCCGGGACATGGAAAAGCTCCATGACAGGATCAGCGCCGAACATCCCGGCCTGCCCTATGTGATGTTCGGCCACAGCATGGGCAGCTTCCTCACCCGCACCTATATCATCAAACACCCGGATAAGTATAACGCCGTCATCCTCAGCGGTACCGGCCACCAGGCCAAGGCCCTTGTCCTGGGGGGATACGCCGCCGCTGCTGCCTCCGTTAAGATCTACGGTCCCAGGAAAGAGGGGGACTCTCTCAACGACCTGGCCTTCGGAGCCTACACCAAGGGCATAGAGGATCCCCGCACTCCCTTTGACTGGCTCACCCGGGTGAACGGCGAGGTGGACAAATACATCGCCGACCCCCTCTGCGGTTTTGTGGCCACGGTGGGTCTGTTTCGGGATATGATGGGCGGAATAAAATTCATCACCACTCAGAAAAACATCAACACCATGAGCAAGACCCAGCCGGTCTACTTCATGTCCGGGGACCGGGACCCGGTGGGAGACTACGGCAAGGGCGTGGAGCGTGCCTATAAGGCCTTCTGTAAAGCCGGGCTCCACGACGTGCTCATGCGCCTATACCCCGGCGGCCGCCATGAAATGCTCAATGAGGAGAACAAATACGAAGTGTACGGGGATATCCTGGCCTGGCTGGAGGAGAAAGTCCCCATTAAGAAGTAAATAAATCTAAGCTTCCTCAAATTTAAAGGCGCTGCTTTATGCAGCGCCTTTTAAAGCTTATGGGGTTTTAAGGCTTACTCCTCGTCGCCCATCTCGGGGATGATGCCGGTGGCTTCGCCGGTAGCGGAGACCTCGTATACCAGAGCGTCCTCGCCCTCATCCTCTGCGACTTCCTCCACTTCGGCAACAGGTGCAGGAGCGGGCTCGGACAGAGCACGGATGGACAGGGAGATCTTGTGCTTCTCCTCGTCGATAGCGGTGATCTTGGCGTCCACAACATCGCCTACGGTGAGCACATCCTCGGGCTTGCCTATGCGGCGATTAGCGATCTGGGAGATATGGATAAGACCGTCAACGCCAGGCAGGACTTCGGCAAAGGCGCCGAAAGGCATGAGCTTGACGATGGTGACGGTGGCGACGCTGCCCACCTGGTACTTGTTGGTGAAAGCGGTCCAGGGATTGGCGTTGGGATCCTTGTAGCCCAGGGAGATCTTGCGCTTCTCCTTGTCGAAGTTGATGACATAGACCTCAACCTCGTCGCCTACGGAGAGGACCTCAGAGGGCTGATGGATGCGGCCCCAACTCAGCTCGGACACATGGACCATACCGTCGATACCGCCGATATCCACAAAAGCGCCGTAGCTGGTCATGGACTTGACCACGCCGTGGTAGCGCTTGCCGATCTCGATCTCGTTCCAGATGGCCTCGGTGCGCTCCCGGCGCTCAGCCTGAGCCACACGGCGGATGGAGCCGACGACCCGCTTGCGGGCCTTGTTGACCTCAGTGATCTTGAGACGCACGGTCTTCTTCAGCAGCTGGCTCATCTCGGCGTCCCGGGGCAGATCGGTCTGGGAAGCGGGCACAAATACGCGCACGCCCTTCACATTGACGACCACGCCGCCCTTGTTCTCTTCGGTGACGACGCCTTCCAGAACGGTGCCGTTGTCCACGGCCTCTTCCACCTCGGTCCACATCTTGGCGGCATCCAGACGCTTCTTGGACAGCATGGCAGTGCCTTCCACGTCGTTTACCCGCACCACGACGGCCTCGATGGTGTCGCCCACCTTGACGACGTCCTCCACCTTTACGCCGTCATCGGTGAACTCGGAAGTGGGGATAAAGCCGGAGTACTTGGCGCCCAGATCAACGCTGATCTCAGTGCCGGTGATAGCAACTACAATGCCGGTTACCTTATCTCCATTATATATAGTTTTGAGAGTCTCCTCCAACATTTCGTCAAAGGACATTTCCTTCTCAACTGGGGTCTCTTCGATTTTGATTTCGTCACTCATTTTGTTTCTTACCTCCTTAATTATCCACGCAGGTGTGGATGCTCCGGCTGTGAGTCCGACAATACCGGCGTCTTTGAGCTTGTCCATATCCAGTTCCGAGGCTTTCTCTACAAACTGGACATTGGAGCATTGCTCGGAGCATATCTGCGCCAGATGAACGCTATTGGCGCTGTGCTTTCCGCCGATGACCACCATGGCATCACATTCCGAGGCAAGCATTGCCGCTTCCTCCTGCCGCGTGAACGTAGCAAGACATATTGTATCAGATATTTTCGCATTTGTACATCTTTTTTTTATTACATTACAACATTCAGTAAAATTACTGCGAGTCTGCGTGGTTTGTACCACGACTGTTATTGGTTTTCCCCAATACTCTGTATTTTTATCCAGCCACATTTCCAAATTTTGAGAATTCTCAAATACGGCGTGTTCCCCGCACCAACCGCATATGCCCTCCACCTCAGGATGATTGGGCATACCGATAATTATAACGAAGCGGCCCTCGGCTGCCGCCCGGCTGACTATGGTATGTATGGCCTTCACCTTGGGGCAGGTGGCGTCGACGATTTCGCCCCCGGCCTTTTCCAGCTGTTCGTAGATTTCCCGGGAAACGCCGTGGGCCCGGATGAGGACCTGCTCCCCCGGCTCCAGCTCCTCCGGCCGTCGGATGACCCGCAGCCCGGCAGATTCCAGGCGGCGCACCACGTCCTCATTGTGTATCAGCTCGCCGAAGCTGGCACAGCTGCCCTGCTTTTCCAGGAGCTTTTCCGCCATATCCACTGAGCGGCTGACCCCGAAACAAAAGCCTGCGCTCTGAGCCACTCTCAGCTCTCTCATTTCTGCTCCTCCCTTTCCGGGGAAAGTCTGGTAACTACAAGCTCCGCCAGGAGCCTGAAGCTCTCTTCAAAACCGATGTCGCTGGTGTCCACCACCAGAGCGTCTTCCGCCGCTTTCAAGGGGGCTGCGGCCCTGCTGCTGTCCTGCTTGTCCCTGTATTCTATCTCCCTCAGCACATCCTGGAAATTCTCTTCAATGCCCTTGTTTTTCTGCTCCAGCATCCGCCGCCTGGCTCTGGCCTCGCTGCTGGCGGTGAGGAATATCTTCAGCTCTGCCTCCGGCAGCACAACAGTGCCGATGTCCCGGCCGTCCATTATCACGTTGTTCTTTCTAGCAAAATCCCTCTGCATCTCCAGCAGATAGGTCCTGACCCGCTGGTGGGCGGAGACGTCGGAGGCACAGATGGAAATCTCCGGCAGACGTATCTGCTCCGACACGTCCTCCCCGTCCAGATACATCCGCTGCTCCCCGGCCTCGTTGTAGCCCGTTTCTATCTTTATTTTCGGCAGCAGCTCCATCACCGCTTCTTCATCCTTCCGATCTATGCCCCGGCGAAAGGCAGCAAGACCCAGGGTACGGTATATGGCCCCGGTATCCACATATATGAAACGGAAGGCCTCCGCCAGCCTTCTGGCCAGGCTGCTCTTCCCCGCCCCGGAGGGTCCGTCAATGGCTATGGAAAAAAATTCCTTCATAAATATTCATCCCCCAACACAGAATTTCCGGCCACATATCCCGTGGACCAGGCAATTTGCAGATTGAATCCCCCGGTGTACCCGTCCAGGTCCAGTATCTCTCCGGCAAAGTACAGCCCCTTCACCAGCTTGGACTCCATGGTGCGGGGATTGACCTCCCTGGTACTGATGCCGCCGGCAGTGACAATTGCCTCATCTATCGGCCTGGCGCCGCTGATGGACACCGGGAAGGCTTTGAACAGATGCAGCAGCCTCATGCGCTGCTCTCTGGTGATGCTGTTTACCTTGGTGTCCTCAGGTATGCCGGACAGCCGGATCAAAACTGGGATCATGGCCCGACCCGCCAAATCTCCCAGGGCATTTTTGAACTCCCGGTTGGAGTACTTCTCAAAGTCTCTGAGGAGCCTTGCGTCCAGCTTTTTCTCGTCCAGGCCCGGCTTCAGGTCTATCTCCAGCCTGTATTCCGCACTGCCCATGTTCCGCATATGGGAACTGGCGGAGAGCACCAGGGGGCCGGAGACTCCGAAATGGGTAAAGAGCATTTCCCCCAGCTCCTTGTATATCAGCCTGTTGTTTTCATAGGCGGACAAAGTCACGTTTTTCAGGGCAAAGCCCTGCATCTCGCCGCAGTATCCGTCCCCGCTCTCCAGCGGCACCAGAGACGGCCGCAGCCCGGTCACGCTGTGTCCCAGTTTTTCCGCCATGGCGTGGCCCGCCCCGTTGGAGCCCGTAAGGGGGTATGAAAGCCCTCCCGTGCAAAGGGCGGCGGCCCGGCACTCTATAAACCCCTGCTCCGTCAGCACGCCGGAGACCGCTCCGTCGTCGGCGCATATCTCTCGGGCCTTGCTGTGCAGCACCCGTACGCCCCTGCGCTGGCAGAGCCTGGACAGCAGTCCCGCCACGTCGTTGGCGTTGTCTGACACTGGGAACACCCTGTTGCCCCGTTCCACTTTGAGAGGCAAGCCGGCATCCTCAAAAAAGGCCATAGTATCCGCCGGGGACAGTCTGTTCAGGGCGCTGTAAAGGAACCTGCCGTCTCCCGGTATGTTTGCCATGAAGGTCTTTATATCGCAGCTGTTGGTCACATTGCAGCGGCCTTTGCCGGTTATTCTCAATTTTCGGCCCAGCATTTTGTTGGGCTCCAGCAGCAGTGTGTCCAGCCCCCTGGAAGCAGCGGTACAGGCGCACATAAGTCCTGCGGCGCCGCCGCCGATGACCGCTAAGTCAGCTCTCTCCAGATTCATATGTATCAAACTCCCTGTGCAGGGCGTCCAGCTCTGCAAGATTGGTATCTAGGCTCCTGCCGCAGCTGTTCTCCAAAGCAGTGAACAGAGCCTCCATTAAAGCAGCAAGGGCAATGATCCCCTTGCCCAGCAGCATTACGTCTGCGTAGCGCCCCACCGGCGCCGCCTCGTCGTCTGCCAGCGCCAGAACCTGCGCCCCCTTTTCTCGGGCATAGCGGGCCGGAGCAGAAAGCTGCGAAAAGAAACCGCCGCTTACAATGAACAAAGCGGATTTTTCGTCCAGCTCAAAAATCTCCCGGGACAGGCCCGGGGAGGCCGGACATGCGTTAAGTCCCAGGGCCCTCAGTCCCGAGGCAAAGTAGCTGTCTATGCCGTCCATCCCCAGACCCGACTGCACAACTATCCTGTCCGCCTGGAGCAGCAGTTCCACGGCTCTTTCCAGGGCAAGCCGGTTCTGAGCAGTCAGAACGGAGCCCAGGCTGAGCCTGCCCAGATCCACTGTCTGTTTCAAAGCTCCGGCCTCTGCCTCCGCCTCAGCCTCCTTTACACTGCCCAGTCTGTCCTTGACCAGCTGCTGCAAAGCCCTGCGGAGCTGAGAATATCCGCTGAAGCCCAGCTGCCTTGCAAAGCGCACCACGGAGGACTCGCTGACCTGCGCAGCCTGGGACAGCATCCTGGAGGTCATAAAGGATACGGCTTCGCTGTTTTCGCTTATGTATCGGGCAATGGCCCTTTGCCGTTTGGAGTAGCTCTGACTCTCGTCGGCCAGCCGCTGCAGCAGATCGCTTTCCATAAGCTCACCTCAGTTTTTCCAGTTCCTCTTTTGTAAGGAACCTCCACTTTCCCGGCTCCAGGCCTCCCAAGTCCAGGCTGCCTTCGGCCACTCGCTTGAGTCTCGTTACTCTCAGCCCCACAGACTGGCACATCTTTCTGACCTGGCGGTTCCTGCCCTCGTGTATACTGATGGCGAGCAGCGCTCCCCCAGGCAGCAGCTTTAAGATCTCCGCCTCAGCCGGCCTTGTCCTGTATCCCTCCAGCTCCATGGGCAGGCGCAGCTTTTCCACCGCCCTCTCCACATTCTTCCCCAGCACCCAGGTGTGGTAGGTTTTGCTGACTTCATGGGATGGATGCATTATCCTGTTGGCAAACTCCCCGTCATTGGTCATCAGCAGCAGGCCCTCGGAATTCATGTCCAGCCTGCCCACCGGATATAGCCGGAGCCCCAGCTCCTGTACCAGAAGGCTCACGTCCTTCCGGCCTTTCTCATCCTTCAGGCTGGTGACGTAGCCTTTGGGTTTGTTTAGCATTATGTAAACCTTCTCCCCGGTGGACGGAAGCTCTCTCCCGTCCACCAGAATTCGGTCTTTTCCAGCGTCGGCTTTGTCACCCAAGACGGCGGTCCGGCCATTGAGGGAGACCCGCCCTGCGCTGATATATTCCTCGGCTGTTCTTCGGGACATCAGCCCGGCAGCCGATATTATCTTTTGCAGCCTTTCAGCCATTATTACATTCACCCGCTGTCTGTTTCTTCCTCCGGGAGCAGCAGGTCCACGTCTCTTTCGTATACCAGCCGGCATTCTCCCACTTGCTTTCCGTCTATTATAACCCAAATCTTTCCGCCTGTCTCCCCTTTATTTACCGGGGCAAAGACAAATCTTGGATATTCAACCTTCAAGCACAGCTCCTGCTCAGGCTCCAGCAGCAATTCTATGCTGCTTTCCGGCAAAAGTCTCACGCTCTTTTCGCAGCCGGATATCACCGGCACCTGAAAGCTCTGTCCCTCCACGGCATCTCTCAGTTCAAACTGGGAGTAGGCCCAGTCGTAGAGCCGTATATGGTCGTTCCAGTCGTCCGGGGCGGAAAGGGTGACGCATATGAGCCTCAGTCCATTTCTCTCGCAGCAGCTCACCAGGCAGCGGCCCGCCGCCTGGGTATAGCCGGTCTTGCCGCCGATACAGTCGGGGCACATGTCCAGCAGCTTATTGTGGTTTATCAAAGTCTGGCCCTTGATATGGCAGCTTTTTGTGGCGCACAGCTGCCGGAAGCTCTCGTTTTCCATGCAGCAGCACATAAGCTTCGCCATGTCCCTGGCGGTGGAATAATGCCCCGGAGCGTCCAAGCCGTGGGGATTTTCAAAGCTGCTGTCCTCCATCCCCAGCTCCGCCGCTTTGGCGTTCATAAGCTTTGTAAAATTTTCCACGCTCCCGGCCACATGCAGGGCCAGGGCCTGAGCCGCATCATTTCCCGATACCAGCAGCAGTCCCAGCAGCAGCTCCTTGACCGTGTAGCGCTCCCCCGCTTTAAGATACATGGACGAACCCTCGATATTGCAGCATTCGTAAGTTATGTCAACCAGCTCATTGAGCTTGGCATTTTCCAGGGTCACAATGGCCGTCATCAGTTTGGTGGTACTGGCGATAAGGGCCTGGGCGTCGGCATTTTTTTCATACATGATGCGGCCTTTTGAAGTCATCACGATGGCCGACCGGGCGCTGGGGCAGGGTGTCTCGGCGTAAGCTGCCGGACAGCCGGGCAGCAGCAGGGAGAGCGCAGCCAGCGCAGAGATAAATTTCTTAATAATAAGCACCGCCTTTCTGCAGGCAGTGCTTATTATTTACACATATTCAGATAATATGAGTTTTTCAGACCTTGTCGTTTTTCTGCTTGGCGATAAAGGCGTCCACCCGGTCCATGACCTGGGGCACCAGGTCAATGATACGGTCCACGGTGTTGCTGGCGGGAGGAGTGACGTTTATCATTCTGACCACCCCATCCTTGATCACCAGGAAGCCGATAGGGTCTATCTTCACGCCGGTAGCATTGCCGCCGCCGTAGGGGCGTTCATCGCCGGGCTTCTTGCCGCTGAACTCCACGCCGCCTCCGCCGAAGCCCACGCTTATTCTGGAGATAGGAACCAGAGTTATACCGTCGGGAGTGTAGATGGGGTCGCCCACAACGGTGTCCACCTTGAGAATGTTCTTGACGCTCTCCATAGTATTCTGCATCAAAGTTCCGATAGGGTTATTGTCCATTAGAGTCCATCCTTTCCTCTTGCTGTATATTTTGTTCTGTATTCATTTCATTATCAGCATTTTTTCCCTCAAGGGTGGGGAGCTCTTCCCCGCTGCGTTTTCTTCTGCGTTTTTCTCTAAATAGACGCAGCTTATTTTTTATCAATATCCCCAGCGCTCCGAAAGCCAGGGCAAAAAGCATATGGAACACCTGGCCAATGCGTATCACCAGACAGACGCCAATATCTACCCTGGACTTATCCAGAGTGAAGTCTACCTCGGTGCGCACATCGCTGTCCTTCACAATAAAGCTGCGGCTGCATATCGGGGCCAGGGAGGAAAGGGCGGCGTTGACATAGTTATAAGCCATGGCCGTATTGTAAGGGTCGTCTCCCCCGGCCACATAGTGGAGCATGAACCTGTCCACGGTAAGCTTTCCAAATTTGCCCAGGCCCTTCAAAGCAGCCTTTGCAAGGGCCAGCTTTTCATCCATGTTCAGCTCCAGCTTTTTCCTGGGTTTCTGAGCTTTCTCGGCCTTGGGCTCCTTGGGTTTTTTCTCTTTTTTGGGCTTCTTTTCTTTCTGCGGCTTTGACTCGTCCCTGGGTTTCTTCGGCAGAAGTTTTATAAGCACGCCGCAGACCTTGGCGGAAAGGCCCAGCTGTCCTTCCACATAGCTCAGGTCCGCCCCCACCGGGATAAGCATTATCAGCACGATTATGCCGATAA
This sequence comes from uncultured Oscillospiraceae bacterium, assembly GCA_944385125.1. Classification (GTDB taxonomy): domain Bacteria; phylum Bacillota; class Clostridia; order Oscillospirales; family Oscillospiraceae; genus Limivicinus. Next base: position 9,545 of record CALWVZ010000004.1, read on the forward strand.
TAACGCCCAGCACAATCAACCAGACCAATTGCATCACTCCTCCACAGTCTCCCCAGTGATCTCGCTTATGGATATCTGTTCTCTGTTGTTATCTCCCTGCAGCCTGTCTATGGCGGATTGCAGTTTCTCAATACCCTCGCCGTTGCTCATGTCTGGCAGCGGCGGCAGCTGAGACAGGCTGCTTATTCCCATGGTCCGCAAAAAAACGTCGGTGGTCCTGAACAGGGACGGGCGGCCCGGAGCCTCAAGGCGTCCACATTCCTCAATAAGCCCACGCTCACAGAGCATGCCCACGGTGTAAGAGCTGTCCACGCCCCTGACCTGTTCCACGTAGGCCCTGGTCACAGGCTGGAAATAGGCCACCACCGCCAGAGTCTCCAGCGCAGGCTGGGACAGGGCGGGAGCCTTTCTCTGCTCCATCACCTTGGAGATATAGGGAGCAAATTCCGGGGCAGAGCACATCTGGAGCTTATCCTCCAGGCGCAGTATCCTCATGCCTCTCTGCCGGGAGCTGTATTGCTCCTGTAGCTCGGCGGCAGCTGCGGATATCTCCTCCTCGCTGACCCCCAAAACAAGCGACAGCCGTGCAATTGGCACACTATCCCCTGAGGCGAAAAGTATGGCTTCTATCACAGATACAATGTCAATCATGCTTTACTCCAGAATCTTCTCCATTATCTCGTCCACATCGCCGCCGGCAAACTCCAGGATATAATCCTCCCCGCAGCGGTCTATGTGGATGCTGCCCATGCTGCAAAGCTCCAGTATGGACATAAAGGTGGCCACAAGCTCCGAGCGGGAGCGGCAGCTCCTGTACAGCTCATGAAGAGAGCTGCTGCCGTTTTTAAGTCTCAGCAGCACCTGCCGGCTTTTGTCCCTGACGCTGTATATTATCCGCTTGGGCACCGCCTGGCTGATATCCGGCTCCGGGGCTTTGCCTCCTCTGGAATAGATACTGTACAGAGCCTTCAGCAGATCCACCGGCTCATGGAGGTACTCATATTCTCTGGAGCTTCTGGGCAGAGGCTCCGGCAGCTTTGCATAGTACTGAAGCCCCAGCTCCGAGGCCTTTTTCAGCTCCGGGACGATTTGCTGCACAGCGGCAAAGATATCCCTGCATTTCAGCTGCTCCAGGGATTCCATCAGCACCTCCAGCTCGGAGACTTCCTTGTCCCCCGCCAGGAGCGTACGGGTCTTGATGTAAAGCAGGTGGGCAGCCATCTGCACGAACTCGCTGGCAATGTCCATGTCCATGCTCTGCATCTTGTCCAGGTATTCCAGATATTGGTCCAGGATGTCCGCTATCCTGATATCCCTGATTTCTATTTTGTTTTTTGAAAGGAGCATCAGGATGAGGCTCAGGGGCCCATCAAAATCCTGAAGCTCGTTTTTTTCTTTGACTATGCCTTCCAGAAAGAAATTAGGATTTTCCATCAGCACTCACATATAAAAGAGAGATATTATTCCGGCGCAGGCAGCCTGAGCCAGAGGAACGAGCCATGAGTATACCATGTCAATAGCGTAGTTCAGCGGCTTTCCAAGCACGCCTGTGGCCACCAGGATGAGCATGATTATCCCGCCGTAGCGCTCATAGTGCATCAGCTTGTAGTAGTCCTCATCTTTAAGCAGGGAAAAAAGCACCTTGGAGCCGTCCAGAGGCGGGATGGGAAGAAGGTTGAAAATACCCAGGCCTATGCTCAAAACAGCGGTGAGCTGTATCATCTGCAAAAAATACCGGCCGGCGCTGCTTTGGTTCAGAGGAATAAAAGCCGCTCCATAGATCAGCATAAAAACGGCCGCAATTATAAGGTTGCTCAGCGGCCCGGCCAGAGCCGTCACCGCCATGCCCCGCTTAGGGTTTTTGAATTTATACATATTCACCGGCACGGGCTTTGCCCAGCCCACGTGGAAAACCAGCATCATCAGAAGACCCACCGGGTCCAGGTGCTTCAGGGGATTGAGGCTGAGCCGTCCCCTGTTTTTGGCGGTGTCGTCCCCCAGCTTATAGGCAACCAGGCCGTGGCTGAGCTCGTGGAGAGTGATACAGAGAAGGGAGGGTATCACCCCGAGAAGTATGCTCAGGATATAAGTAAAATCAAAACCGTCCCAAAAGGATTGAACGCCGTCTATAGGAGCCACCTCCAATTTGAAAATATTCTAACAAAATTGAATAGAAATTACAAGAGCGAAGCAGAATTTTTGCCTCGCTCTTATACAAACTATATAAGATTGACTATCTGGGAGAGGAGATTTTCCCTGCCTTGGCCCTTTTCTGCGGAGAAAGGAATGAGCAAAACCTCCTCCGGCAGCTCAAGGGTACGGCGAATAAGCTCCAGGTTGGGCTCAATTTCGCTTTTCTTCAGCTTGTCCAGTTTGTTGGCCACAACCACCAGGGCGCAGCCGGAGGACTTGAACCACTGGGCCATGGTGACGTCGTCTGCCGTGGGCTTGTGGCGTGCGTCCACGATCATCACCCCCAGGTCGATAAGCCTCGGTTGGGCGAAGAAATCCTCCATCAGCTTTCCCCAGCGCACTCTTTCGCTCTGAGAGACCTTGGCATAGCCGTAACCCGGCAGGTCCACAAAATAGAGCTTCTCATCTATGCAGAAGTAATTCACATGGACCGTCTTGCCGGGGGACGCCCCCACCCTGGCGAAATTTTTCCTGTTGAGCAGCCGGTTTATCACAGAGGACTTGCCCACGTTGGATTTGCCTGCAAAAACAACGCTGGGCATTGAGCTGCGGATGAACTGGGCCGGGGATGCGGCGGATTTTATAAACTCCGCCTTGTTCACGTTCAGTCCCGCCATGGCCCACCTACTGTCTCACGGCGCAGCGCTCACTGCCCAGTATGCCGGGAGCCGTGCACAGGGCCAGCTCCTCTTCCCCGCTGCGCACCAGAGCCAGGTTCAGCACATTGTCCACATGCTCCGTAGGCACGAAGTTGAGCTGCTTTCTCACCAGGGGGTCTATCTTCTCCAGGTCAGGCTCGTTCTCGGCGGGTATTATAACGGTCTTGACCCCGGCCCTCAGGGCCGCCATGGTCTTCTCCCTCAGTCCCCCTATGGCCATCACCCGGCCTCTCAGGCTTATCTCGCCGGTCATGGCGATGTCATGGCGCACCGGGATACCCGTGAGGGCGGATATCATGGCAATGGTCATGGTGATGCCGGCGGAGGGACCGTCCTTGGGGACGGCGCCCTCGGGGAAGTGGATGTGTATATCCTTTTTCTTATGGAAGTCCGGGTCTATGCCCAGCATATCCGCCCGGCTGCGTATGTAGCTGAGAGCGGCCCTGGCAGACTCCTTCATAACGTCTCCCAGGTTGCCGGTGAGTTCCAGATGGCCGGAGCCGTCCATAACGACCACTTCCACATCCAGCACTTCACCGCCCACTGAGGTGTAGGCCAGGCCTCTCACCAGGCCCACCTCATCCCGCAGCCGCAGCTCGTCGGCCTTGTACTTGGCCGGGCCCAGGACGCTCTCCAGCTGACCGGCCTTCAGGCTCAGGCTCTTGAACTTCTCCTCAGCTATTCCGCTGGCGGCCTTGCGGCAGGCGGCGGCTATCTCCCGTTCCAGAAGCCTGACGCCGGACTCCCGGGTGTAGGAACGGATCATCTCCCGCACTGCGGCGTCCTCTATACGCAGCTGGTTTGCTCTCAGCCCGTGCTTTTTCCGCTGCTTGGGTATAAGGTGCTCTTTGGCTATCTGGAGCTTTTCCTCGTCGGTATAGCTGCTGAGCTCTATTATCTCCATCCTGTCCAGCAGGGCTCTGGGTATAGTGTCCAGAGAGTTGGCGGTGGTGATAAAGAACACCTCGGACAGATCGAAGGGTATCTCCAGGAAATTGTCCCTGAAGGCGTAGTTCTGCTCTCCGTCAAAGGCTTCCAGCAGGGCGGCGGAGGGATCTCCCCGGTAGTCGGAAGCCAGCTTGTCGATCTCGTCCAGGACCATCAGGGGGTTGCAGCTGCCTGCCTGGATGATGCCGCTGATGATGCGGCCGGGCATGGAGCCTATGTAAGTGCGCCGGTGGCCCCGGATCTCCGCCTCATCGTGGACGCCGCCCAGGGAAATGCGCACCAGCTTACGGTTGGTGGCTCTGGCGATGCTCTGGGCGATGCTGGTCTTGCCGGTGCCGGGAGGGCCCACCAGGCAGATAAGGCCGCCCTTTATATCCGGGCTAAGCTGCTTTACTGCCAGATATTCGCAGATGCGCTCCTTCACCTTTTCCAGGCCGTAGTGCTCATCGTCCAGGATCTTTCTGGCCCTGGCGATGTTTATGGTCTCCTGGGTCTTCTTGCCCCAGGGTATTTCCAGACAAGTGTCCAGATAGCTGCGGATCACCGCCGCCTCGGAGGAGCCGAAGGGCTGCTTGGAGAGCCTGCCCAGCTCCTTGTTCAGGCGGGCCTTTATCTCCTCGCTCACAGGCAGGGCTTCTATCCTGCTGCGGTAGGTCTCGATGTCGTCGTCCTCGCCCAGCTCAGCCTGGATGACCTTCATTTCCTCCCGGAGATAGTACTCCCGCTGATTGCGGTTCATAGCCTCCTGAGTGGCCTCGTTCAGCTCTTTTTCAATGCTCAGGACCTCCAGCTCGGCGTTGAGCAGCTTGCAGAGCAGAGCCATCCTGCGGCTGGGGTAGAGTTCCTCCAATATGCGCTGCTTATCCTCCATGGCAAAGTGGACGTTCTGGGCCACATAGTTGGATACATAGCCGGGGTTAGGATTGGCCAGCAGGTTCAGCAGCTGCTCGTTTATCATATCCTGGTTGAAGTGGATATACTCCTCAAAGAGGGAGATACAGTTTCTCAGCAGAGCCTCTTTCCTGGCGGCTCCCACCCTTTCCTCCTTGTCCGGCAGAGGGATTATCTCGGCGGTATAGCCCTTGGGGTCACAGTTGACGCTGAGGGATTTAGCCCTGTATAGGCCCTCCACCATCACCCGGCATACGCTGCCACGGGGCTGGCGCAGCTGCTGGCGGATACGGCAGACGGTGCCCACCTGGTAGATATCCTCCTCCTGGGGCATATCTGCAGTGAGGTTCTTCTGGGTAGACAGGAAGATGAGCTGCCCGTATTTTGCCGCCATGGCAAGAGCGCCCACGGAGGCCTGGCGCTCCACATCGAAAGTCAGCAGCATTTCGGGAAATACGTGCAGGCCTCTCAGGGCCAGCATGGGCAGGGTCTTGGTTTGAATACTGTTGTCGGTCATATTGTCCTCCTTTCCGGAGATGGGCCGCTCAGCTTTGGCGGTGCTCCACGATGGGCTCTGCGCCCTGGTTCACAGACTGAGCGGTAATGATTATCTTGCTGGCGCTGGAGTCGGAGGGCACGGAGTACATCACATCTGTCATGACGCCCTCCATGACGCTTCTAAGACCTCTTGCGCCTATCTTCATGGCGATGGCCTTGTCGGCAATGGCCTCCAGGGCCTCGTCCTGATATTCCAGCTCCACGTTGTCCATGGCCATGAGGGAGCGGTACTGCTTGGTCATGGCGTTTTTGGGCTCGGTGAGTATACGCACCAGATCGTCCCGGTTCAGGCTCTCCAGGCTGGCCACTACCGGCAGACGGCCGATGAGCTCTGGAATGATACCGAACTGCAGCAGGTCGTGCTGCTGGACCTGGGCAAATATCTCCCCCAGGTCCCGGTCGGCCCGGCTTCTTATCTCGGCGCCGAAGCCCATGGTCTTTTTGTCGGTGCGCTTTTCTATTATCTTATCCAGGCCGTCGAAGGCTCCGCCGCAGATGAACAGGATGTTGGTGGTATCCACCTGGATGAACTCCTGATGGGGGTGCTTGCGTCCGCCCTGGGGCGGGACGTTTGCCACGGTGCCCTCCAGCAGTTTCAGCAGGGCCTGCTGCACGCCCTCGCCGGAGACGTCTCTGGTGATGGAGGTGTTCTCGCTCTTGCGGGCTATCTTGTCGATCTCGTCGATGTAAATGATTCCCTTCTGGGCTCTCTCCACGTCGAAATCCGCAGCCTGCAAAAGCTTCAGTATCACGTTCTCCACGTCCTCGCCCACATAACCCGCCTCGGTGAGGGTAGTGGCGTCGGCGATGGCAAAGGGCACATCCAGCATCTTGGCCATGGTCTGGGCGAAGAGAGTCTTGCCGCTGCCGGTGGGGCCGATGAGCAGGATGTTGCTCTTTTGCAGCTCCACCTCATCCTCCACAGGATGGAGGATGCGCTTATAGTGGTTGTATACCGCCACGGACAGCACCTTTTTCGCCCTGTCCTGGCCTATAACATAGTCGTCCAGCCTGGCCTTTATCTGCATGGGCTTAGGGAGCTTTGCAAACTCCAGAGGCAGCCCGTCGTAGCCGGTGAGCCGGGCCCCCTCCTCAGCCTCGCCCACAATACTGGCGCACATGCGCACGCACTCGTCGCAGATATAGCAGTTGTTGCCGGCTATCATCCGCTCCACCAGGGACTGGGGCTTGCCGCAAAAAGAGCATCTTATGCTTCTTCTGTCTTCATTTCTAGCCATATGTTATCCCCTCTTAAAACTATGGGGGAACTGCCGTTCCCCCATAAGAAAGTATCAACGCTTATAGATGACCTTATCTATGAGTCCGTAGTCCCTGGCTTCCTCTGCGGTCATAAAGTGGTCACGCTCACAGTCCCGCTCCACTTCTTCCACGGATTTGCCGGTGTTGCCGGCCAGGATGGAGTTGAGCTTTTTCTTTATCTTCAGTATCTGCTCGGCCTGTATCTGGATATCGGTGCACTGGCCCTGGCTGCCGCCGGAGGGCTGGTGTATCATGATCTCCGCATTGGGCAGAGCTATACGCTTGCCCTTGGCCCCTGAGGACAGGAGGAAGGCTCCCATGGAGGCGGCCATACCTATGCAGATGGTGGACACGTCCGGCTTGATATACTGCATTGTGTCGTATATAGCCAGGCCGGAGGTGACGCTGCCGCCGGGGCTGTTGATGTAGAACTGTATGTCCTTATCCGGGTCCTGGGCCTCCAGATATAGAAGCTGGGCCACCACAAGACTTGCGGTGGTGTCGTTGACCTCTTCCGACAGCATGACGATGCGGTCGTTGAGCAGTCTTGAGAAAATGTCATAAGAGCGCTCGCCTCTGCTGGTCTGCTCTACAACATATGGAACTAAACTCATTGTATTAAACTCTCCTTCCAAATATCAGCATCCAAGAGAGCATATCCTTATCGGCGGAAAATTATTCAGCCTTATCCTGGGCCTTTTCCACCACAGCGCTGTCAATGATAATGTTGGTGGCGCGCTCCTTCTTCAGCTCTTCCTGGATAAACTCCTTGCTGAAATAGTTCTTCATGTCCTCCGCCTTGGCGCCGATGCCCTCGGCCACTTTCTTCATGTACTCCTCGGTGTCTTCCTGGGTGACTTCCATGTTCTCAGCCTTCACCACAGCCTCCAGGAGCAGCTCGGTCTTGACCTGCATCTCGGCGGAGGGGCGAATGGCAGCGGCGTCAACGCCCATCATCTTCAGCAGGTCCTCCAGGGAGGTGTTCCTGTCGGTGAAGCCGAAGTTGGCGGCGTAATTGCGCACCATCTCCTCCAGCTTGTCGTCGATCATGACGGCGGGAATGTCCACTGTCATGTTCTCGCAGGCCTTGCTGATGATCTCGGAGCGGAACTTATTGTCGGCCATCTCCTGCTGCTGCTTTTCCTGCTTTGCGCGGATATCGGCCTTATACTCGTCCAGAGTGTCGAACTCGGACACGTCCTTGGCGAACTCGTCGTCCAGCTCAGGCAGCTCCTTGGCGGAGAGGCTGTTGAGCTTTACCTTGAATACCACGGCCTTGCCGGCCAGGTCTGCCACATAGTCCTCAGGGAAGGTGATGTTCACGTCCTTCTCCTCGCCTATCTTCATGCCCACTACCTGCTCCTCGAAGCCGGGGACGAAAGCGCCGGAGCCCAGCTCTAGGTCATAGCCTTCGGCCTTGCCGCCGTCAAAGCGCTCGCCGTCCAGATAGCCGTCAAAGTCGATGTTGGCGGTGTCGCCCATCTGAGCCTCCCGGTCGTCCACGGTGAGGATACGGGCGCTGCGCTTGCGGGCAGCCTCCAGCTCCTTGTCCACGTCCTCGTCGCTGACCTTGACCTCATCTTTCTGGGCGCTGAGGCCCTTGTACTGGCCCAAAGTGACCTCGGGATAGAGGGTGACTTCAAAGGTGTATTCCACGGTGCGCTCTTCGGTGACCTTCACGTCGGAGATGGCGGGAGCGCCCACTATGCGCAGCTGGGACTCCTTCAGGCCCTGGTCGAAGGCCTTGGGAGCAAGCTCGTCCATAGCGTCCTGATAGAAGACCTCATGGCCGTACATGCCTTCAACAACTGCACGGGGGGCCTTGCCCTTGCGGAAACCGGGGATATATATAGAGCTCTTGTTCTTCAGGTAAGCGCCGTTGACTGCTGCTTCAAACTCGGCGGCGTCGGTCTCCACCTGAAAAGTAGCGGTATTATTCTCTTTTTTCTCAACATTCTTGACTGTCATGTTTCTTTCCTCCTATATATGTGTCTGCACGCACTGTAGAATAATAACAGATATCATCTGTAAAATCAATGACAAATTAATGAATTTGCGCTTTTTCTAGTCCATAAGTTTCACCGGGTTAAAGTCCAGATAGTCCGCCGACACAAGCTTGAATTCCGTGCCGTCCCTCCAGCCCTTGAAAGCGGCGGAGCAGCCCCGGCCGTGGATATGTCCGTAGCAGCAGAGACGCACCTGGTGCTCCTTCAAAAGCTCCAGTATCTCCGGGCAGCTGTAGTGCAGATACACCGGCGGATAGTGTAGAAAGACCATTTTCTCTTTGTCCCCGGCGGCCTTCAGAGAGGCCTCCAGGCGCATTACCTCCCGGCGCATTATTTTCTTGTCGTGCTCTCCGCCCTTTTCCTCCTCGTAGAACCAGCCCCTGGTGCCGCAGAGGGCAAAGCCCTTGTAGTCGAAGCAGTTGTTGTAGAGTATATCGATGCTGTCTATGCCGTTTTCCTGAAAGAAGCGCCGGGCCTTGGCGGCGGTGCTCCACCAGTAGTCATGATTGCCTTTCAGGATTATCTTTTTTCCCGGCAGAGAATTTATAAAGAGGAAATCCTCCCGGCACTCCTCAATCCCCATGCCCCAGCTGATGTCCCCGCAGATAACGCAGGTATCTTCAGGGCCAAGTCCGGCAAAGCCTTTTTTCAGTTTTTCGGCGTGGTTTTCCCATTTGTCCCCAAAGATGTCCATGGGCTTTTCGCTGCCCAGGGACAGATGGGTGTCGCCTATTGCGTAAAGCGCCATAGAATCCGTCCTCAGAATAAAAGTGCATGTGTTCTCAAATACTAACAGGGCAATTCAATAATTGGAGGCGTAAGGATGAACGACAAAAAAGCTGCCGGCCCCAACCCCGGCGTGGGCTGCGACGTGACAAACTGCAAGTACAACACCGTGGACTGCAAGTGCAGCGCCGCAAAGATCAGCGTCCAGAACGAGAAGGCCAGCACCAAGGGTGAGACCTATTGCTCCACCTTCTGTCCCAGAGGCACCTGCTGAACCCGTCCCCGGCCCGTCCGGGGATACATAGCCTTTATTGAAAAGCGTCCTGTATATGGTTTATCTCTATCCTCCGGCTCCTCTCCCCCTCCGGGGCGTAGAGCTCTATAACGTCGAAGCGGGGCTGAAGGGGCGTTTCGTGACAGCTGAGCCAGAGCTCGGCTGCGGTGAGTATGCGCCGCTGTTTTCCCCTGTCCACAAATTCCCTGGCCTGGGCAAAAGCAGCGTCCTTTCTCAGCTTTACCTCCACGAAAGCCAGGTATCCGCCCCGACTGGCAATGATGTCTATCTCCCCGAAGCGGCAGGAGAAGTTCCTCTCCAGGATTTTATAACCTCTGCGCCGCAGGTAATTTGCGGCCTTGTCCTCTCCCCAGCTTCCCAGACTCTTTCTTTCCATCAGTGCATCTTCCTCAGAAAGCTCATACGGTGGATGGGGCTTGGCCCGTATTCCCGCAGGGCCTCATAGTGGAGCTTGGTGCCGTAGCCTTTGTGCTGCCGGAAACAGTACTGAGGATACAGCTCATCCATCTGTAACATATAGCGGTCGCGGCTGACCTTGGCCAGCACCGAGGCCGCCGCAATATCGGCGCAGAGGGAGTCTCCCTTCACTACGCAGCGGCTGGCAAGCTCTATTCCGTTGTTGCGGCTGCCGTCTATCAGGGCCAGCTCGGGCCGTGGTTCAAGCTGGGCAATGGCCCGGTTCATGGCCAGGAAGGTGGCCCCCAGGATGTTCAGCTCTTCTATCTCCTCTACGCTGGCAAAGGCGACGGCAAAGCTCAAAGCGGCGGCTTTTATTGGCTCAAACAGTTCCTCCCGCTTTTTCTCCGTCAGCTTCTTGGAGTCGTTGAGGCCGGGTATCTCCAGGCCCCGGGGCAATATTACTGCGGCGGCGCAGACCGGCCCGGCCAGGGGTCCCCGGCCCGCCTCGTCCACGCCGCAGATAAGCTCATAGCCCTGAGCGTATATCCCGTTTTCCAGTTCCCACAGATCAGTCATTTGGAGCCTCCAGACTGAGCCTGCCCAGCTTGCCCTCGTGGTATTCCCCCAGGAGGGTGTTTGCCATGCGCTCTATGTCATATTCTCCTCTGGAGACCAGGAAGCCTCTTTTCTTTGCCGCCTGTTCCAGAAGCTCAAAGCCATTCATATCCGGGTCGGGTGCAAACTTGTACCGCTCTTCAATAGCGCCGGGATACATATCCCTCAGGCGCAGCATGAAGTTCGCCCCCAGGGTCTCCTTGTCAAGCACGTCTGCCTTGATGGCGTTGGTAATGGCCAGCAGCTCCCCCACTTCCTGGCTGTCAAAGCGGGGCCAGAGTATGCCGGGAGTGTCCAGCAGGTCCAGGCCGGAATCTATATTTATCCACTGCTTGCCCCTTGTTACTCCGGGCCTGTCCCCGGCAATGGCGGCCTTGCGCCCGGCCACCTTGTTTATGAAGGTAGACTTGCCCACATTGGGTATGCCCAGTATCATCACCCGCAGGGTGCGCCCTACCTGGCCCTTGCTCTCGTAGTCCCTGAGCTTGTCCGCCAGCAGGCGGCGCACGGCGGGGGCAAAGCCGCCGACGCCCTTGCCGCTTTTGGCGTCGGTCTCCAAAACGGCAAATCCCCTGGCTTCGTAATATTTCTTCCACCTTGCGGTGACGGCCGGGTCCGCCAGGTCGATGCGGTTGAGGATGATGAGCCGGGGCTTGTCCCCGGCCAGGCGGTCAATGTCCGGGTTCCGGCTGGCTCCGGGTATACGGGCGTCCAGCAGCTCGCACACGGCGTCCACCATTTTCAGGTTCTCCTCTATCATGCGCTGGGCCTTGGTCATGTGGCCGGGGAACCACTGGATATTCATTTTTTCGTACATATTATTGTCCTGCATCACTCTATGGTCCTCAGCTGGGACAGAGGATATATTACAAAATATGCCTTACCCAGAATAAGGCGGCTGTCCACCATGCCGATCTCCTTCTTGCGGCTGTCGGTGGAAGCGTTGCGGTTATCTCCCATGACAAAGACGCAGCCCTCCGGCACAGTCTGGGGTCCGATGAAATCTATCTTGTTGGTGGTAGGCTCCATGATGTAGTCCTCCTGGATAGCCTCGCCATCCACATAGACGATGCCGTTGTCAAAGTCTATGTTTATCACCTGGCCCTCAGTGGCGATTACCCGCTTCACCAGAGCCCGCTCCGGGTCGTATTCGTCCTTTTTGAACACCACCACGTCCCCGGCCTTGGGGGAATAGAACAGGCCGGACACCAGCATCTTGTCGCCGTTATTGAGGGTGGGGTTCATGGAGGTGCCCCTCACGTCGATAAGTCTGACGAAGAAGGCAAAGATCACCACGCAGATTATCAGGGCGATACTCAGGCAGTGTATCCAGTCGTATATCTCCTTGCGGGACTTTTCCCCAAGAGAAAGCTCGGGCAAGCTGTCCTGTTTCTTTGTATGTTTGCTCATTTTGATCTCCATTCATCATAAAGATTCATAGTATTATACACCTGTATATATCAATTAAGCAACTGTTTTTCTCCTCTTGAAAGCCCGGCCCCAACTATGATATGATGTTAAGCAGTGATTTGAGGTGAAAACATGCCAAAGCTCAGTGTCGTCATACCAGTATACAATGTGGAGAAATACCTGGCAAAGTGTCTGGATTCTGTGATATATCCCGGCCTGGAGGACTATGAGATTGTCGTAGTCAACGACGGCTCCACCGACTCCTCCCTGTCTGTGGCGGAGGATTATGCCCGCCGCTTTCCCAGTCTAATCCGGGTCATAAGCACCGAAAACGGCGGCCTGGGCGCCGCCAGGAACGTGGGGCTTGAGTCCGCCAGGGGCGAGTTCCTCCTGTTTCTGGACAGTGACGATTACCTTCGGGAAGGCGCTCTGCCGGAGATTATGGAGAAGCTGGAGGAGGATTTCGACATCTGTATCTACGGCATCCTGTCCGTTGCCGAGGAGGGCGCCGTTCTGGACGACATCCCCCGCTGCGGCCGGGAAGGTCCTCTGTCCCTGGCCGCCTATCCCCAGCTGCTGCTGTGTCCCCCCTCCGCCTGCAACAAGCTCTGCCGCCGCAGTCTTTTTATGGACAGCGGCCTGCGCTTTACCAGCCGGGTCTGGTATGAGGACATGCGCACCATGCCGAAACTCTATCTGCATACAGACAGGATCACGGCCACGGACAGGCAGTGGTACATCTACGTCCAGCGCAGCGGCTCCATCACCCGCTCGGCAAATCTGGAGCGCAACCTGGAGATAATAGAAGCTCTGGATGACTTGGGCGGCTATTACAGGGCCCTGGGCAAATTCGAGGAATACCGAAACGAGTTTGAGTATCTGGCCTTTTATAACCAGTTTCTCACCGCCGTGGTGCGCATCTGCCTGGCAGAACCGGGAAACTCCGCAGCGGATAAGCTGCGCTGCGACTTTCTCGCCAAGTACCCGGACTTTCTTAAAAATCCCTATGTAAGGGAAATGCCCCTTAAATACCGGCTTTTGACCCGGCTCATCCTGCTGCGCTGTTACAGGGCGGTGGGGCGCATCATGGGCCTGAACGAGCGGGTAAAGGGTAAATGAGGGAGACGCAGCCATGGTAAAACTCAGTGTGGTCATCCCCGTGTACAATGTGGAGGACTATGTGGCCAAGTGCCTGGACTCCCTGCTGGAGCCGGGTCTCAGCCGCCTTGGTTCCGGGGAAGAGCCGGGTTACGAGATAATCGCCGTCAACGACGGCTCCACCGATTCCTCCGGGGAAATAGCCGCCGGATATGCCCGGCGCCGGCCGGAGCTGGTAAAGCTCATCAACATAGAAAACAGCGGCCAGGGCCAGGCCCGCAATGTGGGCATGGAGGCCGCCTCCGGCGAGTTTATATATTTTATCGACAGCGACGACTACCTCGTCTCCGGGGCTATGGCGGCGCTGCTGGAGGCCCTGGAGCTGGATTTTGACATCTGCATTTTTGACTCCATAGCGGTGAACACCCTGGGGGACGAATTGGAGCGCCGGCCCGGCTGCCGGTGCAGCCCTCCCCTGTCCCTTTCCGCCCACCCGGAGCTGCTGCTGGAAAATCCCGACGTATGGAACAAGATTTTCCGCCGCAGCCTGTTTATGGATAATAACATCCGCTTCACTCCCCGGGTCTGGTTCGAGGACCTGCGGACTGTACCCAAGCTCTACGCCTATACGGACCGGGTAATATACATCCCCAAGGCCTTCCACCGCTACGTCCAGCGCCCGGGCTCCGTCACCAATACCAGTAAGGTCCGGCGCAACCTGGAGATAATCCCGGCGGTAGACGAGCTGATAGACTTCTACAAGTCTCTGGGCATGTACGAACATCTAAAGGACGTGCTGGAATATCTGGCCTTCCACAGCCAGTTCCTCACCTCCTCGGTGAGAGCAAACCTGGCGGATTGGAAAAGCCCGGTGCAGGGGGAGCTTGCCCGGGACTTCCTTGAAAAGTTTCCCGACTATAAGTCAAACCCCTACGTGGGCAGCATGAGCCGTCAGCACAAACTGCTGAGCTTTCTGCTGGTGCATCGGATGTACCTTGGCGTACACATACTGATGAAACTGAACAACCGGCTGAAAAACAAAAGAGTGTAAGAGTATAAGCCAAAAGGCGGGGCTTTGGCCCCGCCTTTTGACACGCTCCGTTTATTTTGCGCTATGTTCATTTTGAAAGCCTCGCCTTCAGATCCAGTATCCCCATAGCCAGCCGGTCCAGGCCCATGTAATTAAGGCGCATAATAAGCCTTCTCCTCCCGCTCTCCTTTTGATAACTGGAGCAGCTTCCCAGTCTGGGTATCGTATCCCGCACATAGGCCCGGAGCCGGGAAAGCACCTCTCCCCGGTCAGGGGTATCCTGCCGGGATACCCGGCTGACAGTATCAAGAAGCACATGGTTAATGAGGAAAAACTCAAACTCCTCCCGGTGCTCCGGCAGCATCTGCTCCGAGAGCATGTCCATTATCTTCAGCATGTCCAGGTTTTTTGCGGAGTTGTTGTTGCGCATGGTGGAGTCCTGGTGCCTGCGGTAGATATACAGCGGCTCCCTGACATACTCCACCTTCTTTGCCCTGATGAGCATCATGGCGGAGAAATAGAAATCCTCATACCAGAGCCCCACGGGAAAGCGCAGTTCCCCCACCAGTTCCCGGCGGAATATCTTGTTGCAGGCCGAGCCTGCGGAGGCCAGGGGGTGCTCCTGAACGCAGGCGGGGAGAGCTTCTTCCCTGCCGTCATCGTAGCGGGCAAGCCAGTCGCAGACCACCACATCGGCCCCCGTGTCTTCCGCCTTGGCAAGGAGCTTTTCATACATGTCCAAAGCAATGCTGTCGTCGCTGTCGATAAAGCCCAGGAACTCTCCCCGGGCCTCTTGTATGGCAAAGTTCCTGGCCCGGCCCTGGCCGCCGTTATCCACCCGGCGCAGTTTTATCAGCTCCGGGTATCTGTCCCTGTACTCCTCCAGCACGGCAGCGGTTCCGTCGGTGGAGCCGTCGTCTACCAGCAATATTTCGTAGTCCCCGGCGGTCTGCCCCACCAGGGAGTCCAGGCACTGACGGATATAGGGCAGCACATTGTAAACCGGCACGATAATACTAAGCTTCATCACGGTTTTCTCCACAGATTGTTTTCTTCCGTCACCGGCTTTACCATAGTCTGGTAATATATAAGACCAAGCACCAGGGCCATGTAGAAGGAGACGTTGGGCCTGCGCAGTACGGAGCCGGAGAACTGGGCCAGACCCAGGAACAGGGCAAAGGTGATAAGAAGGATAAAATTGTCCGCAGTAAAGGCGGTCTTAAAGTTTTTAAAGAGTCTGCGGACTATCAGCAGGACAAAGTAAGCCACGAAGGCCGCATAGGCTCCAAAGCCCAGATAGCCGTAGTAGTAGAAAATAGCGGGCCAGTCGTTCTCCAGATCGCAGCTGCCGGTGAGCCAGATGTCGGAGACGTCGATGCCGAAGAGGTGAGTCAGAGCGTCGCTGTGTTTCCACATCAAGGAGGCGTAAGCGCTCTTTTGCTGTCTCACGTTTATGAGCGTCTGGGCATCGGTGGTAAAGCCATACTCGGCCATTATCTCGTCTACGGTAAAGCGCTCAAACATATTGGGCATGATGCTCCAGAGCATTTTCCTGTAGTAGTCCTCGTAGACCCGGTGGATCTCCGGGTCATTGAGTATATCCTCTTCGCTGAGGCTGCTGAGCTCATATCCCAGGTCCTCCAGCTGCTTGTCTATCTCGCTCTGGTTGAGCTGGGCAAAGCTGGTCTGGGCAAAGCGGACCTTGTACATAGGAGTATACGGCGTCACCAGCGCCGACAGAGCCGACAGAGCCAGCAGGGTTATCACCACCGGCTTTTTAAGCTGCGTGCCCTTGATGAATTTTTCGGCTATCATGAATCCGGCAAAGCCGGTGAATATCACATAGACCGCAAAGTAGCAGGCCTTGGTGCCGTTGGACAGCAGCACCAGCATAGCCAGGGCAGGCACCAGGATATTCACCAGGAGCTTTTCCGACTTCACTGCGCAGAAGACGGAGAAGGCCGCCAGGGTGACAACTATCACGCTGTTGGCGCAGCGGTTGTCGTCGATGACCCAGCCGCTTATACCCAGTCCCGCACCGTAGGTGACATTGGCGGTGCCGGTGATCCAGGACAGGCCTATGGAAGCGGCAGCGATGGCGGCGGCAAAAAAGAGCCCCCAGTAAGCCTGGTTCCTGGTCTGCTCGTTGCGGATACAGTGGATAAAGCACACCGCCAGTATAGGCATCTGTGCGGTCTTGGCGGCATAGGAGATATCGAAGCTCATGCTCACATAGCCAATGCGCATACAGTTGAGTATGTGCAGCAGGCAGACCATGGCTATTGCCGCCATAGACAGTACAAATCCCTTCTTCTCTTTCAGCGTAAAGAGAAGATACAGGGGAAGCAGCAGCATTATCAGCAGCCTGATAAGTCCCGCCAGGGTGCCCTCCGGGCTCTTTGTCCAGTAGGCCAGGATATCCAGCACCGGCTGAAGGATTATCAGCAGCATGAGCCAGTGGTTCTGGATATAATCTTTTATTGATTTTGTCTTGTAATTTTCACTCATGTCTCTATCACCGAATACCATTTCTCCGCCACCTTCTCCCGGGAGAACTCTCCCGCATGGAGCAGGGCCCGGCGGCCCATCTCTCTCAGAAGCTCAGGCTTGGCCATCATTTCCAGCAGTCTCTCTTCATAGGCGGCCTCGTCTCCCTCCGGCGCAAGGAAGCCGTCCTCCCCCTGGTGGACTATAAAGCCGGGGCCAACTCTCACGTCGTAGGCCAGGATGGGCAGGGCGCAGCTCTGGGCCTCCAGCAGCACGAAGGGGAAGCCCTCTGAGCTGGAGGCCATGGCAAAGATGGAAGCCTTGCACATCTCCTCTTCCACCTGTTCCCCGTTTTTTCTTCCGGCAAGAAGGATGTAGTCTTCCGCCCCAAGCTCCTTTATCTGGGCAGCCAGGGCGGCGGCGTCCTCCCCGTCCCCCAGTATCTTCAGCTTCCAGTCCGGGGCCTGGGGATGAATACGGGCAAACTGCTTTATCAGCAGGTCAAAGCGCTTGACCTTGGTGAGCCGCCCGGCGGCCAGTACGGTTTTCTCTCTCTCCCTCAGCTCCGGGCGCTCAGGATAACGGACCAGGAAGTTGGGGATATACACCAGTCTGGTATGGCTGTTTTTCCCCGCCATCATCTCCTCCGCCTCCTGCACCAGCTGAGGAGTCAGCAGGGCCATAATGTCTATGCCCCCGTAAGCCTTTTCAAAGCCCCGCACATATTTTCTTTCAAAGCGGTGGTCGTGGTGCAGCTGGCCTATCTTCAGTACCTGGCGGCTTCCGTAGCGGGACAAAAGCAGATTGTGCTCGTGGCGGGTGGTGATTATTACTCCGCTGTCTATATTTTTGATGACCCGGGCCACGGAGCGCCGCTTGCCTATAAGTATCTTCACGCTCCTGATGCTCTCTTTTATGAAGCGACGCAGCCTCAGCTCCCGCAGCGCCGCTTTCCACTGCTCTCTGTTGGGGGTGTCCCCCAGCAGGTAGAGGATACGCACCCCCTCCGCAACCGGGAAGGCCGGGGAGTCCGGCATATCGTAGACGCTGAAAAGATTCACCTCATAGCGCCGGGCAAAGATATTTGCCATGCTGACGATGGCCTTTTCCACCCCTCCCATCCCCAGGTGCAGGGCAATGATGTTTACAGTTTTTCTCTTCTCTTCCGGCCCGTCCCGGAAATCCTCCTCTGCCAGGGCCTTGATGCTCTCAATTATCTCTGTGTTGTACCGGCGCAGGTCGTCTCTCTGTTTAGGCTCTTTTTTGGCGTGCACCACTGCATCCAGTATATCTTCCCTGCCAACCAGGCCCCTGCTGTATCTCTCCAGGTTCTTGGTGCAGTACAGGGGCAGGCCCAGGGCCTTGGCCTCCATGATGTTCAGGGGCTGGCCCTCATAGCGGGAGGTGGAAACGAAAGCATCCATCCTGTCCATGTATTTAAAAGGGTTGGTCTGCTGGCCCAGGAAGGTGACCTTGTCCGTGAGGCCCAGGCTGTCCCTCTGATATTCCAGGGCAAAGCGCTTGTCTCCGTCCCCGATGATGTACAGGTGCAGGTCGTCCCTGTATCTGGCCGCCTTGGCGAAGAGGTCCAGCATAAGGTCGTAGCCCTTCTGGTGGCAGAGCCTGCCCAGAGCCACAAAGTTCAGCTTGTCAGGATCCGGGGCAAAGTCAAAGTCCTCTCCCGCCTTCTGGTATATCTCCCCGGTGTCTATGGTGTTCTGGATGACGGTAAACTTCTCCGCATCGTAAATGCCGCTGCTGACCATGAAGGGCTCTATGACCCCTTGGGAGACTCCCACGAACTTGTCGTAGTATTTGAACTTGTCCTTGAAATTGAACCAGAGCACCCGGTACTTCCACTCGTTTTCCAGCTTCACGCTGACATTGTTGTGTATCCACATTACCCGGCGCTTGGCGGGAACGGTGAGGGCCCCCAGGGCGCAGGAGAACTGGTAGGAGTTAAAGTCAATGGCCAGGTCGTACTCCGGGCAGTCCCCAAAGTCCAGGCTCACCATGTTCCTGGCGATATCGAAAGGTATAAAGGAGCAGAGGCGGGGCAAATGCTTGAGATACTTTATGTTCAGCTGGGCTGGGAATTCCGGCTTCCAGAAAGACTTTTTCTCCGAAAGGTAGAGGTCCACCTGATAGTTCTCATAGTCGAAGTTACGCAGGAGGTTCACCAGAGATTTCTGTATCCCCCCCACGTCCAAATTATCCTGAAAGAAGGCTATCCTCTTCATTGAGACGTCCTCACGAAAACATGTTATGACAGTTTATTTTAACTCAAAATCTCCCGTATGTAAAGTTTAAGCTGTCTCTTTATGGCCCCGCCTTAGCAAAATCTCCCGGAACGTACTGTTCCGGGAGATTTTGCTTATGTCCTTTTTCTTCTGTATACCCGTTCTTCCGTGACCACGGCGTCCATAACTATGTCCCAACTCCGCTCCTCAAGCTTTTCCACTCTCTGGAACTCATAGGCCACGGCAATAAATTTTGCCCCGGTACACTTGGTGAGGAAGCGGTCGTAATATCCTCCTCCCATACCCAGGCGCCGGCAGTCCCCATCAAAGGCGGTGCAGGGGCAGAGGACCAAGTCTATCTCCTCCGGGGAAACTTCCCGGGAGAGCTCTCTTACCGGCTCAGGTATGCCGAAAGCTCCTTTTCTCCAAGCTCCTTCGCCTTCCGGCAGTAAAGCGCACATCTCCCCCGGGCCGGTACAAAGGGGGTACAGAAATTTCTTGCCGCAAAGCAGCTCCAGCTTTACCTCGCCGCAGACTGCCCTGTATATCATGACCTTCTCTGCCTGCCTGTATTCCGGCAGCTCCCGGATCACGGCTGTAATGCGTCGGGAAAGTTCTTCCACCGTCCCGGGATCCAGAGCTGTCCTGGCGCTGCGCATCTCCCGGCGGATCAAAGCTGCATCCCTCATTCCAGGCTCCTCTCCGCCGCTGCGACCACATGCTTCATCAGTACGGCTGAGGTGACCCGTCCCAGGCCTCCCGGCACCGGGCTTATGGCCTCCACGGTCTTTTCCACTTCCCGGAACACTGCATCCCCCACAAAGCCTCCCAGGCTCCCGTCGGCATTTTTCAACTCCGGCAGGTAATTCATGGACACATCCAGTACAGTCTGACCGGGGCGAACCATCTCTCCCGTAACAAGACCCGGTTTTCCGGCGGCGCAGATTATGATGTCCGCCTGCCGGCAGATGTCCCCCAGGTCTTCCGTGCGGCTGTGGCAGAGGGTGACAGTGGCGTCTCTGGCCGTAAGCAGCATGGCCAGGGGCTTGCCCACTACCAGACTGCGGCCTATCACAGCGGCTCTCTTTCCCCGGCAATCCACGCCGTAGAAGTCCAGCATTTCCAGGCAGGCCTGGGCGGTACAAGGCGGGAAGCCCGCCCCTTCCCCGGTATATACTGCGGCTGCAGAGGCGGCGGTGCAGCCGTCCACGTCCTTTTCCGGGGCGAGGGCGTTGCATATCTCCCTTCGGTCCGGGCCAAGCCCTTCCGGCAAGGGCCGGAAAATAAGGCAGCCGTGCAGCTTTTCATCGCCGCTGAGTTCTCTCAGCAGTTTCTTCATCTCTTCCGGTGAGCTGTCCTCCGGCAGCTGCCGGACTTCCGTTTCCACTGAGCTGCGGGCAGCCTGGCGCAGTATGCTCTTTTCATAGGCGATGTCGTCCTCCCGCTCACCGCAGCGGACCAGGACCAGCTTCGGCTCCGTGCCCTGTTCTCTGAGAGCTGCGCAGCGCCGGGACACATCCGCCTCCAGAGCGGCGGCCACCTCTCTGCCCAATAAATGCTTTGCCATTTTACCTCCTCTGCTCCAGAAGAGCAGACCTGACTTTTCCGTATATCTCTCCGCACAGACGCTCGCTGCTGCTCTGCATCTCAAGGCAGGCGGAGTTCAGCTTTTCCGCCCGCTCTCTATCCCTCAGGCTCTTTGTATTGATATATACGTTCAGCGCAGCGGAATCCACGGCGGCCTTTATCAATGCGGCGGCGCAGCCAGCGTCGGACACGGCCATAACAGAGCCCTTTTCCGCCATAAGCGCCGTAAGCTCCAGGGCCCGGCAGGCCAGCTCCATTATCTTTTTTGGTGCGGCGCAGGCAGCTATAGTTGCCTCCTCCAGCCTCTCCTCCCGGCCCGGTTCATCTTTTGGCAGCCTGTAGACCTGGCTGAGAGGGATAAAACCCTCTGCATCCTCCATCACTGCGTCCAGCAGCTTTTCCCGCATGGCGTCCAGCTCCGCCGCCGCCGTCTTCATCTCCTCTTCTACGGCGGCATAATGTTTCTTTCCCACTGTCAAGGCGGCCACCATTTCCCCCAGGGCCGCTCCCAGGGCGCCGGCCAGAGCCGAAGCTCCGCCCCCGCCCGGAGCCGGGCTGTCTGAAGCCAGGAGCCGGGCGAATTCCCGGCAGCTTTCCTTTGTATAGTCCATATTTGCTCCCTTTCAGATTATCAGTCCGTACTTGCTGCATAGGGGCAGCAGCTCCACTTCCCTAATTTTTCCCTCGTACAGGGCCCGCCCCTGATAGAGCCGCAGCGCCTGCTCAAGGAGCCCGGCATCATCGCAGCAGAGGCAGAGGGGCTTTGATATCATGAACTGGCAATCGGCAAAGGCGGATAGCTCTTCCTCCGTCTTTATGGCTATTGCCACCATGTCCCCCTCCTGCTCCTCCATAAGCTTTTCCTCCAGCTCATCGTCGCAGCTGAGTATCCTCCCGTACTCCGCAGAGGGTTCCAGGAAGAACACCTCCTTCTCCGTGGCGCAGGGGAGCTTGTCAGCGTGCATTGGCGCCGGCGGAAGCATCTCCAGCTCTGCGCTGCCCCTGGCCAGAGCCTCCACGTGCCCCGCCTCGGTGCCGCAGCAGCCGCCGAAGATGCAGACCCCCGCCCGGGCCATTCCGGGAATACAGGCGGAAAACTCCTCCGGCGGGCAGTTATATACCGTCTCTCCCTCCACCGTCTCCGGCATGCCCGCATTGGGCTTTGCCAGCAGGGGTATACGGGCTATCTCCCGCAGTCTTTCCAGCTGCACCAGCATCTCCTCCGGCCCCACGGAACAGTTGAGGCCGAAGGCGTCGGCCCCCATGCCCTGCATTATCTGCAAGGCCGCCCTCACGTCGCTGCCGGTGAGGGTGCGGCCTTTCTCGTCGCAGGTGAAGGACACGAACACCGGCTTTTCGCTGACGCTCTTCACCGCCAGCAGGGCGGCCCTGGCCTCCGCCACCGTCATCATCGTCTCTATCACATAGAGGTCCACCCCGGCATTTTTCAGAGCCGCTGCCTGCTCGGTGTATATCTCCACCAGCTCCTCAAAGGAGGCCGTGCCAAGAGGATAGAGCAGCAGGCCCGTTGGGGCCAGGTCCCCGGCCACCCAGGCTCTGTCCCCCGCCGCCTTGCGGCTGAGCTTCACCAGGGCCCGGTTATACTCTTCCACCTTGCCGAAGATCCCGTGCTGCTCCAGTTTCACCCGATTGGCCCCAAAGGTGGGGGCGTAGATGACCCGGCTGCCCGAATCCACATAGCTGCGCTGTATCTCCAGTATGGCCTGGGGATGCTTCAGCGTCCAGCTCTCGGCGCACTCCTCACCGGCATAGCCCCGCTTCTGCAGCTGGGTGCCGGTGGCTCCGTCCAATATAAGGGGAAAGCTCAGTTCCATTCCAGTTCATCCTCCTTGCCAAATGTCATATGTCCAGGGAAAGCCCGGTTGAAGCGGGCGTCCCCGGAAAGCTCGATATATCTGCACCTTTCCCGTATCCTGTATAGCTCCTCCCGGCTGTCCATATCCAGCAGGGCCATAGCCGCCCCGCCAAGGGCGCTGTTGCCCAGGATCTCCGCCCTTTCCGCCAGCTCCTCCGGCAGCATGCCGATAGCTCCTGCGGCTCTGGCATCCAGGTGGGAGCCGAATCCCCCTGCTATATACACCCCGCCTATATCTCCGGCGCTTACCTTCATCTCCTCCATGAGCACTTCGATCCCGGCAGCCACGGCGGCCTTGGCCAGCTGCAGCTGTCTCACATCCCCGGCGCTGAGGCAGACTTTTTCGCTTAGGTGAAAGCAGCCGTTGCCCTTCTCATCTTCCCCGAGCCAGGGTCGGAGCTCTTCCGGCGCCTCCTCCGGGGGCAGCAGCCAGCCTCCCTCATCCACGGCCTCCAGCTCCAGCAGCAGGGCCAAAAGGCTGATGAGCCCGCTGCCGCAGAGCCCCTTGGGCTCCCCGCCGCCAATGGTCTCCGTTTCAAAGCCTTTTTCCAGCCACTTTACCGCCGTCACCGCCCCGGGCATACTGGCCATTCCACAGCTGATACCGGCCCCTTCAAAGGCCGGGCCGGAGGCCACGGCGCAGCAAGCAAAACCCTCTCTGCCACCCAAGGCCATCTCACCGTTGGTGCCTATGTCCAGAAAAAGGTTCAGCCCTTCCCGGTGAAAAAGGCCGGAGGAGAGCAGGCCCGCAGTTATATCCCCGCCCACATAGGCCGCTGCGCAGGGGGCAGCTAAGGCCCTTACATCTTTTATGTAAACCGGCTCTCTCTCCGTGAACAGGCTCGCCGGCCTGAAAGGAGCCACCGCCATTCCCGCCGGGGACAGGCCCATGAATATATGCTCCATAATCGTATTTCCCACCACAAGAAGCTCCTCAAGACTCTCGCCTTGTCTCCCCGAGTTGAACATGAGCTCTCGGATAAGTTCAAAAACCTGGCTCTGTATACCCTCTTTCAGCAGCTCCAGACCGTCCTCATGCTCCATTACATACTGGCAGCGGCTGATAACGTCGGCCCCGAAAGAGCTCTGGCTGTTCCAGGCGCCAAGGCTGCCCAGCTCCATGCCCCGCTCCAAGTCGAATAACTTCACTGCCAGGGTGGTAGTTCCTATATCCACGGCGGCTCCCAGCCCGGTGCGGCCGCTTTCATGCCCGTATTCACGAGTTATGTCAACTGATTTGTTCTCCCTGCAGATCACTCCGTCTCCCTGCTCCGGCAGGTACAGGCTGATATCCCCGTCTATCCTGTACCGGCAGGCCAGAACGCTTTCCCGGCCTCTGCCGCCGTCTATCTCCACCCGGCATTTGCCGCATTTCCCGTTTCCGCCGCAGGGCGCATACAGCTCCAGGCCCCCACGGCGCAGCGCTTCCAGAAGGCTCTCTCCCTTTTCCCCTGTAATTTCAAAGCATTCAGCCCCTCGTTGGGTCAAAATCCTTGACATAGTTTTGTCCTTTTCCTATAATAATTTTAAGTACCTTAAGTATGATATACAGCTTGCAGGCTATTTGTCAAGCGGCTTTGAGAAAGGAGGGAGCCCATGCCGGATATATTCCAGCTGGCAGAGGAAAACGGCTTTGAGCACATTGCCCCTCTTTGCATGGAGGCTCTCAGGCCTCTGCCGGAGGTACGGAAGATGTGCGCTTCCGGCCGTTGTCACAAATATGACCGCTGCTGGAGCTGCCCTCCCGCCTGCGGCAGCCTGGAGGAGACCGGCCGGCGCATGGGCCGCTACCGCCGGGGTATTCTGGTCCAGACTGTTGGAAAACTTGAAGATGAATTCGACAGCCGTGGCATGGCTCTGGCTCAAGCCAGGCACAAGGCGGCCTTTTCAAATCTGGCCCGGCAGGCAAGGTACCTGGAGCCGGATTGTCTGCCCCTAAGCGCCGGGGCCTGCACCATCTGCCATAAGTGTACCTGGCCGGACAGGCCCTGCCGTTTCCCTCATAAGCGTCTGTCCTCCATGGAAGCCTTCGGCCTGCTGGTGAGCGAGGTTTGTATAAGCTCGGGCCTGGAATACAATTATGGGCCGAATACCATAAGTTTCACCTCATGTATACTGTTTGAAAGGGAGCGAGAGCAAAATGCAGAGCCCTAAAGAAATTTTTCTTGAGCTATTGAAAAGAGACGGAAAGCCGGAGAGACAGCTGAAGCAGTATGAAGCGCTGCATGTGGTGCTGAACGACCCGGTAAACAGCTACCTCAGGGAAGGCCGGGGCAGGGGACGCACCAATGTTGACCGCTGGGGCGTCACCATAATGTGGCCGGAGGACGCCCCCGGCCCCATGCCCCACATCACGCCGGAGACCAAGGCCTGCCCGGATATCACCCGCTGGCGGGAATATGTCCATGCCCCGGACCTGGAGGCCAACTGCACCAGCGGCTGGGAGAACTGCGCTGAGGCTGCCCGTAAAGCTGCGGGAGCTTCCAGGATAATCGCCGGATTCATGGGCACCGGCATTTTCGAACAATGTCACTACCTCATGGGTTTTGAGGACACCCTTACCAATCTCTACGAGCACCCGGAGCAAATGCACCAACTTATTGATTATATTACAGATTATCGCATACGATTCGTCAAATTACTTATTGACGGACTGGCCCCGGATATGATATTCTCCCATGACGACTGGGGCGCAAAGGATTCGCTGTTCATGAAGCCGGAGATGTGGCGGGAATTTTTTAAGGAGCCCTACCGGCGTTTTTACGGTTACATCCGTTCCCGGGGCGTCATTGCCCTGCACCATGCCGATTCATATCTGGCCCCCATCGTTGAGGATATGGCCGAGATAGGCATACAGGTCTGGCAGGGCGTTCTGCCGGATAACGATATCCCGGCTCTCCAGCAGCGGCTCAAGGGACGCATGACGCTCATGGGCGGCATAGGCGCCGCCATTGACCGGCAGGATGCCTCTGAAGAGGAAATACGCAGTTATGTGAGCTCCGCTCTCAAAGCCTATTGTCCCGGCGGCCACTTTATCCCCAGCATCACCTATGGCCTGGCCGGCACCGTGTTTCCTCACGTGGACCCCATCATCGACGATGAGATAGATAAATACAACTCAGTGCTGCATCTGCCTCTTGTGGAGCTCCCGCCCCTGCCCCGGCGCAGCACGGCAGCCAGAGCGGAGGTCTCCCCTAAAAGCCCGGAGGAAAAGAGCGCCGGTCTGCTCTCCCAGCTGTCCCAGGCTCTATGCCGGGGTCAAAGGAAGAAAGTGCTGGAGCTCTGCCGCCAGGGTCTGGAGCAGGGCTGTCAGGCCGGGCAGCTATTAAACGAGGGGCTGGTGGCCGGTATGAGTAAGCTGGGAGACGATTTTACCGCAGGCAGAGCCTTTGTGCCGGAGATGCTGATGGCAGCCCGCTGTATGTCGGCGGCTACCGAGCTCCTAAAGCCCCAGCTTATAAGCGGCAGTAAAAAGGCAGCCGGCCGGGTGGCCTTGGGTACCGTCAGAGGAGACATGCACGACATTGGCAAGAATCTGGTCAAGATCATGATGGAAGGCAGCGGCCTTGAGGTCGTAGACCTGGGCGTGGACGTCAGTCCCGAGGACTTCGTAAATACCGCCATTGAAAAAAACTGCGGTATTATCGCCTGTTCTTCCCTGCTTACCACCACTATGGCGGAAATGCGCCGGGTGGTAAAGCTGGCGGAGGATATGGGCATTAGGGATAAAGTGAAGATAATGGTTGGAGGAGCGCCCATCACCCAGAGCTTCTGTGATGAGATTGGGGCTGACGCCTATACCTCCGATGCCGGGCAAGCCGCAAGAGTCGCCGTAAGTCTGCTGGAAAGCGCATAAAATCCCCGCTTTTTTCCGGCCGCCAATTATTGCCCATTTCAGGCAGCCGGTAAATATACAGCTTCCCCCGCCGGGGAAGCCAATTCCCCAAACAAAAGCAACATTCACAAGTGAAAGGATGGTTTTTTATGGCACGGAAAAAAATTGATTCAACCGTGGAAAAGGCAGCCGTAAAAGAGGCAGCAGTTTCGTCTGTGGAAAAAAAGGCCAAGCTTTCTGATGAAACTGCGACAACTGAAATAAAGATAGAGTCCGCCGCTGAAAAGAAAGCCGCAGCTGCAGAGAAGAAGGCTGCTCCTGTAAAGAAGAAGCCTGCTCCTGCGGAGAAGAAGGCTGAGAGCCCTGCGGAGAAAAAGTCCGCTCCGGCCAAGAAGAAAGCTGAGCCCGCTGAGAAGAAGCCCGCTCCCGCCGAGAAGAAAGTTGAGCCTGCTGTGGAGAAGGCCGAGATCCCTGCGGAGAAGAAGCCCGCTCCCGTAAAGAAGAAAGCTGAGCCCGCCGAGAAGAAGCCCGCTCCTGCAAAAAAGAAAGCTGAGCCTGCCGAGAAGAAGGCTGCGGCTCCCGTAAAAGGAAAGGCTGCACCTGCAAAGAAAAAGCCGGCTCCCGTCGTGGAAGCCGCTCCTGTCGTGGAAGCCGCTCCTGTCGTGGAAGCCGTACCCGTCGTAGAGGCCGCTCCCGTCGTGGAAGCCGCTCCTGTCGTGGAAGCCGCTCCCGTTGCAGAGGCCGCTACTGTCGTGGAAGCCGCTCCCGTCGTTGAAGCTGCTCCCGTTGCAGAGGCCGCTCCCGTCGTGGAGGCCGCTCCCGTCGTGGAGGCCGCTCCCGTCGTGGAGGCCGCTCCCGTCGTTGAAGAAACTCCAGTTGTGGAGGAGGCCGCACCTGTGTTGGATATTTCCACTCTGCCCCGCAGAAGCGTTGCATTTATAGGCTCTGAATGTCATCCCTTTGTGAAGACCGGCGGTCTGGGCGATGTGATGTACGCCCTGCCCCGGGAGCTGGTAAAGCTCAACTGCGACGTCCGGGTCATACTTCCCCGTTACGCCTGCATCCCCCGCAAGTACCAGGACAAAATGGTCTATCGGGGCGAGTTCTACATGGACCTGGGCAATACCGGGCGCAACTACTACGTTGGAATAATGGAATATATCTGCGACGGCGTGGTATACGACTTTATTGACAATCAGGAGTTCTTCACCTCCGGCAATCCCTACACCAATCTGGTGGACGACATCCCCAAGTATTGCTTCTTCAGCAAGGCCGCCCTGGCCGCTCTCAACTACATGAACTGGATACCCGATATCATCCACTGCCACGATTGGCAGGCGGCTCTTGCACCTGTATATCTGCGTACCCTGTTCAAAGACACTCCCGTGGGCCGGGCCCGGTCCATACTCACCATACATAATCTCCGCTTCCAGGGCATTTTCAACATACCCACCATAAAGTACTGGTCCGGCCTGCCTGACTCCGTATTCAACATGGGAGCTCTCCAGCAGGACTATGTCAACGCCAATATGCTCAAAGGCGGCCTGGCCTACGCCGACCGCATCACCACCGTCAGCGGCACCTATGCCGGGGAGATCCAGACCGCCGAATACGGTGAGCGGCTGGAGGGCCACCTGCGCTACCACAGCGGCAAGCTGAGGGGCATAGTCAACGGCATAGACTACGACATGTGGAACCCGGAGACCGACCCCGCCCTGGCAGAAAATTACGGTCTTGCCAGCGTACTCAACCACAAGATGGAGAACAAGAAGGCTCTTCAGCGTGAGCTGGGCCTGGAGGAGAACGAGGGCAAATTCGTCATCGGTCTTATCTCACGTCTCACTAACCAGAAGGGTCTGGACCTGGTGAGCGCCATCGTGCCCCAGGTGCTGGACGGCAACACTCAGATCGTGGTCCTGGGTACCGGCGACGCCCAGTATGAGGACAGTTTCCGCTACTATGAAGGGGCCTACAAAGGCACTTTCAGCGCCTGCATCCAGTATGACGAGGGCAGAGCCCACCGCATCTACGCCGGAGCCGACGCCCTGCTGGTCCCCTCCCGCTTCGAGCCTTGCGGGCTGACCCAGTTAAACGCCATGCACTACGGCACCCTGCCCATCGTCCGGGAGACCGGCGGTCTTAAGGACACCGTACAGCCTTACAACGATTTTACCGGCGAGGGCAACGGCTTTACCTTTGACCGCTATGAGGCAGGTCTGCTGCTGGACGCCATTAACCGGGCCAAGACCGTCTACTTTACCAACCGCTACCACTGGGACGAGGTCGTCCAGCGGGATATGGCCAAGGACGTGTCCTGGACCAACTCCGCAAGGCAGTACAAGGACCTGTATCTGGAGCTGACTCAGTGGTGATCCTACTGCACAATACTTGAATTCAGCGTATTTTTAAAGTCCGGCAACCGATGGTTGCCGGACTTTAACCATTGATTGCTTGCAATGCAACCGTCTCCTATGCTAATATCTGCACATCATCAAAGAACAAGAAAGGCGGTACGATATATGAACCTGTCCGACAGAATACAGAATCTGAGAAAGGCCAGGGGCCTGTCCCAGGAGGAACTGGCAGAGGCTCTGGATGTATCCCGCCAGGCGGTCTCCAAATGGGAGAGCGGTCAGAGCAGTCCCGACCTGGACAAGATAGTCCAGCTCAGCGAATATTTCGGCGTAAGCACCGACCATCTGCTGAAAGGTGCGGAGCTTCCCCATGCGGACAATGAAGGGCTGAACACGGCCTTCATTTTCAATTCAGTGGCCACAGCCTTTGACCTGCTGTCCATCGTACTGTCCGCTCTTATCTGGTACGAGACCCAGGAGGCCGGAGCCCTGATAGCCGGATTCATATTTATAATCTTCGGTCTTATGCTACATGTAATAGGCTCCCAATGGGCCAAGGGCAAGGACGGACTCTCCCTTAAACTCCGATTCTGGAAAATAAACATCTGGCCGGTCCTTTTTCTGCCGATGTCCATGGCCTACAATATCCTGGCCTTGGGCTGGCCCGCCCCCTACCCGCTGATAGCAACGAACCGGCTGGTCTATTATGGACTTTTCTGGCTGCTGTACCTGGGTCTGGGTACGGCGGTGACACTGGGCTGTGTCAAAAAAGAACGGGCCCCGGCATAACGCTGTTTTCAAAAATACTGCCGTACTGATTCTCGGTACGGCAGTATTTTTATTCATATCACACGCATATCATGCTCTGGCAACTCCGCTGTCCTTGGCGGCTTTATATACGGCGGCAGCCACGGCCTCCCTAACTCTTGGGTCGAAGGCCAGGGGCAGGATATAGTCGGCGGAGAGCTCCTCATCGCTGACCAGAGAGGCTATGGCCTGGGCGGCGGCCAGCTTCATCTCTTCGTTTATGTCCCTTGCCCGGGCATCCAGAGCGCCACGGAATATGCCGGGGAAGGCCAGGACATTGTTCACCTGGTTGGGATAGTCGCTGCGGCCGGTGGACACCACGGCGGCTCCGGCGGCCTTGGCCTGATCCGGCAGTATCTCCGGCACCGGGTTGGCGCAGGCAAAAATTATTGAATCTTTATTCATGTTCCTCACCATGTCCTCAGTGAGCAGCCCCGGGGCGGACACTCCGATAAACACGTCGGCTCTCTTTATCACCTCCGCCAGGCTCCCCTGCTCCCTGCCGGGATTAGTGATTGCGGCTATCTCCGCTTTGGCCGGGTTCAGTCCGGGGCGGCCGGAATAGATAGCCCCGCTCCTGTCACACATGACGATGTTTCTGACTCCCGCTCCCGCCAGCAGCTTCACCACGGCGGTGCCTGCGGCGCCGGCCCCGGAGGTGACCACCTTGATATCCTCCAGTTTTCTGCCGGTAAGGCGCAGAGCATTTTTCAGCGCCGCCATGACGATGACGGCAGTTCCGTGCTGGTCGTCATGGAAAATGGGGATATCGCAGCGCTGCTTCAGCTTCTCCTCTATCTCAAAGCAGCGGGGAGCGGAGATGTCCTCCAGGTTCACTCCGCCGAAGGAGCCGGCCAACAGGGCCACGGTATTCACGATGTCCTCCACATTCTTGCTGCGGATGCATAGAGGTATGGCGTCCACCCCGCCGAACTCCTTAAAGAGGACGCACTTGCCCTCCATTACCGGCATGCCCGCCTCCGGGCCGATATCCCCCAGGCCCAGCACCGCCGTGCCGTCTGTGACCACGGCTACGGTATTCCAGCGGCGGGTCAGCTCATAGCTCTTGTCCACATCCTTCTGTATCTCCAGGCAGGGCTGGGCCACGCCGGGAGTGTAGGCCAGGCTCAGGGCCTCCCGGCTGTCCACCTTGGCCCGGGACACCACTTCTATCTTTCCCCTCAGCTGCCGGTGCAGCTCCAGGGACTTCTGGGCATAATCCATATCAATTACCGCCTTTCAAGCTCTCAAGATAGGCCCCAGGGCCGCTCTCATATATATTCCCTCCCAAGCTGTCAATGGCAACAGTCAAAGGCATGTCCTCCACCGTCAGCCTGCGCACCGCCTCGCAGCCCAGGTCCTCCCAGCATATCAGCTTACAGGACTTTATACAGGCGCTCATCAGCGCCCCTGCTCCGCCCATGGCGGCCAGGTACACCGCACCGTTTCGCACCATGGCATCTATCACCTCTCTGCTGCGCATGCCCTTACCTATCATTATGCTCTGGCCCAGGTCCAGCAGCCTGGGAGAATAGGCATCCATGCGCCCGGAGGTGGTGGGCCCGGCGGAGCCTATGGCCCGGCCCGGGGGTTCCGGCGTGGGCCCCACGTAGTAGACGGCGCTGTCCTTTATCTCAAAGGGCAGTGGCTCTCCCCTGTCCAGGCACTCCGTCATCCGCTTGTGGGCGGCGTCCCTGGCTGTATATATCTCCCCGCTGAGGTATACCATATCTCCGGCCCTGAGCTTTGCCAGCTCCTCCCGGCTCACCGGGGTCTTCAATCTGTATTCCATTGCTCCCGGCTACTTCCTTTCCAGAACGTAGTAGTTCCCATATTGCTGCGCATCGTATAGCTCTAAGTCAAAGCTGTCCAGTTCGGTATTAAGGACTACATATATGGCATCCTCATCAGGGTCAATTTCCAGCTGGTCCATGGGGCTGAAGGTATAACGCTGGTCAAAGGGCAGCCAGCCCTCAGGGCAGCTTTTGCCCTGAAAATACTCCGCATCGGTCTGGTGATAGAACATGGTGAGTATCTCGCCGGAGTTGGGATATATCCCCTCTCCCCAGTTGGAGGTGACATAGAGCATTTCATCCTCCCTGTCCTTTACGGATATCAGAGCCTGTCCCAGGCCTTCGTCAAAATAGTAGGACATTTCCATGGCATAGCTGCCGAAATAAGTAGTGGCAAACAGAGCGAAAGCCAGCAGGTAGGCTCCGCACAGCCCAAGTCTCAGGGGGAAGGACCTCATCCTCAGCATGATGCTGTATATGCCCAGGGCCGTGAATATCATCTGGGGGTAAAAGATGATATTTATACGGTTGATGTTCACTCCGTTGGTGCAGACCCCGCACCAAAGGCCGGTGATGAAAAATATCAGCAGCAACACTGCGCCGTCGTTATTTTTAAGCTTTGTAAGCGTCCAGACCAGTCCCAGCACCGCAAAGGGAGCAGAGAAGAGATATATGCTGCCGAATTCCGGGATGTTGTTCCAGGGATAACCCTCCTCCTGGAGAAACACTACAGTCAAAAGGCTTTTTATATTTGCCCTCAGCTGATACCACATATCCTCAGAGAAGAAGAGTATGTCCCCGGAGCGGGTGCTGTAGGGGAAATAAGGCAGGGTGAAGGGCCCCAGCTCTATGGTCTCCCAGCCGAAAAAGTTTATGGCCATCACCGTGATAAAGGGCAAGGCCACCGCCAGCCACACCGCCAAAGCCAGCAGAGCCTCTGCTATGCTGACCCGCTTTCTGGCCAGAAGGTATATACAGGCAAGAAGCAGGAACAGAGGCATTGTATAAATGGATATGCCGTAACAGTACATGCACAAGCCGAACATCACCATGCTCAAACTGAGCAAAAGCTTGCGGCGCCTTGAACCCAGGCAGCGATGGAGAAAGAATACGCCGAAGAGGAAAAAGTGTGGGTAAAGGTTGCAGTCCAGGGCCCAGCGGCTCTGAAGCACGTGCCATGGCGCAATGGCTGCAAAGCCCCCCGCCGCCAGGGCCGCATTTTTCCCAAAGGCGTCCTTTACAAAGAGATACAGAACAAGTATCCCCAGCAGGCTGACGATGAGTTGCGGCAGGCGGGCCACTATGGGGCAAAGGCCGAATAATTTTATCAGCGGCGCCATGAGATAGCTCATGAGGGAACTCATCTGCCCATACACCCAGCCGGTGAGATGCACGGGATAGCTCATGCCGTAGCGGTCGGTCCCGTAGTCGGCCAGAGCCTTTGCATCCACTGCGGCCATGGCCCCGTCCACATTGAAGCCCCCCGGCACTTGGCCGAATTTATACAGACGAATAAACAAAGCAGCCAGGACAAAAAAGACGAAAACGGCTCTATATACCCGCCCGCTTATATCCATCTCAAGTTCCGCCCCGGGCCTGTCCAGCAGCCTGGCCGCTGAAACAGTTACCAGGAAGGCCGCCAGGGCTAAAAGAATCTGATTGAGTAAATCCATTATGTAAACCTTTCTTTGTACCTATTTGGCTTGAAGCTCATGCATAATAGAAAAAATTCCCGTAAATTCACTCTTGTTTTCTGTCCAGCACGAAATAATACTGCCCGAACTGTTCTATGTCATACAAGTCACTTGTAAAGTACTTCAGATCATCGCCGGTTATCAGATACACCGCATCTTCACTCTCATCTATTTTCAGATCCTTAATATAAGAGAAAGTATAGCGCTGATCGAAGGGCAGCAGTCCGTCTATCTCTATCTGCCCGAGATAGTACGGGGCGTCAAGCTGGTGATAAAACAGCGTAAGCACACAGCTCACATCCGTCCCTATAGGGCTTTCGGTAATGTATATTTTTTCCGCATCACTGTTCTTTATAGACTCCAATGCCTGGATGAAATCTGTGCTGCTGTGTCGGTCCATAAGCAATGTGTGCTCGTTGTACGGGTCAAAATAGCAGCGAGAAAACAGAATAAACACTACCAAGTATACGCCTGCAAAGGTAGCTTTAAAAGGTAGCTTTTTAAGATTTTTCAGCAGAATTGCTGCCCCCAGCCCCCACAATATGAGCTGTGGATAAAAAATAATATTTATTCTGTTTGTATTTATCCCATTTGTGCAGATACCGCACCACAGGCCTGTCAGCCACATAAAAAATATGAGAACTGCTCCTGTATTTTTTCTAAGCTGAGAAATAGTCCAGCCTAACCCCAGCAGAACTAAAGGCATTGAAAACTTATATATACTTCCATATATTTCAATATTATTCCAGGGCAAAGGGTCAGACTGCAAAAAAACAATCGATAAAATGGATTTTAAATTATAAATAAATTGTGTCCCAATGTTATCCGAGAAGAAGAGTATATCATTGCTTCTGACGCTGTCGGCAAAATACTGCAGCGTAAACGGCCCTATTTCAAGTGTATCCCAGCCAAAAAAGTTAATGGCCATTACCGTTATGAACGGCCAAGATACAGCAAGCCAGACTGCCAGCGCCAGTAGGGCCTCGCTTATTCTGACTTTCTTTTTTAATAGCAGATAAACGCAGGTCAAAATCAGAAATAGTGGCAATGTATAGATTGAAATCCCATAGCAATACATGCAAAGCCCAAACATGAGCATGCTTATGCTGAGCAGCAGCTTGCGGAAGCGATGTTTAAGAGCAAAGTATAAAAATAAAACTCCAAAAAGGAAAAAATGTGGGTAGAGGTTGCAGTCCAGAGCCCAGCGACTTTGCATAATATGCCAGGGAGAAATTGCCGCACAAGCAAAAACAACCAAGGCAGTTCTGCTTCCAAATACGCTCCTGCAAAAAAAATACAAAACGATAAGGCCAAGCATGCTTGTTATCAGCAATGGAATTCGGATCGCTATAGAGTTCAGTCCAAACAGCTTTATGAATGGAATCATCATGTATGCAAGAAGAGCGCTTTGCTGACCGTAGCCCCAAGCATTCAAATGGACCGGATAGGAAGTGCCATAAATGTCTACGCCCCAGTCGGCCAATGCCTTGGCGTTAATTGCTGACATTGCTTCATCGCCTAATATTCCTGCCGGCACCGCACCAAATCTATACATGCGCACCGCTGATGCCACAAGTAAAATAATCACAAAAGCGGTCATATAAATTGGTTTTTGAATGTAGACGGCAGGAACACATTCAGCCGCCACATTTTTAGAAGCGGCTGTTTTTTTGTAACCAAATATTACAGTATATATGCACAATACTGTCCATATCCCCAGCAAAATAGGGTTTAAAGTCGTCAAAACGATTATCCCCTTTGAAAAAAGTTAGATTCACAGTGCAGGAATAACTGCCCTTGCCCGGCGGGTCACATGGCAGCTGATATTCACCGCCACGGGCAGGCCCGCCACATGGGTGGGCATGGTCTCTATATTAACGGCCAGGGCCGTGGTGCGGCCACCGAAACCCTGGGGACCTATGCCCAGGGAATTTATCTCCCGGAGCATATCCGCCTCCAGGGCGGCATAGAATTCATCCTGGTTGGGGCGGTCAACAGGCCGCAGCAGAGCGTGCTTTGCCAGGGCCGCAGCCTTGTCGAAGGTGCCGCCTATGCCCACGCCCACCACTATGGGCGGACAGGGGTTGGAGCCGGCAGCCCTCACAGTGTCCACCACGAAGCGCTTCACGCCCTCTGCGCCGTCGGCGGGCTTGAGCATGGCAAGGCGGCTCATGTTCTCGCTGCCGAAGCCCTTGGGGACGACGGTGAGCTCCAGCCTGTCCCCCGGCACCAGCTCCACCGTTATGGCGGCAGGGGTATTGTCCCCGGTGTTCACCCGGCGAAGAGGGTCGGCCACCACGCTTTTACGCAAGTAGCCCTGCTCATAGCCCCGGCGAACGCCCTCGTTTACCGCAGCGGTGAAGTCCCCCTCTATGTGCAGGTCCTGACCCAGGCTCACAAAGACGCAGGCCATACCCGTATCCTGGCAGACGGGCAGGTCCATCTCCCCGGCGGCCTCTATGTTCCGGCACAGCACCCCCAGGGTGGATTGCGCCACCGGCCAGGGCTCACCTTCCCTGGCGGCATTCACGGCCCGGACTATATCCTCCGGCAGCTGCTTATTGGCCCTTATGCAGAGCTCTGCCACTACAGAGCTTATTTCCTCGGCTTTCACTGTACGCATAGCAGTCAAACTGCCCCGCTTCCGTGGGGCATTCCCCTTCCTTAATTGACGGGAATATTATTCCACCCCTTCTCCCGCCTGTCAAGTATTATAAAACCCATAGCCCTGAGCATATTTAAAAAATTTTACATATTGGTGCTTGCTAAACCTTGCGCCGGTATGTTAAACTCCCCAGCGAGGTGATATTATGAATACACTGAATTTCAACGAAAAAACCGGCTTCATCTGCGATATGGACGGTGTTATATATAAGGGGAACCAGATCCTGCCAGGTGTCACCGAATTTATCCAGTGGCTCCAGGATGAGAAGAAAGAGTACCTTTTCCTCACCAACAACAGCGGCTACACTCCCAGAGAGCTGAACCAGAAGCTGGAACGCATGGGTCTGGACGTGCCTGAAGAGCACTTCTACACCAGCGCCCTGGCCACCGCCGCCTTTCTGAAGGACCAGGCCCCGGGCTGCTCCGTATTTGCCATCGGCGAGGCGGGACTGCTCAACGCCCTTTATGACGCCGGGATAACCATGAACGATGTGAACCCCGACTACGTGGTAGTGGGCGAGGGCCGCTCCTATTCTCTTGACTCCCTTACCAAAGCCACGAACCTGGTCATGGGCGGGGCAAAGCTCATCGGGGCAAACTCCGATGTCTCCGGCCCCATTGAGGGGGGCATCGCTCCAGCCTGCCGGGCCCTGGTGGCGCCTATAGAGATGGCCACCGGCATCCAGGCCTATTACTGCGGCAAGCCCAATCCCCTGATGATGCGCACAGGCCTGCGCATGCTCCACTGCCATTCCGCCGAGGCCGTCATGATTGGAGACAGGATGGACACGGACATCATCTCCGGCTTGGAGAGCGGCATGTCCACCGTTCTGGTGCTCTCCGGCTGCTCCACCATGGAGACCCTGAAGACCTATGCCTACCGCCCCTCCGCAGTTGTGGACGGCGTGGGAGACATTGTCTCCATGGCAAGGGCCATGAAATAAGGCAGTATGATCTCATATTACATAGTCATGGGCCCGGTGCAGCTGCACCGGGCCCATGGTATTATTCTGCTTTGCCTGATACCATAAAAACCGCCGCAGCTCCGGGCAGGAACTGCGGCAGGATTTCTTATGGAGCCTCAGGCCCTGGGATGGGCCTTGTTGTACACATCCTTCAACTGCTTCTTTACCAGCTGTGAGTACATGTGGGTAGAAGAGATATCCGCATGGCCCAGCATCTCCTGGATGGCGTGTATATCCGCCCCGTTTTCCAGCAAATGGGCCGCAAAGGAGTGACGCAGCGTATGGGGAGTGATATCCTTCTCGATCCCCGCCTTCTTCTGATAGTGCTTGACTATCTTCCAGAAGCCCTGCCGGGACATGCGCTCGCCGCTGACGTTGACAAAGAGCGACTGCTCCTCCGGCGTGGATATCATCTGCGGGCGGACCAAAGTTATATACTCGCTGAGAGCCTTCACCGCCGCACTGTACATGGGGATGAAGCGCTCCTTATTGCGGCTGCTGCAGCGGATGACCCCTGCGCCCAGGTTCACGTCGGTGATGTTCAGGTCGATGAGCTCGCTGACTCGAATGCCTGTGGCATACAGCAGCTCCAGCATGGCCTTGTCCCTGTAGCCTTTGGCGTCCACGCACTGTGGCTGCTCCAACAGCAGCTCCACTTCCTTACTTGTAAGTATCTGGGGCAGCTTCTGGGCGCTCTTCTCCGGCACCAGGCCCAGGGCCGGATTTGTCTTTATTATCTGCTTTATGCAGAAATAGGAGTAAAGGCATTTTATTGAGGCTATGCTCCTGGATACGGTGGCCACCGACTTACCCTTGGATCGGAGCATGGCTATATAGCCGCTCAGGTCCTCCTCATTGGCGTCTATGATACCGTGCTCGGAGTGGTCATCAAGATATTCTCCCAGCTGCCTGATGTCGC
Organism: uncultured Oscillospiraceae bacterium; assembly: GCA_944385125.1. GTDB lineage: Bacteria > Bacillota > Clostridia > Oscillospirales > Oscillospiraceae > Limivicinus. The sequence continues at coordinate 46,854 of CALWVZ010000004.1, forward strand.
GCAGATAGGAACTGAGGGTGTTTGCAGAGGATTTCTTATCGTCTCTCAGGTATTTTTCGAAGATGTCGATACATTCCTGATTCTGCATTGCAACGCCCTCCTTTCTCTTTTTAGAATTATCTATCTGAAAACGATGCTGACTGCCAGTGCAGCCGAGACTGCGGCCGACAGCAACATCATGATATTTCTGCCCCTGAGCTCCGCCGCCGGATCAAAAGCGTTTTGGCGCAGCGCTCTTTGCAGCAGGGCCGCCGTTCTCATCCCGGACACGCTCATAAGAAACTGCATGGGCGCAGCGAGCAACAGCACCGGCAGCAAATACAGCTTCTCCGGCTCCCCGGCTTTCAGCCCCAGAGCCAAAATGCAGAAACCGCAGGCACAGAGCGCCCCCATCAGCGCTGTAGTGACCGGCAGGCAGAGCCCCCCGTAAACCGAAGCGCTGTAGGCCGCAGTCAGCAGCAAAAGCACAGATATGCAGCCCAACAGACAGGACGCTTCCGGCAGGGATCTAAAATCCTGCCTATCAAGGTACAGCAGCGAAAGCAGCGCCGAGCAAATGAAAATGAAGAAAACGGACATGGAACAATTGCCGCAGGCCTCCCCCGCCGCATCTCGTCTCAGACTTAGGGCTTTCATAGGCAGGCACCGGCAAATAATTTTTCGATTGACATAATCGACTGTGGTAACAATATATTACAAAGTCGCAAAATAATCAAGTCCTTTTTTCAAAAATAATAAAAAAATTTTTCGTTTATGTCAACTCTTGTCTCTTTATTGCATTTTAATTTTCCTGAAATCGTACCAAATTTTAATGATTTTGTTTATAAATGCAGGTTTATTATGTCAATTATTTTCTGTAACGCTTTTTATGGTTTCTGGATTTTTTCCCGCTGAAGAGCACGGAGCCAAAAAGGCAACCGGCAAAAGTGAAGCTTACCACGCTGAGCACTCCCGAGGCCTGGAGCTGGGCGCCCTCCGCCATGAAGCCTATGGTCAGCAGAGCTGTGACCAGCACTGCGGCGGTGAGCAGGGCCGGGTATATTACGCCGCCGCTTTTCTTCCGGCCCAGGACGGCTCCTGCGCAGCCAGCAGACAAAAAGCTCAGCGCAGAGCTCACATAGCCCATAGCCCCCTCTCCCAAGCTCAGCTTGGACAGTATAAGGCTTGCTGCGCAAAGCAGCGCCAGAGCGGATACGGCCCAGGCTGCCAGGGCCGAGAGCAGGGTCCGGGGCTCCCAGGCCTCCACTTTCACATTGGACAGCAAAAAAACACCCCCGTGAAATAAGATTTGTACATCCTATTTCGTCGGGAGTGTTTTTTATACCACTAAGGGCCGCTTATTTTTTCTTCTTGGTACGGGCCTCGGCCTCGGCGGCCTCCATCTTGGCGGTGGTGGAAATGCCCCACTTCTTGATCTGGATACGGACTCTGTCCTCGCCGGTCTCAAAGGTGACGGTATCCTCGGTTATCTGGACCAGCTTGCCGGTCATGCCGCCGATGGTGGTTATCTCGTCGCCAAGGCTCAGGGAACTGCGCATCTCCTCGGTCTTCTTTTTCTTCTTGTTCTCGGGGCGGATGATGAAGAAATAGAAAACGGCGAACATCAGCACCAGCATGAAGATCATAGATCCGCTGCCGGTAGCTGCACTTGTGCTTGTAAGGATAAGGTTCATTATGGGTTTACCTCCGATAACTATATGTCGATTTTGTATTATAAATGTTTATCCTGTAAATTTCAAGATGCTTAAATGCGTTTATCAAGAATTTCTGAATATTCTCTGCGGAAAGAGTCAAAAGAGCCCCTGTCCAGGCTATCCCGGATGCGTGCCGTCAGCTTGTTGTAGAAGTAGAGATTGTGCATCACCGCAAAGCGCATGGCCAGCATCTCCTCTGCTTTGAACAGATGGCGCAGGTAGGCTCTGGAATAGCTGCGGCACACCGGGCAGTCGCAGTCCGTATCTATGGGCCGAAGGTCCCTGGCATATTTCTCGTTCTTGATGTTGATTATGCCCTTCCAGGTGAACAGGTGGCCGTGGCGGCCGTTGCGGGCGGGCATGACGCAGTCAAAGAAATCCACGCCCCGGGCCACGGATTCGATGATGTTCCCCGGGGTCCCCACACCCATCAGGTAGCGGGGCTTGTCCTTGGGCATGTATTCCTCCACAGCCTCTATGGTGTCGTACATCTCCTGGTGGCTCTCTCCCACGGCCAGACCGCCGATGGCATATCCGGGCAGGTCCAGCTCCGCTATCATCTTCATGTGCTCTATGCGGATATCGTGGAACACCGCCCCCTGGTTTATGCCGAAGAGCATCTGCCCGGGATTTACCGCATCCTCCCGGCTGCTGTACTCCGCCAGAGCCGCCTTGCAGCGCCGGAGCCAGCGGTAGGTCCTGGCGCAGGATTTCTCCACATAGTCCCTGGGTGAGGGTATCTTGATGCATTCGTCAAAGGCCATGGCGATGTCAGAGCCAAGGTTTGACTGTATCTGCATGCTCTCCTCCGGGCCCATGAAAATGTGACGCCCGTCCACATGGGAGTTGAAACTGACGCCCTCCTCCTTAATCTTCCTCAGCTGGGCCAGGGAGAATATCTGAAAGCCGCCGCTGTCGGTGAGGATGGGCCCGTCCCAGTTCATGAATTTATGCAGGCCCCCCAGCTCTTTTATAAGGCCGTCTCCCGGGCGGACATGGAGGTGGTAGGTATTGGACAGCTCCACCTGGCAGCCTATGTTTTTCAGGTCCCTGGCGGACAGGGCGCCTTTTATTGCACCCTGGGTACCCACATTCATGAACACCGGGGTCTGGACGGTGCCGTGGGGAGTCTCAAATTCGCCCCTTCTTGCCCGGCCTTCCTGTTTTAAAAGTCTGTACACTTGCTTCCTCCTATTCGATAAACATGGCGTCTCCAAAGGAGAAGAAACGATAGCGCTGCTTCACAGCCTCATTATAGGCATTGAGGATGTGCTCCCGCCCCGCCAGGGCAGACACCAGCATGATAAGGGTACTCTCCGGCAGGTGGAAGTTGGTCACCAGAGCGTCGATACACTTGAACTTATAGCCGGGATAGATGAAGATATTGGTCCAGCCGGAGGTCACCGGAAGGCTGCCGTCCTCCCGGGCAAAGCTCTCCAGAGTGCGGCAGGAGGTGGTGCCCACGGCGATGACCCTGCCGCCCCGGGCCTTGGTCTCGGTGACTATGCGGGCCGTCTCCTCCGGCACCATGCAAAATTCCGAGTGCATCTCGTGGTCCTCTATCTCCTCCGCCTTCACCGGGCGAAAGGTACCCAAGCCCACGTGGAGGGTGACAAAGCACAGCTTCACGCCCTTGGCGGCTATCTTCTCCATCAGTTCCTTGGTAAAATGCAGGCCTGCCGTGGGGGCGGCGGCGCTGCCTATCTCCCGGGAATACACCGTCTGGTACCGCTCCCCGTCCTGGAGCTCCTCCTTTATATAGGGTGGCAGGGGCATTTTGCCCAGGCGCTCCAGCACCTCCAGGAAGATGCCCTCATAGTCAAAGCGGACTATGCGGTTTCCCCCCTCCGCCACGGCTTCCACGGTGGCTTTCAGCTCCCCGTTTCCGAAGTGTATCTCGGTGCCGGGCTTGGTCTTCCTGCCGGGACGGCTGAGACATTCCCAGCGGCCTTCGCCTAGGTCACGAAGCAGCACCAGCTCCACGCTGCCGCCGCTGGGCCGGGCTCCTATGAGCCGGGCGGGCAGCACCCGGGAGTCGTTGAAGACCATGCAGTCCCCTTCATGGAGATAGTCCAGCAGCTCGTAAAAATGCCGGTGCTCCATCTCCCCGGTGACCTTGTCCAGATGCAGCAGCCGGGAACTGTCCCGCTTCTCCAGGGGAGTCTGGGCGATGAGCTCCTCCGGGAGCTCAAAATAAAAATCCGATTTCTTCAAAAGTTTCACCTGTTTCAAAATATCTGGCGTATCCGCACAACGGCTTGATTATACCAGAGCCGTAAAAGTTTTTCAATGAATTCGGTAATAATATTCTCTCCCTGCCCGTATGATTTGAGATGTAAACAGCCGTCCAGACGGCACACGCAGCACAGGCCGCATATCTCCGCCCGCCGCTTCCGAAGATATGCAGGGAGCTGTGCTGACTACTTAAGCGGCAGAATGGAGTATCATATGGTCAAGACACCTATCTTCAAAGGCTCATGCACCGCCATCATCACCCCCTTTAACGAACACGGCGTAGATTTCGACAGGCTTCAAAAAAACATCGACTACCAATACGAAAACGGCACGGCGGCCATAGTGGTCTGCGGCACCACCGGGGAGGCCGCCACCCAGTCCCTGTGCGAGCAGTATGAGACCATACGCCAGGCCATAAAATTCAACCAGGGGCGCATGAAGCTCATAGTGGGCGTAGGCAGCAACAACACCGATACGGCCCTGAAAAATGCGGAAAACGCAAAAAGCGCCGGGGCCGACGGCATCCTGATGGTCACTCCCTATTACAACAAGAGCACCCAGAAAGGCCTTGTGGAGCACTTCACCTATGTGGCGGACCGGGTGGACATTCCAATGATCCTGTACAATGTGCCCAGCCGCACCGGCATAGGCATAGCCGCCGACACCTACCGCATACTCTCCCAGCACCCCAATATAAACGGCGTCAAGGAGGCCTCCGGGGACATCGCCCTGGTGGGCACTACCCGCAGCCTCTGCGGCGACAACCTTTATATATGGAGCGGCAACGACGACAACACCGTGGCCATGATGGCCCTGGGAGCCCTGGGTGTCATATCCGTTGCCTCCAACATCATTCCCGGCGTTATCTCCAAGCTCTGCGCCCTGTGCCTGGAGGGGGACTTTGTCCAGGCCACGGCCCTTTACGCCCGCTATGCCCAGCTCTTCTCCGCCCTGTTCATAGAGACCAACCCCATCCCGGTAAAGGCGGCCATGCGGGAGCTGAATATGGACTCCGGCATTCTGCGCCTGCCCCTTACAGAGATTGGAAGGGAGAGCCTGGCAAAGCTCATATCCGCCATGCGGGAAGTGGGACTGAACGTATAAAAAATATGGAGCGTATCTGAAAAGATACGCTCCATATTTTTTGTTATTTATTTTCCGCTCTGGGAGAGAAGTGCATTGGCATAGGAATTGAGGGCCTCACAGGGCTCATACTTGGCCTTATAGCCAACGCCGTCGATTATGACAAAGGGCGTATAGTCCGTTATTTCCACTGCCGTCCCGTCTTCCATGATGAGGGTGAAAACGGCGGCCTGGCCGGCATAGTCTTTATAGCTGTCATCCCGGCGGTAGATCACCACCTGGCGCAGAAGCTCTGCCAGCTTCTCCGTATCCGATATCTCCAGCTCCACATCCGGCGGCATAAGCTCCACCTTTGCGGAAACGATATCCTCCCCGTCAATGTCCTTGAAAGGTCTTTTGCTCAGAACCTCCGAGGCAAGGCAGATAAGCAGTATAGCCAGGGCCAGGCAGAGCCCGGCGGCTGTCAAAAAGAATTTATGTCTCATTGTTTTCACCGCACTTTCACTCCCCCCGCTTTCCCTTCTCCTTAAAGTCAGTTTACTTTAAAGAGAAGGAAAAATCAAGGAGGAGTCATACTGCGCCCTTCAAAGCTTATACACCAGCAGGCAGCGCATGGCGTTGAGCACCGCCAGCACCATGACCCCCACGTCGGCAAAGATGGCCAGCCACATGTTGGCTATGCCCAGGGCCCCCAGGATGAGACAGGCGAGCTTTATGCCTATGGCAAAGATGATGTTCTCATACACTATACCCAGGCATTTTCTGGATATCTTTATGGCTTTGGCTATCTTCAGCGGGTCGTCGTCCATGAGCACCACGTCCGCCGCTTCTATGGCGGCGTCGGAGCCCAGGGCGCCCATGGCTATGCCTATATCCGCCCGGGCAAGCACCGGGGCGTCGTTGATGCCGTCGCCTACAAAGGCCAGCTTGCCGCCGCCCTTTTCCTCAGCCAGCAGCCGCTCCAGTTTCTCCACCTTGTCTCCCGGCAGCAGGCGGCTGTAAAAGCTGTCTATGCCGAGGCGTGAGGCCACATGCTCCGCCACGGCCTCCGAGTCTCCGGTGAGCATGACGGTCTTTCTGACCCCCAGCTCCTTAAGGGCGGCCACCGCTGCCTTTGCATGGGCCTTTATCATGTCGGAGATAAGGATGTGGCCGGCGTACTTGCCGTCCACGGCCATGTGGATAATGGTGCCCACGCTGTGGCAGTCCTTGTACTCCACGCCCAGCTGCTTCATCAGCTTGTCGTTGCCGGCGGCCACCTGCCTTCCGTCCACTATGGCCAGGACTCCTGCACCGCTTATCTCCCGGATGTCCTCCACCCGGCTCCTGTCCGGCTCCCTGCCGTGGGCCTTTTGCAGGCTGCGGCTTATGGGGTGGGAGGAGGCGCTCTCCGCCAGGGCCGCATACTCCAACAGCTTCTCCTCTTCCATAGTGCTGTGGTGTATGCCCTCCACCTCAAAGACCCCCTGGGTGAGGGTGCCGGTCTTGTCAAAGACCACGCAGTCGGTCTTGGAGAGGGCCTCCAGGAAGTTGGAGCCCTTTACCAATATGCCCGCCCGGCTGGCCCCGCCTATGCCGGCAAAGAAACTGAGGGGTATGCTTATCACCAGGGCGCAGGGGCAGCTTATCACCAGGAAGGTCAAGGCCCGGTAGAGCCACACGCCCCACAGGGGGGCAAGGCCCATGAACAGCAGCCGCACCAGAGGCGGCAGCAGGGCCAGAGCCAAGGCGCTATAACACACGGCAGGGGTATATACCCGGGCAAACTTGGATATGAAGTCCTCCTGCCGGGACTTACGCTCCCCGGCGTTCTCCACCAGCTCCAGGATCCTGGACACGGTGGACTCGCCAAAGGCTTTGGAAGTGCGCACCTTCAGCACTCCGCTGAGGTTGATGCAGCCGCTGATTATCTCGTCCCCCGGCTCCACGTCCCGGGGCAGGCTCTCCCCGGTGAGGGCGGCAGTGTCCAGGGCCGAACTGCCCTCGGCCACCACTCCGTCAATGGGCACCTTCTCCCCGGGCTGCACCACTATGACGCTGCCCGGCTCCACCTCCTCCGGGTCCACCCGGATGAGATGTCCCTCCTGCTCTATATTGGCATAGTCCGGGCGGATATCCATGAGCTGGCTGATGTTCCGGCGGCTCTTGCCCACGGCGTAGCTCTCAAACCACTCGCCTATCTGATAAAACAACATAACGGCTATGGCCTCGGCATAGTCCCCGTTTTCATATATGGCCAGGGCAAGGGCCCCCAGGGTAGCCACCGCCATGAGGAAGTTCTCGTCAAAGACCTGGCGGTTCATGATGCCTTTAAAGGCCTTTTTCAAGGTCCCCCAGCCGATTATATAGTAGTTCACCAGGTACAGGGCCAAGCGCAGCCAGCGGCCCGCCCCTGGGAAAAGCAGAGAATCAATAGTGGAAAACTGCTGTGCCGATATCAGCTGAAGGCAAACAAGCAGCGCCGCCGAGATAAGTATGCGCCGAAGCATATCCTTCTGTTTTCTGTTCATCTTCCCGTCATCCTCCATTGCTTTTACATATGTTCATTTATTCATATATAATCCCGTTTAATGCACCCGGTGTGCTTTCCCGGGTGCCGCTATGTATCAAAGGAATATCTCGCAGTCGCTCTCCACCTTTTTGCAGTTTTTCAGCACCTGCTCCATGACGGTAGACTCCTCCTGTCCCTCCTGAAACTCCACGGTCATCTTCAGGGCCATATAGTTCACCCGGGCGCTTTTCACTCCCGGGGTGGCGGCAGCGGCCCGCTCCATCTTATCGGCGCAGTTTGCGCAGTCCACGTCTATCTTATAAGTCTTCTTCATGTCCGACCTCCTGAAGCTATATAAACAATTAAACATTTGCTTAATCTTTCAAGCATCATGATACACCAGAGCTGTCTCTGCGTCAAGAGCTTTTTGCATCTTTTGAAAATTAATTTTATCTCTGTCCTTCCGGGAAAATAGATTTGCCTTTCCCCGGCATTTGGGTTAAAATATTACAAAAAGAACTACAGGAGCGCTGTCCATGGAAAAAATGATGCTGCCCCATGACCACGGCCGGTCCGCCGGGGAGGTTCTGGGGCTCTGTCCTCCCGCCGCCGACTTTCAGAAGCTCTCCCAGTTGCTGTGCCAGCTGGACGACGGGACCCGCCTGAAGCTGTTCTGGATACTCTGCCACTGTGAAGAGTGCGTGATAAATCTCTCCGCCATGATGGAGATGAGCAGTCCCGCCGTCTCCCACCACCTGCGGCAGCTTAAAACCGCCGGGCTGATAGTCAGCCGCCGGGAGGGCAAGGAGGTCTACTACAAGGCCGCCGATACGGCCCAGGCAAAGCTTTTCCACCGGCTCATTGAGGAGCTGCTGGAGATATCCTGTCCCAAGGATTAGAGACACATATACATGAAAGTCCAAAATAAAAACTGCCGGGCGACCGGCAGTTTTTACTTTTTTATTTTAAGCTGTGGGGCAAGCTCCCCCCGCCTTTTCAGCCGTACTGCTCTGACACATAGATGGAGGCCCTGGACTGGATGAGCTCCACCGTCTCCTCCAGGCTCTTGTCCCCGGCCAGATAGGCCTGGCCGCATTCCAGGATGATGTCCCTCACCTGGCTGTCGGAGCAGCGGTCGGCGCCCCGGGTGTTTTCCAGCAGGCCCATGAACCGTTCCACCTGTTCCCCGCTCAGCTCCTCCTCCGCCATGCGCAGCAGGGCCTGGCGGTTCACCGGCAGGCAGTATTCCATGTCCATCTGCTTGTCCATGGACAGCTGTTCCTTTATATAGGCCCAAGCCCCTTCCTTATTTGAGGAGTTTGCCGGTATGGCCATGCTGCCGCCGTAGTCGCAGTTAAAGCAGCTGAAGCCGCTGCCCCCGTCGGGGAAGCCCACAAAGGCGCAGGGTTCGCCAAAAAGTTCTTCCAAAGACTTGAGCCTTGCGGGGTTAGAAATCGGCTCCACAGACAATACCACCTGGGATAACTCAAGGTAGGGTACGTCGCTGCCCTCTTCCACCGTATCCCCCATGGTGCCGCACCAAGCCAGCAGTTGGGCAAAAGAGGGCTCGTCAAAGCTGCACAGGGCATTTTCCCTGTCCACATACTTTACCGCCCCCAGCTGGGCCACCCATTTGAGCATATTCAGCTTGTCCATAAAGGTCATGAACACGGCCTCATACCGGTCGTTTTGCTCCATTATCTCCAGGTAATCCTGAGGGCTGAGATTTTCCCGTCCCTCCACATCGGAGGCCCTGGCCGCCAGAGTGTCCACGCTCACCCCGGCCCACAGCTCGTGGAGCTGTTCCCCGTCGCTGAGAGCCTCCAGTATGCCGGGGATAAAGGTTTCTCTGCCCATATCTGGGTCACTGTCTATATAGCCGTACAGGTCCTCATAGGCGGCGGAACTAACATCCAGGTTATTGTTGAAAATGATAAGGTCTATCTTTCCCCCGGCTGCAAGGTCGGTGAGCAGTCTCTGCTCCTCGTCTTTGCCGTACTCGCTTATCTCGTAGACATAGGGTCCGCCCTTCACGTTCAGCTCGTGGACCCAGCCGCTGGCATTGGAATTGCCCATGTCGTAGAGGGCAACTTTCACCGTGCTTTTCTCTGTGACAGGCTGCTCCACCAGGCCGGTGACCAGCATATAGTCCTCCACCAGGGTACAGATGAAGAAGTTTTCACTCAGTCGGCAGGCAAATTCGCAGCTGCCAATGTAAGCGCTGTAGCTCCACTGGTAGAGCTCTCTTGTGCTGCCCGTCTCCACGTCGCAGGCCACAAAGCGGCCTTCCGAGGATACGATATACTCCCCCTCCAAGCCCTGGCATGTGCACCAGTTGGGCACGCTCACCGTTCTGTTCTCACCCGGGTCCTTAAAGCTCAGCTCCCTCAGGCTGTCCGGGCTCTCCATCAGAAAGTATTTGAAAGCGTCCCTCTCATTCATGGCCAGAACCACTCCCTGGGCGGTGAGCTGCATGGAATACATCTCAGTGTCCTCCCGCCGGATAGTGCTGATATCCTCCGTCTGCCAGGGGAAGGAGGATACATAGTCCGTCCCCATGAGATAGACCCCCTTTGAGGTGTCCACCACTATGTATGAAGCTGTTCCCTCCTGCCAAGCGGGTATCTCCATCTTGTCCAGCAGCTCCCCCTGGGGAGAGTATTGCAGTATGACTATCCGGCCCTGGTAGTCCTCGTTGGTATAGACTTCATAGCCCCGCATATAAATTGGGGCATGCTCTCCCGCCAGCACATAGAAGCAGCCGTCTCCCCCGGCGGTGACGCAGTATACCGAATCATTGTAGGGCGGCTGGACGTCCAGAGCCAGCAGTTCCGTCTCCCAGAATTGGGGGACGCCGCCTTCAGGGATCTCATAGTCCGTCAGGGCCAGCACCGGCACGCCGTCCTGATAGCCGCTGAGCATAAGCTTGTGGTCTATCCGGGCGATGCCCCGCACGGAACAGCCGGCGGGCATGGGGTATTCCTTTTTGGAATAGAACACCGGCTCCGTCTCCACATTCTCCGTCTCTTCCTGGGCGGCGTTCTGAGCCTGGGGTGCAGCGGTCACCTCCGCCGCTTCCGCCGCTCTGCCTGTTGCAGCCCAAAAGGGAGAAAACCAGAACCAGGGCCAACAGCATGGATAGAGCTTTTTTCACGTTTTCCGCTTCCTTTTTGTTGCAGATCATGCCAAAGGTTTAAAAACCTTTTTTCCCCATAAGATAGCGTTTCCTGTATTTCAGCTCCACATAGTCCATTATTTTCTTGTAATACACCGGGTTTGCCGCCCCGCCGATGATGCCCACTATTGGCAGGCCCTGGATGAATTTAAGCAGCAGCATATCCAGGGCAAAGGCGGAGGAGGTAACTTTTATCTGCTTTTCCAGTTCCCCGCTCTCCGTCTCCCTTTTTGGAGAGAGGAGCAGTTCATCCACTTCCCGGTCCCGCCGCTCATAGTCCTCCCCGCTGCTGAGGGAGGCGGCAAGCATTTTAAGGATAAGCAGCTTTTCAAAGTCCGGCTTATAATCAAAGCCGTAGCTCAGGGCCGTCTCATACACGCCACGAAGCAGCATGCCTATAAACAGCACAATGTCCGGCAGCCCGATACCCAGGGCGCCCAGGCCCAGGCCCTCCGCCGTGGTCACGGTCATGTTCACCAGCCGGGAGCGCCGGGCCCCCTTGTAAAGCTGCCGCAGTTCCCGGCGGCCGCCCCAGGCCCGGAAGGCATAGTCTCTGACACTGTGCTCCGTGCTTATCTTATCCACGGCATAGCTCTTCTCAATTATGGCCCCGCCCCGGTCGAACACCAGGGCAAAGCCCTTGCAGAAGGCCGCCTCCAGGCCGGCGTACACCTTTTTCGGCACCTTCGCCTCTAGGCTCTCTTTCCACTTTGACCCCCTGCGCTTTGCAGCGGCGGCGGCCAGCTTTTCCTCCCGCTTCTCTATCAGGGCCAGCTCCCTGTCCACCGGGGTGCGGGGCCTTTTCCCTTTCAGCAGCATAAGTCCTCCCCTTCTGCCGGGCCCTCCCCCAGCTTCAAATTAATTGCGTATATATCCTCTATGGTTACGGCGCTGCCGTCGGCCATTATGAGTCTGCCTTCATATTCCTCCAGCTTCTTCACCCGGCCTCTGAGGGTGACCAGAGCTCCTCCGGCCTTCCGTTCATCCGCTTTGAAGCAGACTATCTCCGCCTCAGGCCGCTCCTTTATGTGCTCTTTGAGCCTGCGCAGTTCCCGGTCCAGTTCCTCTATCCGGTCCGGGGCCAGCTCTGTTTTGCTGTCGGTGAGGCGGGCGGCCTCCTCCACCGCCTCCTCATAGCCTGTGAGGGCGGCAAAGGGGGCGAACTGGGCCGCCCGGTCCCCCACCGGCATCGGCGCATGCAGCCGGGAGACGGGATGGGGGAGAGAGATTATATCATCATATTTTCCTGCTCTCATGCCCTGTGCCCCCCTATCTGGCGGTTCCTGTCCCGGCCTGTGGCCCCCTCCTGGTAGCTGGTGCCGTGGAGTATGGCGTTTTTGCCGTATTTCTTTTTTATCTTCAGCATGGCCTGCTGTCTTCTCTCCTCCCGCTCAAGGGCTGCGCTGTCCATATCGCGGCCGTCCTCCCGCTCCTCCAGGTCCCCGAAGAGGTCCAGCTGCCGAAAGCAGTCCTCCTCCCCGGCCCCCTTTGGTTTCACGTTTGCGGCCACCACATACATCCGCCGGACCTGGAGCTTCTTATCCACTATCCTGTCAAAGAGCTCCAGGGTCCTTTCCGTTATCAGCCGGTTGGAGGAGCTGAAACGGCCCAGATTCACCGAGCCGTGGGCCGCCTTGGGGATATTCCGCCCGTACATGTCGGCCTTCACTTCTCCCTCAAAGCTGCTGCCTCTCCCCAGCATCTCATAGCCCACGGTGAGGACCATCTGGTCGGTGACCAGGCCCTTGTCCGCCAGGTCCAGCACCAGGGCGTCCGTCATCTCCCGGACTATCATCCGGGCCCCGTTGAAATCATAGGGCTGCTGGAGCACCTGGCCGCTGCTGATGCTGTTGGTCTCCGGCCGGTAGCTCTTTATGTCTTTTATGGTACAGGGCTCCCAGCCCCAGGCATGGTCTATAAGCAGCTGGGCGTTGACGCCGAAGAGCTTATACAGCAGCTCCTCATTGTAATAGTCCCCCGCTCCCCCCAGGGAGCAGCGGGCTATGTCCCCCATGGTATAGAGGCCCACGGCCTCCAGCTTTTTCGCATAGCCCCGGCCTACCCGCCAGAAGTCCGTCAAAGGCCGGTGGTCCCACAATATCTGACGGTAGCTGTCCTCATTTAGTTCCCCTATGCGCACCCCGTCCTTATCGGCCTTTGCCCGCTTTGCCACCACGTCCATGGCCACCTTGCACAGATACAGGTTGCTGCCTATCCCCGCAGTGGCGGTGATGCCGGTCTGAGCCAGCACCTCATGTATCATCAGCCGGGCAAAATCATGGGCGGAGATATTTCTGGTCCTGAGGTAGTCGGTGACGTCCATGAACACCTCGTCTATGGAATAGACATGTATATCCTCCGGGGCCACGAAGCGGGTATATATGTTATAGATGCGGGTGCTGTATTCTATATACTTGGCCATCCTGGGCTTTGCCACGATATAGTCCAGCTCCAGGGCCGTGTCCGCCGCCAGCTCCCCGGCGCTGAAGGACTTGCCGCCAAAGTTCCCGCCTTTCACACGTCCCCGGCGGCGGGCGTTCTCCGTCTTCACATACTGCACCACTTCAAAGAGCCGGGGCCGGCCCGGGATGCCTATGGCCTTCAGGGACGGGGACACCGCAAGACAGATGGTCTTTTCCGTGCGGCTGCTGTCCGCCACCACCAGATTCGTATCCAAAGGATCCAGACCCAGCTCCACGCACTCCACCGAGGCATAGAAGGACTTCAAATCTATGGCTATATATGTCCGCTCTCCCATGGCTGTTCACCACCTTCATTTTCTTAATACGATAATATTATAGCATATATTATCTTATTTGGCAATAGCCTGTTTCAGCAGCAATAAAAGCCTATGGGGAAAAGGCATAAAAGATCCCCGGCCGGAAGGGCCGGGGTCGGTTCAGGAGAACTTGTCTCTGTCTATTCGTTTTTCTATGAAGCGCTCGAATATCACGGCGCAGAGCCAGAGCCCCACCATATATCCGCAGAAGTCCAGCAGCACATCCTGTACCTGGGAACCCCGCTTGGACAAAAGCTGCAGCGACTCGTCCATAACGGCGGCGGAGAGGCCGGCAAAGGCACAGTTCACATAGCCCTGGGGGCCCTGCCTGTCTCTCAGATGCAGCAGCAGGCTGAATTCGGCTCCAAGTATGCCGAACTCGGTGATGTGGGCCAGCTTTCTCAGGAGATGGTCGCTCTTGGGAGAGAGATGTATGCCCAGCGCCCGGAAGAGCTCCACTATACGCTCCAGCAGCCCCTGGCTCATGGCCTGGGATTCTGCTCTGGGCACAAGGGAGTTGACCCATATGAAGGCCAGGGTCAGGCCTATCAATATTTTTATAAGGCGGCAGAGCCGCTCATAGTCCCGTCTGTCCATCAGTCTTTATACTCGAACATCAGATCGTACATGCTCACGGTATCCCCGTCCTTCACGCCCATCTCCTCCATGCGCTTAAAGACGCCGGCCTCCCGGAGCACCCGGTCAAAGTACATGCGGCTCTCATAGTCGGAGAAGTTGACGGTGGCCACCAGGCGCTGGAGCCAGGGTCCCTCCACTATCCACATGTCGTCGAACTGCTGGATGTTCAGCTCGCCGGAGGTGTCCACCACCGGCTCGGGAGGCACATAGTCCGCCTCATAGCTGGCTATGGGGGGCAGCTCATGGAGGCGCCGGGCGCAGTCCTTCACCAGTTCCCGGGTGCCCTCGTGAGTGACGGCGCTGAGCTCAAAGAAACTGTAGCCCTGCTTTTCCACATGGGCCTTCAGCCGCTCAATGTTCTCCCGGTCGCCATAGAGCAGGTCGCACTTGTTGGCGGCCACTATCTGGGGCCGCTCCGCCAGCTCCGGGCTGTACTGCTTCAGCTCGGCGTTAATTGCCTCAAAGTCCTCCACCGGGTCCCGGCCCTCGCTGCCGGACACATCCACCAGGTGGATGAGCAGGCGGCAGCGGTCGATATGCCGCAAAAAGTCGTGGCCCAGGCCTGCGCCTTCGGCGGCCCCCTCGATTATGCCGGGGATGTCCGCCATGACGAAGGACACGCCCTCGTCAACATACACCACACCCAGGTTGGGATACAGGGTGGTGAAATGGTAGTTTGCTATCTTGGGGTGGGCCTTGCTCACCACGCTGAGAAGAGTGGATTTGCCCACGTTGGGAAAGCCCACCAGGCCGATATCCGCCAAAAGCTTCAGCTCCAGGGTAATGTCGTGGCTCTCTCCCGGCAGGCCCGGCTTTGCAAAGCGGGGCACCTGACGGGTGGGGGTTGCAAAGTGCATGTTGCCCCAGCCGCCCCGGCCGCCCTTGGCCGCCAGCCAGTCCTCGCCGGTGGACATGTCGTGCATGATGGCCCCGGTCTCCGTGTCCCGGATAATGGTGCCTCTGGGCACCTTGATATACAGGGTCTCTCCGTCCTTGCCGTAGCAGCGCTTGCCCTGGCCGTTGGCCCCGTTGCCCGCCACATATTTGCGCTTGTATCTGAAGTCCATCAGGGTGGACATATTGTCGTCAACAACAAAGATGACATTGCCGCCCCGGCCGCCGTCGCCGCCGTCCGGGCCGCCTGCGGCCACATATTTTTCCCTGTGAAAGGCCACGGCTCCGTCCCCGCCCTTGCCGGCGTGGATGCTGATACGGGCCTTATCCACAAAAGATGCTGCCATAGTCTCCTCCTTTGTACCCAATGAAAGGAATGATAAGAAAAAGGCCGGACTGCTTGTCCGGCCTTGATGGTCAATTACTGAGCGATTTCTTCGTAAACAGAGACCTTCTTGCGGTCCTTGCCCATGCGCTCGAACTTCACGGTGCCGTCCACGAGGGCGAACAGAGTGTCGTCCTTACCCTTGCCCACATTGGTGCCCGGGTGGATCTTGGTTCCGCGCTGTCTGACAAGGATGTTGCCGGCCAGGACAAACTGTCCATCGGCTCTCTTGGCACCAAGACGCTTAGACTCACTGTCGCGGCCGTTCTTGGTAGAACCCATACCTTTTTTATGTGCCATTTAGCTTACACCTCCATAAGTCATAATCAGTTGCGGAATTAATTATGCGTTGATGGCTTCGATCTGAACCTTGGTATAGGGCTGTCTGTGGCCCTGAGTTCTGCGGTAGCCCTTTTTGGGCTTCATCTTGTAGACGCGTATCTTGGCGCTCTTGCCGGTCTTGACGACGTTGGCAGTTACGCTGGCGCCTTCGATGACGGGTGCACCGAACTTGGCGGTCTCACCGTCCACAACAGCCAGAACCTGGTCGAACTTCACAGTCTCGCCGGCAGCCACATCCAGCTTCTCAACGAAGATAACGTCGCCCTCTGCCACGCGGTACTGCTTGCCGCCGGTAACGATAACAGCATGCTTCATGAACTTTTTCCTCCCTCTCTTCAGGACTCGCTCTGGGGGTGGAGACCTGGTCTCAGCTTGTATACCCCTTCAATGCGGCTTGAATAGGATACCACAGAGGCGACTGCTTGTCAACGATTTTATCTCATTTTTTCCTGATTTTATGGAAAACCCGGGGAGCGCAGGCTCCCCAGGTCGCTAAATCGTTTATCAGCCCACAGCCTCCACCGTGTCGGTGAGCGCAGGACCTCCATCCTCCCCTATGCTGAGGTAGAGCCTGTGCTCTCCGTCGGCATTCAAATAGCTTATCTGTATCTCCGGCATGCCTTCCGGCAGAGGGCACACCGCCTGAAGGGCCTCGTCCGTCATTGCGCTGCAGCTCCAGAGGGTGGATGAGGGATAGAACTTGTCGGCATAGTCGCCTGCGGTCACGGTAAGGCTGCTTATGCTGCCCCGGGCCACCAGGTAGAACTCGGCTCCATCCTGGCCGGTCACCAGTTTGTCGATGATGGGAGTGCTGCCGTCCACCATATTCTCAGCCTTTACCAGTTCAAGGCTCCCGCTGCCCTGGGCTGCGGCAGGTATCCACTTGTCGTCGATGTGTCCGGCCAGGGCATCGTAGGGTATGACAAACTCCACTATACCGGCGGCATAGCTGCTTATCTCATAGAGATCGGGGAATATGACCAGGCCGTCGCTGCCGAAATACCAGGAACCCTCCCTAAGCAATGGGCTGAGTATCTCGGCGTAGCCGCTGCCCTCGGGAAGAAGGCTGGTATCTATGCGCAGGGCCAGTTCCTCATCGCTCTCCACCAGCTGCACCATATAGTCCGTCAGGAAGGCGGCCAGGGACTCATAGTCGGAGCTCAGCTCCTGGAGCGTTATAAGGTGACCGTCACTGAGGTCAAAGCAGTAGCCCTCATAGCCGTAGCTGCCGTGGGCTCCGCCGGTGTACATGTAATCGTTATACAGCAGGGTAAGCACCCGGGAGTCTATACGGGGCACGGAAACGCTGCGCTCCGAAGCCATCTCCAGGGGCACGCCCTCGGCGCCGGTCTCCACCACATAGCGGTAGTTGTCCTCGGCCATGGTGAGCATGTTGTTGTAGCCGGTGCCCTGCATACCGTCATACTCGTTGCCGGTATAATAGGCCTCGTCCATGAGGGCGACCCGCTCGTTTATTGCCGCTGCGGTCTCGTCTCCTCCTTCTATATATACCACCGGCGTGTCATAGGAAAAGCTCAGTATCAGCTGGGTGCCGTTTTGGGGGTCATAGGCCTGCTGCGTGGTGCGCTTCACGTTTACGGTCACTGTCCCCGAAGCCTCCTGCACAGGCTCCTCCGTGGGCTCCGCCGTGGGGCTGGGACTTGCACTAGCCTCCACCGTCTCCGGCGTCACCGTAGGCAGAGGCGGCAGCTCCACGTTGCTCAGCTGCTCGCAGCCGGCAAGGCCCATTATCATGGCTCCCGCCAGCAGCAGGGCAAATATCTTTTTCATTTTCACATCGTCCTTTCTTAATGGGAAAATTACATATTCAAGTGACGGTCTAAAGACGTCCGCCGCAGGCAAAATGTTCCATCAGTCCAGAGTCTCCATGGGTATCTCCCTGGCCAGGGAAGAATTGGTATACCGTCTGTCCTCCGTTACTTCCCTTATTATATTTATTTCCGGCGGAAAGTCCACCGCCTGGTCTTCTCTCTCCAGCTCTATCTCCATGATGGCTCTGTCGCTCCAGAAGGGAAACAGATCAATTTCAAAGCGCTGGTCCTTATACATAAGCACGTATCTGCGTTTTTCAATGGTCCTGCGCTTTGGGTCGGCCGTCAGGAGGAGCTTGTTGTACTCTTCCTCGCTTATCTCCCGTTCGTATTCTTCCCGGCTCATGGCGCTTATATGTCTCTTTTGCGTATGGGTAAATACGCTGCCGCCTTTCCCGCTGCTCTTACGAACACGGCTATTCAGTCCCGACCCGTCCTTTATCAGGTAGGTCTGCACCATGTCCCAGCCCTCCGCTTCTGTCTCCAGCCATTTTTTATCCGGCTTGCGAATAAGAAATTTCCGCTCAATCTCCAGACAGTTGCAGGCCATCTTCTCTCCTCCTTTGCGCCGCCGCTGATATACTGCAATTATAAGTTGCATAAAATCAAAAATCAAGAGCCTGCTCTTTTGTACATATCCACCCAATTGTTTATTGATTAAGTCTCCGTAATTGTTGTATACTTAACATACCGAATTATGAGTTCTTATTCAGTAAACTTCTAATTTTTTACAGGAGGAACAGACATGGCAAACAGACCGAATATACTCAAGCTTGCCACCAAGATCAGCCTTGAGAGTATGACCTACACCGGCATAACTTACAAGGACAGCGAGTATCGTATCCTTGCCCCAATAGTGGACGACGATATGTGCGACGTCATGATGCATATGCGTCTGGAAACCAATCGTACCGCCGCAGAGATTGCTCGCCGCTGTAAGAAGGATATAGCCTTCGTTCAGCAGCAGCTGGATAAGCTGGTAGTAACAGGCATTGTTAGGACCCGCACCATAAACGGGGAGCTGTGCTATTACTACCCCATATGGGTGCCCGGCATAATGGAAGGCATACTCTCCAACCGGGAGCAGTGCGACAGGTATCCTGACTTGGGATGCTGTTTTGAAGAGTATACCCGTAAACGTCTGGAGGTCCTTGTACCCACTCTTAACTCTGGTAAGCAGGGCATGAGCTTTATGCGCGTCATGCCCGTCATGAGCGCCGTTGAGAATAACTCCCGCACAGCCTCCTATGACGAGATCGCCACTCTCATTGAAAATGCCACCGCTATATCCGTGGGTCCCTGCTCATGCCGCCGCTCCCGCCGCCTCATGGGTGAGGGTTGCGGTCATCTGGAAGAAGATATGTGCATGTATCTCAATGACAATGCAATTAACTTCTCTAAGGTTGGTGCTCATCGTCTTGTCTCTAAGGAAGAGGCATATGAAATACTCAAGCGGGCCGAGGACAACGGGCTTGTCCATGAAATAAACCAGACCGATGGTTTTGAAGGCACTACCGCCATATGCAATTGCTGCGGCTGCTCCTGCTTTGCCCTGCGTATAGCTGAAATGTTCCGTTCCAAGAACGCTATCCGCTCCAACTTTGTAGCCAGAGTGGACAAGGAGAAGTGCGTCGCCTGCGGCCAGTGTGTTGAAAACTGCCAGACCAATGCCCTGAGGCTTGGTCAAAAAACCTGCGTAAACAATCCTCACATCTCCGATGCCTACGACTCCGACCGGGCCATTCCCTGGGATAAGAAGAGCTATAATGTGGAATACCGCACCAACCGCAGCGACGTTATGGAGAGCGGTACTTCTCCCTGCAAGGCTGTATGCCCCGCCCACATTCCCGTCCAGGGCTACATAAAGCTGGCCTCTGAAGGCCGCTATACCGAAGCTCTGGAGCTTATAAAGAAGGAGAACCCCTTCCCTGCCGTCTGCGGTCGCATCTGCAACAAGGCCTGTGAAGAAGCTTGCTCCCGTGGCATAGTAGACTCCTCCGTAGCCATAGATGATATCAAGAAATTCATTGCCGAAAAAGACCTAAATGCCGAGACCCGCTTTGTTCCAAAGATGCTCAACCAAAGAGGCGTGCCCTATCCTGAGAAGATAGCCGTTATCGGCGCCGGCCCCGCCGGCCTCAGCTGCGCTTACTACCTGGCTGTGAAGGGCTACTCCGTCACCGTATATGAAAAGGAGCAGATGCTGGGCGGCATGCTCACCATGGGCATCCCCTCCTTCCGTCTGGACAAGGCCGTGGTCAACGCCGAGATAGACATCCTCCGTGAGCTGGGCATCCAGTTCAAGACCGGCGTAGAAGTTGGCAAGGATGTGACCCTTGAGCAGTTGAGAGCCGAAGGCTTCAAGGCCTTTTATCTGGGCATCGGTGCCTCCAAGGGCAGCAGTCTGAACTGCCCCGGTGAGGAGCTGCCAGGTGTATACACCGGTATTGACTTCCTGCGCCGTGTCAACCTGGGCGAGAAGCCCGAAGTGGGCAGCGACGTGGCGGTCATAGGCGGCGGCAATGTGGCCATAGATGTGGCCCGCTCCGCCGTTCGTCTGGGTGCCGAGAACGTCACCATAATCTACCGCCGCAGCCGGGACGAGATGCCCGCTGCCGACGACGAGATAGCTGAAGCCGAGGAAGAGGGCGTGAAGTTCCGTTTCCTCTCCGCCCCTGTGGAAGTCCTGGGCGACGGGAAGTGCCAGAGTCTGAAGCTGGAGCTAATGGAGCTGGGCGAAGCCGACGCCAAGGGCCGTCGCAAAGCCATTGGTACCGGCAAGTTCGAGACTGTTCCCGTAACCTCTGTCATCTCCGCCATCGGTCAGAAGATAGACCTTAGCGGTATTGCAGACTTTGAGACCGACAAGGCGGGCAATGTAGTTGTGAAACTGCCCAGCTACCAAACATCCGTTGACGATGTGTTTGCCGGCGGCGACGTGGTCACCGGGCCCAAGTTCGCCATCGACGCCATTGCAGCCGGCAAGGAGGCCTCTATCTCCATCCACCGCTATGTGCATCCCGGCCAGAGCCAGGTCATCGGCCGTGACAACCGGGATTACAAGTCCCTGGATGCCAGCACCATTGCCATCTCTATCGGCAGCTTTGACACTGCACCCCGTCAGAAGGCTGCTTCCGGCAGCGCCCAGGAGGCCAAGAAGACCTTCAAGGACCTGCGTGGTACTCTCACTGAGGAACAGATAAAGAAGGAGGCCAGTCGCTGCCTGGGCTGCGGTTGCGTGGTCATAGACGAAGACCTATGCGTTGGCTGCGGCATCTGCACCACCAAGTGCAAGTTCGATGCCATCCACCTGGAAAAGACCATCGACAACGTGGGCACCACCTATTATCGCACCTTGCTCACCGCTGCCACCAATGCTCCCAAGGCTATTGGACGTCTTGCCAGGAAGAAACTTGTCAAGAAATAAGGAGCTGCACATATGCACGAGATAGGCATAGTCAGGAGCATGTGCAAGACTGTGCTGGATTACGCAAAGGAGAATAATGTCCAGAAGATAAGCGAAATTGTTTGCGAAGTGGGAGAGCTCTCACTGGTAATACCCGAGTACGTGGAAGAGATCTATCCAGCCGTGGTAAAAGATACAGAGCTGGAAGATACCAAGCTCATTCTGGAAACCGTGCCGGGTCTTGCCGAATGCAACGAGTGCGATGAAATTTTCAATGTTATCCAGTATGAGGGCTACTGCCCCAACTGCGGCAGCTTTGACAAGGACGTGCTCTCCGGCCAAGACTTTACCATCAAGGAAATACATGTGCCCTGATAATTTATACTACAGCAAAAAAGGTTCCGGCCAGCGCCGGAACCTTTTTTATGTCATGCCTGTGTTCATATCTTCAGAGCAGCACAGACCTTTTTCAAAGTCAGACAATAGATAAGCCATGTTATAACGGACACTGCCGCCACCAGCAGCAGGCATACTCCCATGCCTGCAAGTTCCGTAAGGGTCAGGCGGCTGTCGTTGAAATACATTATCATGGCATAGAAGGCGTAAATAAGGGATGTGCCGGTGACCGAGGGCACAGAGAAAACCTTGACAATCTGGTTGCGGACCGAGCGGAACAGATAGGCCTTGGAAGCCCCCAGCTTTGCCATGTCCTCATATACCCTGCTATTGTTCAAAGCTATAGTCATACAGCGGGTAAAAGCTATCACATACACCGCCGCAAAGCACACGATGGCAATGAAAATGAACAGCATCAAAAATACCGCCATGGTACGTACAAAGTCCGCCTTATCCAAGACCCTGAACTGTGGCATGTATTTCCAATATAGCCTGAAGTCGGAACTGTCCCTCTGGCCATAGTCAGGAGCATACGCATCCATGAAATATTCTCCGCTCTCCCTTATCTCCCGGTCCCTTACCACCGGGTCCCAGGCATCGTACTGCTCCACCTCCGGCCCTGAAGCATCCACAATGGCGTTGAACAAGGCCTTTGCAAAGTCATAGCTCTCTTCGCAGTTTTCCACATTGAAAAATACCATGGTCTCCCGCCATGCATCCGGCAGGCCCTGAGCCATCTTTTCAAAGTCGGAGTCGTCGCATACATAGCGGCCAAAGAGCACATCATTCCTCAGTTCCATGTCTGAGTTTACATAATACTTTTCCCCGGTGATGTAGTTGGTCACGACACCGGCGTTTCCGCCGAAGATACCCTGACCGCTTCCTGTAGAGTCCATTATAGCGGCTATATGCCCCGGCTCCAGCTCTATGCTCTCTCCGGTCAAAGCCTCATAGGAACTCTCAGAGAGAAAAAGCTTGGACTGCATCTGCTCGCTGTATTTTACCTCGTAGCTTGTTCCCATTGGGCCTTCGCTCTCCACGTCGTACTCCCCGTCCACAGCCAGACGTATCATTGGAACCTCCGCCCAAAAGCTGAGGTTCACGCCGTAGTCCTCCGCCAGCTGCCGTACCTGGGCTTTGCCGGGGATCTTCTGGTCGTTGCGGTAAAAATAGGCGTAGTCCACCGGGCGGGAATCATAGCCCATCATTGCCCCTGTACCCAGCATGGGCGTATAGAAACCGGCAAAGAAGGCCCCGGCTATGAGCACCGTCATGACCAGCATATTGTTCACCGTCTGCCGTCCCTGGAATTTCATCATGCTGGTGGAGATTATATTTTTATACCGATGCTTTCTCTTGCTCCAACCATTGACCACAGTATGCAGCAATATCATATAGAGCCCAGCCAGCGCCGGTAAATAAAAGATTGCGGTAAGTCCCTCCGGCGGGTACCAGTGCAGCCCCCTTATGAATACCATCGGAGCAATATAGCCCAAAAATCCCCCCAGGGCCAACATGGCTATGCCGCCCCAGCCGTACCAGCGGGGCACGTCATGGATGGGTTCGGACTTTCGGCTCTCCTGGACCACATCTATGATATTGGTCTTAGACACAGAGCGGCGGCCCAATATGAACAGAGCTCCGATCACAAAAGCCGAAAAAGCCAGGGCAGCGCCGTAAGACTCCAAATCAAAGCTCAGCGCCATCTCCTCCGTGTCCACCACAGTCAGGCGGAAAAGCTGCCACAAACCCAGGGCCAGAGGGCCTCCCAGAACCGCCCCGGCTCCGCAGGCGGTCAGCGCTATCAGGGCCAGCTCTCCCATAAGCTGCCGTCTCAGCAGGCTGCGGCTTGCACCCAGGGCCAGGAATATTCCCGTTTCCCGTGACTTATAACGGAAAAACAGGCTTGCGGCATACAGTGTAAATACTGCGCAGCCTATGACCGCCAGGACAAATACCATCATCACCTGCTTACGGGAATCTCCCCCCTCAGGCAACACGTTCAGTATGGTGGGCGAGCGCATCATGCAGGCATAGGCCGTTATCAGCAGCACCGAGAAAAAGCAGCAGCCGGTGAGCAGGCCGTATTGTTTCAGGCTCCGGCGGCGGAGCTGAGCGTAAACTTCCGTAAAGTTTTTCATGGCTCTCACTCCCTGCCCATTTCCCTGACGGAGTCCAGCAGCGCATCCTGGAAGGCAGTTCTGTCCATGTCTCCCCGCTCCAGGCTGCGCCACACCTGGCCGTCCCTGAGGATTATTGCCCTGTCGCAGAAGGAGGCGGCAAAGCTGTCGTGGGTCACCATGAATATTGTGGCCCCCATCGCCCGCTTCGCCTGAAGGAAGCTGTCTATCACCGCCCGGCTGGACTTGGAGTCCAGGTTGCCGGTGGGCTCGTCGGCCAGTATCAGCATGGGCCGGTTTATCAGGGCCCTGGCTACGGCGGTTCGCTGTTTTTCCCCGCCGGAGATCTCCGCAGGATATTTCTCCCGGATCTCGCTTATCCCGAACACACGGCAGAGCTCGTCCGCCCGGCGCTCCGTTTCCCCGTCCACGCTGCCTCCTATAATGGCGGGCAGCAGGATATTGTCCCTCACGCTGAGCCCGTCCAGCAGCAGGAAATCCTGGAACACGAAGCCCAGCTCCTTGTTTCTCACCATAGCCAGCTGCTCCTGGTCGAGGCTGGCAAGCTGGGTCTTGCCCAGCATTATGCTGCCTTTATCCGCCGGTATGTAGCAGGATATGCAGTTTAACAGTGTGGTCTTGCCGGAGCCGGAGGGGCCCATCACAGCAACAAATTCCCCCTTCTTTATCTCAAAGGATACTCCTTTCAGCACTTCATAGGTGGCTTTTCCCAGCTGATAGGATTTATGCAGGTCATTTACTTTAAGCATGTCTATCGCTCCCTTCATAGCCTTATAATATGAGCGCCGGGGAGAGAGTGCAAACGGCCGTGTAATTTAGAGCAGTACTGATGTAAAGTTTTGCACCCGTCCTGCCGCTGATGTAAAGTTTTGCGCCTTCGCCGTCAAATTCGGTTTGACGAACATGGCGGTATGTGGCAGAATACAGACAGTTAAGGCGGTGATATTTTTGCTGAGAATTGCAATATGTGACGACAGCCAGGACGCCCGGCTAAGCCTCCATGGAGCTATTGAGCGCTCCCTGGACGATCTGGGGCAGCAGGGCGATATCTACGAATTTTCCTCCGGCGAGGGTCTGCTCCGCTGGATGGAAAAGCACGTCGGAGAGATCGACCTGGTGTTCCTGGACATGGAGATGGGTGAGCTGGACGGAATGGAGACGGCAAAAAGACTGCGCCGAGCCTATGAGGGCTTGCAGCTGGTCTTTGTCACTTCCTATGCCGACCGGGTCTTTGAGGGCTATTCCGTCAGCGCCCTGGCCTATATAATGAAGCCGCCCAAGCCCGGGCAGCTGGATGAGGCGCTGGGCCGCTGTCTGGAATCTCTTCACAGAGACAGCGGCAGGGTCTTCCTTTGCCGCAGCGGCGATGTGAGCTACCGGGTTCAGCTGAAGGATATACTGTATTTTTATTCCGACCGGCGGCAGCTTACCTGCGTGACCCGGCACAGGAGCTACACCTTTTATGGAAAGCTGGATGATATTCAGCAGGAACTGGGAGAAACCTTTGTACGCATACACCAACGCTATCTGGTCAACTCCGCCGCCGTGGACAAAATGAACGGCAGCGAGGTCTCCATCGGGGAGGCCACCCTGCCGGTGAGCCGCTCCTGCCAGCACAGCGCCATGCTGGCCCTCACCAGGGCATCCTTGGAGGACAGGCCATGCCGGAAAGACTG
>CALWVZ010000005.1 GCA_944385125.1 uncultured Oscillospiraceae bacterium
ATCGACAGGCTCCAGCAGCAGTGCACCGCCGAGATCGAGGAAGCGGAACAGCTCACCGTGGCGGAACTGGACAAGGTCCAGGAACAGGCAAAACGGGATGAGCTCTATGCAGCCTTTGAGAAAAAGAAAAAGGACATCGAGCTGCGGCTGCAGAAAGAAACTCAGGCTTTGAACGGGGAACTGAAGGAGCATGCTGCCGGGCGTATTGAACTGGCAAAGACCATGGACCCGGATGCCATGACCGACAAGGTCTACGCTCCCACGCCGGACAAAATAACCTACATGGGCATTGCCCGCACTTTCCAGAATATTAGGCTCTTCTCCGCTCTGCCGGTGCTGGACAATGTCCTGATCGCAAAGCACATGAGAGCAAAGCAGAACGTATTTTCAGCCACTCTACGCCTCAGCGCCCGGGAGGAGCGGCGTATGAGGGAGGAAGCCATGGAGCTGCTGGCCGAGCAGAAGCTGGACCATCTGAAAGATGAGATCGCCGGCTCTCTTCCCTACGGCATACAGCGGCGTCTGGAAATTGCCAGGGCCCTGGCCACCAATCCCAAACTGCTGCTGCTGGATGAGCCGGCAGCAGGTATGAACCCACAGGAAACCCAGGAGCTGGGCGAATACATAGTAGAGCTCAGAAAGAAACACGACCTGACCATACTTATGATAGAGCACCACATGGATTTGGTCATGCAGTTTTCCGACCGCATCTACGTTATTGACTTCGGCAAGCTTATCTCCTCTGGTACGCCTGAAATCGTCAAGTCGGACAAGAGAGTCATCGACGCATATCTGGGGGTAGTGGAATGAGCGACGTCATTTTAAGCATAAAGGATTTAAAGGTGAGCTACGGCGGTATAGAGGCCGTCAAGGGCATTTCCTTCGATGTAAAGCGGGGAGAGATAGTCACCCTGATAGGCGCAAACGGCGCCGGTAAAAGCTCCACCCTCCGTGCCATCGCCGGCCTGGTAAAGCCCTCCGGCGGCAGCATCAGCTTCCAGGGAGAAGACATCACCTCAGCGGACCCCACGGAGATCGTGAAGCGTGGCGTTACTCTGGTCCCGGAGGGACGGCGTATTTTTGCCGACCTGACGGTATTGGAAAACCTGAAGATAGGCGCTTATCTCCGTAAGGACGACTTGAAGGACGATATCGAGTGGGTGTACAGCCTTTTCCCCAGGCTGAAGGAGCGTTCCTGGCAGCCGGGCGGAACTCTATCCGGCGGCGAGCAGCAGATGCTGGCCGTTGCCAGGGCTCTTATGAGCCGGCCCAAACTCATAATGATGGATGAGCCCAGCCTTGGTCTGGCGCCCATTATCGTGAGAGGCATCTTTGATATAATCAGGGAGATACACCGCCAAGGCGTCACCATACTGCTGATAGAGCAGAACGCCAACATGGCTCTGCAGACGGCGGACACCGGCCATGTCCTTGAGACCGGACGCATTGGACTCTCCGGTACCGGCGCAGAGCTGCTGAGCAATGAGGACGTAAAGAAAGCATACCTGGGAAGTTAAGGAAAAGAATATTGTTATAGGCAGCGTCGGACAGGCGCTGCCTTTTCTGTTTACTTTGATTTTCCTTTGTGCTAAAATGTGTTATCTTATATGTGGAGTCAGTTATGTTCGAGAAACTTAAGAGCTTGAAAGACCAATACGAGCAGCTGTGCGCCCGGCTGGAGCTGCCGGAGACCTATTCCGATGCCTCGGCTTACGCCAGATACGAGCGGGAGGCCAGGGAACTTGCCCCGGTGGTGGAAGCCTATATTGACTATGAAAAGATGGGGCGGGCCATGGAAGAGGCCATGGAGCTGATGGCGGACCCGGAAATGAAGGAACTGGCTCAGGAGGAATACACCCGGGCAAAGGCCAGGCGGGAAGAACTGAGCCAGGAGATAAAGATACTGCTGCTGCCCAAGGACCCCAATGACGGCAAAAATGTCATCATGGAGATACGGGGCGGTGTCGGCGGGGAAGAGGGCATGCTCTTTGCCGCAGACCTCTTCCGTATGTACAGTATGTATGCCGAGTCGAAAGGCTGGCGGCTGGAGATTGCCAACATCAGCGAGACCGAGCTTGGTGGCATAAAGGAGATAAGCTTTGTCATTGAGGGTCAGGGGGCCTACTCCCGGCTGAAGTTTGAGGCCGGCGGACATCGGGTCCAGCGCATCCCGGTCACTGAATCGGGGGGGCGTATCCACACCTCCGCCGCCACCGTGGCGGTGCTGCCGGAGGTAGAGGAAGTAGATTTCAAGCTGGACATGAACGACTTGAAGATAGACACCTTCCGATCCTCCGGCGCAGGAGGCCAGCACGTAAACAAGACTGAGAGCGCCATAAGAATAACCCATTTGCCCACGGGCCTGGTGGTGGAGTGCCAGGATGAGCGCAGCCAGTACAAGAATAAGGACCGGGCCATGCAGATACTCCGCTCCAAGCTCTATGAGCAGGAGCAGGCAAAAAAGACTGCGGCCCTGGCCAGCGAGCGCCGCAGCCAGATAGGCTCCGGGGACCGCAGCGAGCGTATACGCACCTATAATTTCCCACAGAACCGGGTCACCGACCACCGGCTCAGCGGGGACATGAAGAACTTCAACTTGCAAAATATTATCAACGGAGACCTGGACGAGCTTATAGACTGCCTGATAACCAGCGACCAGACGGCCCGGCTGCAGGCCCAGGCGGAGGAATAGACAGATGGAGACAAAGATATTCAAGGGCGACCTGGCTCCGGCGGCAGAGCTCATCAGGGCCGGAGAACTGGTGGCCGTGCCCACGGAGACTGTATATGGCCTGGCAGGCAACGGCCTGGATGCGGAGGCTGTGGAGAAGATATACGAGGTCAAGGGGCGGCCCTCCGTAAAGCCCCTGTCCCTGATGGTCCCAGGGCCGGAGGCCATAGACGTATACTGTGAAGACGTGCCTCAGGCTGCCAGGACCTTGGCAAAAAAGTTCTGGCCCGGGCCGTTGACCATAATAATGAAGGCAAAAAAACACATACCCTCCATAGTTCTGGCCGGGGGAGACACCGTGGGACTGCGCTGCCCGGAGCATCAGATGACTCTGGAGCTGCTGAGACTGGCCCAGGTGCCTTTTGCCGCCCCTTCGGCAAACCCCTCCGGCGCTGAGAGCCCCAAGACGGCTCAAAAGGTGTATGAGTATTTTAACGGGCAAATTGAGGGGATAATAGACGGCGGGCCCTGTGGACTGGGCTTTGAGTCCACCATAATCGACATGAGCAAGATTCCCTACAAAATACTGCGCCAGGGGGCCTTGCCGGCGGAGGACATTGAAAAAGCTCTGATGGAGGATCTGCAGGTAATAGGCATCACCGGCGGCAGCGGCTCCGGCAAGACCACCGCCCTGAAAGTTCTGGAGAGCATGGGAGCTCTGGTGCTGGACTGCGACAGCATTTATCATAGCCTGCTGGAGACCAGTCCTGAGCTGCTGGAAGAGATAGATTCCGCCTTTCCCGGCGTGGTGTGTGAGGGCGTTCTCCAACGCAAAGCTTTGGGAGCGATAGTTTTCAACGCCCCTGAGGCCCTCAAAAAACTAAATTCTATCAGTCACAAGTATGTCGACATGGAGATAGAGCGGAGGCTCCGCAGCTTTGCCATGGAGGGCGGACGCTTTGCAGCCATAGATGCGATAGAACTGTTTGCCGGTGGCCAGGCTCTGCGCTGCACCCATACGGTGGCAGTGCTGGCCCGCAGGGAAAAGCGCATTGAGCGGATAATGGCCAGGGACGGGATCAGCCGGGAATATGCTGCAATGCGCATAGACGCCCAACACCCCGACTCCTACTTTGAAAAGCTCTGCGGCCACATACTGCGCAACGACGGCGACGCAGAAGAATTTCTTAAAGCTTGTATGAAATTATTTAAGGAGATACTGAACAATGGATGACATAAGAAAAGAGCTTTTTTACGAGCAGAAAAACGGATATGACCTTATCGACGCCCAGGAGCGCCCGGCCCTGGAGGGCTACTGCCGGGACTACATGGATTTCCTCAACAACTCCCGTACCGAGCGGGAAGCGGTGAATAACGCCATAGCCATGGCTGAGGCCCAGGGCTTTGTGGAGTATGAGCCGGGTATGGAGCTTAAGCCCGGAATGAAGATATACCGCAACAACCGGGGCAAGGCTCTGATGCTGGCAGTGATAGGTAAGAAGGACCTGGGCCAGGGCGCTGTGATCGCCGGGGCCCACGTGGATGCCCCCCGCCTGGATCTCAAGCAGATACCAATGTATGAGAGCGATGAAATGTGCTTCTTCCGTACCCACTACTATGGTGGGATAAAGAAATACCAGTGGGTCACCATACCCCTGGAGCTCCACGGTGTGGTGGCTCTCAAAAACGGGGAAGTGCTGGAGGTCTCCATCGGCCGTGAGCCGGACGAACCCAAGTTCGTCATCACCGACCTGCTGCCCCATCTTGCGGCCGATCAGATGAAAAAGACCATGAAGGATGGCATCACCGGCGAGGGTATGCAGATACTCATCGGTTCCGTGCCCTATGCCGACGAGGGCAAGGACCGGGTGAAGCTGGCGGTTCTCAGCATTCTCAAAGATATGTACGATATCAGCGAGGAGGACTTCCTCTCCGCTGAGCTCACCGCCGTCCCCGCCTATGATGTGTGCGAGATAGGTCTGGACCGTTCACTCATCGGCGGCTATGGCCACGACGACAGGGTCTGCGCCTATGCGGAACTAAAAGCGATCTTTGACGTGGAGGAGCCTGAACGCAGCTGCGTGTGCATACTGGCGGACAAGGAGGAGACAGGCTCCGACGGTGTCAGCGGTATGCAGAGCGCCGCCTTTGACTGTTTTATGGAGGACCTGTGCCAGAGCCAGGGCGTGGCTCTCCGCCGCTGCTATGAGAAGAGCTTCTGCCTCTCTGCGGATGTGAGCAACGCCTACGATCCCTTATATCCTGAGGTGTCGGAGAAACGCAGCGAGGCCAAGATAAATTACGGCATGGGTATCAGCAAGTTCACCGGCGCCAGGGGTAAGTCCGGCACCAGTGATGCCTCCGCCGAACTGGTGGCCTATCTCCGTCGTCTCTTTGCGGAAAAGTCAGTGGTGTGGCAGCTGTGCGAGCTGGGCAAGGTGGACCAGGGCGGCGGAGGTACCATCGCAATGTTTATGGCTAACCGCAATATTGACACCATAGACGCCGGGGTACCGGTGCTGAGCATGCACGCTCCCTTTGAAGTAGTGGCAAAGTTTGACTGCTACATGACCTATAAGGGCGTGCTGGCGGCTTACTCCGATAAATAAAAAATATTTCTGAAAGGTTGGGAGAACATATTCTCCCGACCTTTTTAAAATCCGGCCGCAAAATACCGAAGAGGAAACTGCGACTGATTTATTCCGCCGCCTTTCGGGTAAAATATCCGGGAGGTGAAGGTATGGAAGAACTGAAAGAAATAAAGGAACTGGGTTCCAGCTCCGGCGGAAGCATACATTGCCTGACTATCGTAGGACAGATAGAGGGGCACCAGGTGCTGCCCGAGGATGCAAAGACCACCAAATACGAGCATGTGCTGCCACTTATTGCGGCCATTGAGGAATCCCCGGAGATAGGTGGACTGTTGGTCCTGCTCAACACCATGGGAGGAGATGTGGAGGCGGGGCTTGCCATAGCGGAGCTGATAGCCGGGATGAAAAAGCCGGCGGTTTCCCTGGTGCTGGGGGGAGGCCATTCCATCGGAGTGCCCCTGGCGGTGGCTGCAAAGCGCAGCATGATTGCCCCCTCGGCGGCCATGACCATACACCCTGTAAGGATAAACGGCGTAGTCATCGGGGTGCCTCAGACCTACAACTATTTCTCCCGCATACAGGAGCGGATAGTTTCCTTCGTGACTGAGCATTCCCACATCAGCCGGGAGGACTATGTGAAATACATGAGCAAGACCGACGAGCTGGCAAACGATGTGGGCAGCGTGATCTATGGCAGGGAGGCGGTGGACAGCGGGCTGATAGACCAGCTGGGCAGCCTGTCCGACGCACTGGCCTATCTCCACAGTGAGATAGATAAACAGAAGCAGTAAAGCAGAGGGAGCCTTTTGGCTCCCAATTTTAAGCGCCGCAAGCTTGCTTGCGGCGCTTAAACAACTGGCCGGCAGTTCTCAAAGTCTTGTTTTTCACATAAAGATGTGGTAATATATAATTTATGATTATCGTGGGGGTACATGCCGATGAGCATATGGGAAGCAGTTTTACTGGGACTTGTCCAGGGTATAGCGGAGTTTTTACCTATATCCAGTTCCGGGCATCTCTCTATCGTAAACAACCTTTTCAAAATATCCGAAGAAGGGCATATGTTCTTTGATGTGCTGCTGCATTTGGGCACCCTGGCCTCTATTTTGATAGTATATTGGCAGGATATCAAGGAAATGTTTTATGAACTGATATCCTTTGTAAATCTGGGACCTCTGGCCGGGCAGCCCCGGGAACACTATCCCCAGGCCCGGACCTTCATAATGATAGTGATGGCCACTCTGCCCCTGTTCCTCATCCTGCCTATAAACGACATGATAGAGACTTTATATTATAACAATGTCTTCATCGGCGTGGCCATCGTACTCACCGGCTGCATGCTCTACGTTTCCGACAGGATGAGACCTGGCAGGAAGACGGAACGCAGCATGACAATACTGGACGCTATTATAATAGGCCTTTGCCAGTGCGTTGCCACTATACCCGGTCTGTCCCGCTCCGGCACCACCATCACCGCCGGTATCGCCACCGGTCTGCGCAGAGATTTTGCAGTTAAATTTTCCTTTCTAATGTCCATCCCGGCGGTGCTTGGGGCAAATATACTCAGCCTGGCGGACGCCTTCAGGGAAGGAATCAACTGGGCCAATGTTCCTGCCTATCTGGTGGGAATGGTAGTGGCTATGCTCTCGGGGATAGCAGCTATCAATTTACTGAGATTTATAAGCAACAAGGGTAAGTTTGGCGGATTTGCCTATTACTGCTGGGTGATGGGCGTGCTTTCCATTATCCTGTACATGATATTCTGATATTTGATTTACAACATACGCCAAAGAAAGGACCTCTTTAATGGCACAAACTAAGAAAAAAACGACGACAACAAAAAAGAGCGGAACCGGCAAAGGCAGCTCCTCCTCCAAGAAGAGCGGAAAACAGACTGCCGCACAGCCGCCCCAGGAGCCGGTAGTACCTATCCGCAGGGAGCTGGGAGCTGTTATTTTCCTGTTTCTGGCTGTGTTTGTGGCTATCAGCTATTTTCGCTCCGAGGGCTCTTTCATAATGTTTTTTGCAAACCTGCTGAAGGGCCTGGTGGGCTGGGGCTATTGGCTCACAGCGCCGGTCTTACTGCTCACGTCCATTATCCTGGGCTTTCACAGGGGACGCCCGGTGATGCTGCGCAGTATCTGCGCTCTGCTACTCCCGGTGCTGTTGGCGGCAATCATCAGCCTGATCATCTATGAGCCTCCCTTCCAGGCGGACTTTGATTTGAAATTGACCGCCGGACAGCTCTTTGAATCAGGCCAGTATCTGGAGTCGGCGGGAGCTTTGGGCGGACTGCTGGCCATAGGTCTGGAGATGGCCTTCAGCATATACGGGGCTATACCCGTGCTGGTGGTCCTATTTATTGCCTGCACTATATGCGCCTTCAGCAGCAGCTTTAAAAAGGCTGCCCAGCAGATAAAGATAAGGGCCACCGCCCCCTACGACCCCTCAATGTATGAGGATTCCCTGGCCCCGGTGGGTTCCGTGACAGGGAAAGTCCCCGTGGCTGAGGCCGGAAAAATAGAGCGCATCGCCCGCAGCTCGGTAATGGATATACCTCTCCAGGAGGACGAGGAGGAAGAATTCAGCTTTACAAGGAGAGGGGAAGCGATTAATCCCTTTGCCGGAGAGACGGGGCCGGAGAAAAAGCACGGCAAGGTTAAGCCTGAAAAAAAGAGCAGAGAAAAACAGGCCCAGCCAGTGAGGGAAGAGAAGAAGGAGAGCCTCAGAAAAACTCCTATCATAAAGGAGCCCAGCCTGGGGCCAACTGACGATGTCATGCCCCTGACCCCGGAGGAAGCGGCAAGCATAGCCGGGGTGGTCTTGGCGGTGCAGCAGGAGGAGCGGGAACAT
This sequence comes from uncultured Oscillospiraceae bacterium, assembly GCA_944385125.1. Lineage (GTDB taxonomy): Bacteria > Bacillota > Clostridia > Oscillospirales > Oscillospiraceae > Limivicinus. The sequence goes on from CALWVZ010000005.1 coordinate 8,116, forward strand.
CTTAAGCCCGTATCCGTCAGCGGAGAGATATCCGACCCGCCCAAGGGCAAAAAGGCCGTCAAGGCTGAAGTTGAGGCAGAAGCCCAGGCAGTTGCCCAGGCCATATCCGCCGCCGGCGACAGCGGAGACTACGAGTTCCCGCCGGTATCTTTGCTGCGCAGCGGAGGAGCCGCCGCTGTTGACGCCAGGGATGAGATAGCCGTGAACCGTAACCGGCTGGAGGGCGCCATAAGAAGCTTCGGCATCAACGCCTCCATAGTGGGCGTCACACGAGGCCCAACTGTCACCCGTTATGATATAGAACTGGAGCAGGGAGTCAAGCTCGCCAGAGTGACTAATCTGGCGGGAGATCTGGCCCTGGCCCTGGGCGTCATAAACGTACGCATTGCGCCTATCCCGGAGAAGATCTCCACTGTGGGCATTGAGGTGCCCAACAAAATAGTCAGCACTGTTTACCTGCGGGATATCATAGAATCACCCCAGTTCGTCAATGCAAAGTCCAAGCTCAGCTTTGCCCTGGGCAAGGACATCGGAGGCGAATGCGTGGTGGGCAACATTGCAAAGCTGCCCCATATGCTCATTGCCGGAACCACCGGCTCCGGCAAGTCCGTATGCATGAACTCCCTCATCCTCAGCCTTCTATATAAGGCCCGGCCCGACGAGGTGCGCCTTATAATGATAGATCCCAAGATGGTGGAACTGGGTATATATAACGGTATACCCCATTTGTATGTCCCGGTGGTCACCGACCCCAAGAAAGCCGCAGGCGCCCTACAGTGGTCTGTGGTTGAAATGCTCAAGCGCTACCGGCTATTCTCTGAAGTAGGGGTGCGGGACCTGGCCAGCTACAACAAGCACTGCCTGGATTCCGGGGAACAGACCCTGCCCCAGGTGGTGATAGTCATAGACGAGTTGGCGGACCTGATGCTGGTGGCCTCCAAGGAAGTGGAGGAGAGCATCTGCCGTGTGGCCCAGATGGGCCGGGCCGCCGGTATGCATTTGATAATCGCTACTCAGCGGCCCTCTGCCGACGTGATAACCGGCCTTATGAAGGCCAACATCCCCTCTCGCATTGCCTTTGCCGTCTCTTCCGCTATGGAGAGCCGGATAATACTGGACCAGGCGGGAGCAGAAAAACTGGTGGGCATGGGAGACATGCTCTTCTCGCCTGTGGGCTGTGGCAAGCCTACCCGCATACAGGGCGCCTTCGTTTCTGACGAGGAGCGGGAAGAGGTTATACAGTTCATAAAAGAGGGGGCGGGTGTCACCAATCAGAACTCCGAGATAGAGGAGTTCATGAACAAGGCCGCCCAGGACAAGAACTCCCATGACAGTGACAGAGACTCCCACGAGGAGGGTCTGGCCGGCAGCTTTGACGAAATGCTGCCCCAGGCTGTGGAAGTGGTGCTGGAGACCGGCTCCTGCTCCGTGTCAATGCTCCAGCGCCGGGTCAAGCTGGGCTATTCCAGAGCTGCCCGTATAGTGGATCAGATGGAGGAGCTGGGCATAGTGGGCCCCTATGAGGGTGCAAAGCCCCGACAGGTCACTATTGACCGGGAGGGCTGGACCAATGTCCAGCGGAACCTCGGCCTGATACCCGGAGAAGAGCCCCTTCTGCCCATAGGCGGTCCGACCCATGAGGACAAAACAGAGGAAGAAATTTAAAAGGGAGCGGCAGGGAGTATTTGCTCCCTGCCGCCTTAGGTGGAGATATGTACGGTTTTTTCCCGGAGATGGATATAAAGGACGTGAATAAGATAAGCATCCTGGGCCTGGCCCATGTGGGGGACGGGGTGTACGAGCTTTTGGTGCGCAGTATGCTCTGTCAGAGCGGACACACCGCCCTGCTGGACCTGCATAAAAGCAGCGTGAAGATGGTAAAGGCTGCCGCCCAGGCCTCCGCAGCTGAAAAGCTGTTGGGACTCCTGGAGGGGGATGAGCTGGCCATATACAAGCGGGGCCGGAACGCCCATGTGCATACTGTGCCGAAAAACGCAGACATTGCACAGTACCACGCCGCAACAGGGCTGGAAGCTCTCTTCGGCTGGCTCTATCTCCAGGGAAAACTGGAGAGGATAAACCGGCTTTTTGAAGTAATAATGGAGAATAGGGATCATGCCACTTGACGCCATATATCTCTCGGCCCTCACCGGGGAGCTGCGGGAGAAAATAGAAGGGGGCAGAATAGATAAGGTGCAGCAGCCCGAGAGGGACATGCTGCTCATTTCCCTGCGCTCAAAGGGGGAAAACCTTAAGCTTCTGCTGTCCGCAGGTACCGGCCGGGCCAGAGTTCAGCTCACGGAGAGCGGCTATGAAAATCCGGCGGAGCCGCCTATGTTCTGTATGCTGCTTAGAAAGCACCTGGTGGGCGCAAGGATAGTATCTCTCCGCCAGCCGGACTGGGAGCGCATGCTGATAATCGAGCTGGAGGGCCACGATGAAATGGGCTTTGCCAGCCGTAAGCTCCTGATAGCGGAGCTTATAGGCCGCAGCTCCAATATCATCCTGGTGGACGGAGAGGGCAGGATAATCGACTGCATGCGCCGCATGGATTTTGCCGGGGATGCTCTGCGCCGGATGCTGCCGGGCATGATATACCGTCTGCCCCCGAAGCAGGATAAGCCTGCCCTAATGGAGACGGAATCTGAACAGCGCCGGGAGCTGATAGCCCGGGCGGAGCCGGGGGAGAGCCTGGACAAGTGGCTTCTGAGCAGCTTTTCCGGCCTTTCGCCTCTGGTGTGCCGGGAACTGGCTTACCGCTGCTCCGGCAGTTTTGAGACTCTGCCCCAGCTGCTGGGCGCCTTTGTGGACAGCGTAAGAGCCGGAGATATACGCCCTTATATTCTCTGGGAGGGGGATAAGCCGGCGGACTTCAGCTTCATGAAGATCGGCCAGTACGGGGAGACTATGAGCTGCCGTGAGGAGGAGAGCTTCTCCCGGCTGCTGGACAGCTTCTATTCACGACGGGACAGAATTGAGCAGCAGCGCCGCCGCAGTCATCAACTCTATAAGACCGTGCGCACCATGAGAGACAGAGTGCAGCGCAAGCTGGCAGGGCAGAGTGAGGAGCTGCGCCGCACGGAGAACAGGGACCAGGTGCGGAAGATGGCGGAGCTGGTCACTGCGAATATCTACCGGATAAAGAGAGGGGACCGGGTCCTGAAATGCCAGGACTACTATGACCCGGACTGCGGGGAGATAGAGATAGCCCTGGACCCCTTAAAGACTCCCCAGCAGAATGCCGCAGCCATGTTCAAGGAATACAACAAGCTCAAGGCTGCCAGAAGTCACCTTATCGGACTTATTGCCCAGGGGGAGACCCAGCTGGATTATCTCAACAGTGTGCTGGAGATGCTCAGCCTCTCCGAGAGCGAGAAGGACATCTCCGATATCCGCCGCGAGCTGGAGGAGACCGGCTATATCCGCCGCCAGTCCGGGAGCAGACAGAGCCGGGTAAAGGCCCAGGCGCCCCTGCGATTTGTCACTGACGACGGCTTTCAGGTGCTGGCAGGCCGCAGCAACATCCAGAACGACCAGCTGAGCACCAGGCTCTGCCGCCGTACAGACTACTGGTTCCACACTCAGAAGGTGCACGGCAGCCATGTGATACTCCAATGCAGCGACCGGGAGCCAACGGAACTGGCCATCTCCCAGGCCGCAGCCATAGCAGCATACTACTCTCAGGGCCGGGAGGGAGGAAAGATAGCGGTGGATTACACTATGCTCCGTTATGTGCGCAAGCCCTCCGGGGCTCTTCCCGGTAAGGTGATATACACCGACTACAAGACCATTATGACCCAGGCGGATGAGGAACTGGTGAAGCGCCTGGCCAAGTGACTGCGGCTCCCGGGATAAACATTCCCCGGGAAAGCAGAAGAAAAAACATGTTAAAAGCCAAGCCCAGACGTCATCTGTCCGGGCTTGGCTTTCGTGTAAGTATAAAAGCAGTTTTGTTCAGGAGAAATATCTCCGCTTGCCATCGGCAGGGGGAACATAGCCGATAGCCACCTGAGGATTGATCTCCTTAATGAGCTCCAGCAGCCTGTCCACATCAGCCTCTTCGTTGAATATGAGGTTGGCAAACTCTTTGCCGCCATGGACCAGGATGAGCCGGTAGTAATAGTAGGCGGGACTGTCGTCTGGCTGGCACTCGCTGATACGGCAGAAAGCCCGCTCTATGTAGTCGTAGGGCACATAGTATTTCTTGCCCAGGTCCTTGTAGTACAGGCAAAGCTTTCCCAGCCTTACCCGGCCTATGGCCTGGGTGGACTCATAGTCCTCAATATGCTCAGGGTCGCTGATGTACTTTTTGTCTACGCCTTTGAATCTGGGCTTGCCGAATCCAAACAAGGTCCCTCACCCGCCTTTCTTTTAAAGATGCTGAAGGAATACCACTTTTCCGGGAGCTTAGGGGCCAGAAGGGCGCCAAGACATCCGGCAATGAAGCCGACGATTATTCCGCCCAATACATCGGAGGGGAAATGGACAACCAGATAGATCCTGGATATGCCCATGAGAATGGCAAAAATAAAGGCTGTCCAGCTGTAGCGTTTGTTGCCGGTAAAAAAGAGGGCCGTCATAGTGGAGAAGGCCGCAGTGGTATGGCCGGAGGGGAAGCTCTTGTCGCTCTCCATATGCTGGCCCATTATGAGCCACAGCTGATAAAAGATGCTGTTTTCATCAGCGTAGGGCCTGGGCCGGGCAATGGCCACCTTCAAAAACAGATTGGTGAACACTGCGCCGATGGCCACGCCGAAGAGCATGGCTGTACCGAAGCGGCGGGTGGGGCGAAAAAGCATCAGAGCCAGGGACAGCAGCACCAGGAAGATGCCGTCCTTCCCCAGAAGGGATATGAACTCAAAGAAAGGCGAGCAGAAGCCTCCGGCCACATCGTAAAGCCGGTGGACCAGAAGGGTTATGCTTTGGTCAAATGAGGCGAAAGTCGTGTTCAGCCACTGGGCTGCGGCTGTAAGTTCCATATAATTATCCTCCCTAAATCTATGGCGGTATTTTATCATAGACGGCAAATGCTGTCTACAGCTTTTGAATATTTGTCTCCCATCGGCGCAAAATAGTCTCAGAAAAAGACAGAGGAGGCAATATATGAAAAGAGCGTTTATTTCTGCATTTCTTGTCGCCATGGCGGTTTTGCTGTGCTCAGGCCTGGTCTACCCTGCGATGGCGGCAGGCAGCGCCCCGGTGGCAGAAAATCTGGAACTGCGTACTTTCAGGAATGTTTCCGTCAGTGGCCAGCTCAAGGCCTTTGACCCGGAAAACGACGTGGTAAAATTTGAAATATGTACTCAGCCAGTAAAGGGCCATATAGAGCTGGCCGCCGACGGCAGCTTTGTATATACCCCGAACCAGGACAAAAAGGGCAAGGACTATTTCGGCTACAGAGCTACCGACTCTGAGGGCAATGTCTCTCAGGAGGCCACCGTCATCATCCGCATTGACAAGCAGAAAAAAGACGTGAGCTATTCCGATATGAAAGGCAGCGCCGGAGAATATGCCGCTTTGCTCATGAGCGAAGAGAACGTGTTTACCGGGGAGCAGATCGGCGGGGAATACTGCTTCTACCCTGATAAAGCAGTGAGCCGGGGAGAATTTCTCAGCATGTGTCTAATAGTTTCTGACAAGCCTATAATTTCAGGAGTAATGAACACCGGCTACAGTGACGACGAGAATATCCCCGTCTGGATGAAGCCCTATGTGGCAACAACTGTTATGTGCGGCATGGACAGTATAGAAGGGGAGACGGATTGTTTCCAGCCCGATGCCCCCATAACTAAGACCGATGCTGTGCTCATGCTGAATCAGGCTTTGGACCTGAACGATGTGAACTATATCCAGTTGGATGAGACACTGGCCCCGGAGACGGCCCAGGCCTGCGCCAATCTAAGCGCATCCGGCATTATAGACGACACCCAGCTGGTGGAGGAGACGCTGAGCCGTATAGACGCAGCCGAGCTGCTGAGCAAGGCCCTGGAACTAATGAGCCGCCGCTGAATGAAAGCATAAAACAAGGAGGGCAGAGCCCTCCTCGTTTTAGTTTTACCCTTTATTTGAGGCCGTCATAAAATCTGAATTTTAGCTTTTTATACCAAGGCAGGGAAGCGTAGGTTTTTTCACGGATAATTTCAAGCTGTTCAAGACCGGGCTCCAATTCCTCCCGACTGTCCAAGCCTCTGCCGTAAAAAGCCTTCTGGGCCGCTGCCTTTATCTCCTCCGGCATAGAAGCGCCATAACTGCAAATACGCTTTGCGCAGCGCCAAACACTAATGGCGGCTTTATTTTTCCCGGAGGATAGACTGCGCCGCCAAAGACTGAGCTTGAGCCGATACCGTAAAAAGCCGGAGAGAAAAAGGAAAAAGACTGCTGCAATGACGATAAGCAGAGGACTGGGGGACCAGGAAATATTTTCGCTGCTACTATTCGAAGCTTTATCGGAATCTGAAGGTCCGGGTAAACCATCGTTTACCTGGGCGGAATCCTGGTTGCCAGGGCTTGGGAGAGCGGGCTGCTCTTCACTTTCTTCATCCAGGCCGCCAAGGGCCGGGCCTTCATAGGAGCCAGGAGTGACCTCCACCGGCAGCCAACCCAGACCGTCTATATAAACCTCAGTCCAGGCATGGGCGTTTTCGCCAAGCACCTCTGAGGAGACTCCGGCCTCGGCTTCAAAAGCGTAGCCGGCGACCATCCTTGCCGGCAGCCCAAGGGCACGGTACAGGGCTGTGGCTGCGGTAGCAAAGTGGACGCAATAGCCTTCGGTAGCCTGGGTGAGAAAGTACAGGGCATAGTCCTCCGAGGGGTAGGGCTGGGTGTTGATGTTATAGGGGCAGCGGCTGCGCACAAATTCAGCAACCAGGGAAATTGTCTCAAAAACATTGTCGCCGGAAAGCGAGTTTTGGGATGCAAGTTCCTGGAGGGCGCTTCTGCTGCTGTCGGGAAGAGACAGATAATTTGCATACACGAACTGCCTGTATGAAAGCTCCATATCTCTCAGCTCGGTGGGAAGCGACAGAGAGGCGTAGTCGGAAGCATAGCTGAAAAATGTAAGGCTGTAACTGGATTCGCCGCCGCTGATGCCGGACTCAGAATCATAATCCTGCGTGCAGTAGTAGGGTACATACATTAGGGAAGAGTCGGCAAAGGCTAAGCTGATATCCATTTCTCCCTGAACCGAAGACTGGGAGGCGGCAATGGCCTGGGCGGAGAAAGCCGGAACATGCTCCCCGGGGTAATCCGGCGCCTGGCCCCAGCCGGCGCCGGTATAAGAGCCGTAGGATCTGCTGCGCAAGTAGAAGTGCCCGCTTTGACTGGAAGTGGCGTACAAAATGACCTGCTTTAAAGATGACAGTTCGGGCGTGTTGGATATATCCAGAGTGCTGCCGCTCACATTTAATAGGTCATTTCCCAAGGCAAAGGAATCATCGCCTTCTGACGACTGAGGTAAACGTACGTTCACTGAAGAACTGCCGGCGTCTTCACGAAGGGAGGCTGTAAACTCTTTGGTTATGCCCTGAGCCAGCTCCACCAGGCTCAGTTTCTGCTCCTCATAATTGTAATTGCCGGGATTTTTAAAAAGAAGTATGGAGCTGAGAAGCAGAGCTACAGGTAAAAACAACAGCAGGAAACTCTTGCCGGTGTTGCCTTCAGGGGAGTTGATGCGCCCTGTAGACAACAGCAAAAAGACAAAAGCGCTGAGGCAAAGCATCACCCAGCCAGGCATTTGCCCGTATACCAAAAGGCAAAGAAAAACGATGGGCAGACTAATAAGCAGAGGCAGGAAGATGCGGTCCTCCCGGGAATTTAGGGTCAGACCCATAAGGGCGGAGAGCACAAAGCCTACAAAAAGCATGGCCTCGGTATGGCTGAGTTCGGTTCCGCTATACACATATCCTGAGGACACAAAGCGATTGTAATAGGCCACGGCCATCCTGTTTGCTATATCTTCAAACTGGGCCGATAATATTTCGCTGCGGCCATGATAGAAGAGTATGGCCAGAGCCAGGCAGACAAGTATGCCCGGCAGAGAAAACCGCCAAAAGCTGAACATGAGCCAGCAGAAAAGCACAGCCACGATTAGGAAGACAGGCAGACGCTGGTCGGCGGAGAGGGAAAAGCTGTACATCACGAGATGCACCATAGGGATCACTGCCATGAGCATAAGCAGCAAAGTGGACAGACGGTTGAGGAACTTATTCAATGCCAGCGCACCTCCCCGTTTTCCAGGTCGAAGACCCGGCCAAAGCTGCCGCTGAGAGCAGGGCACTTGGCCCGGGGCAGGGCCAGCAGCTGGAGCATGGCGCAGCGGCAGTCGGTCTCGTTGCTAACCAGTGCGGAGGCGCTGCCAAAATATATGACATGCTGGATGTTCCAGCTGCAAAGGCGGAGGGACAGCCAGTACAGGTGGGACAGGTCCAGCTCCCCGGTAGTATGCAGCAGCACAGCTGTGCTGCTTTCTACAGGCTCCATGGGCTCCCGTACTATAAGCTCGTCGGTTTTTGAGCTCAGCTTCCAGTGGATGGAATTGATATTGTCGCCTGGGCGGTACTGTCTCAGCTCGTGTTCCTCTGAGTAGCCGCCCCCCGGCTTGGGACGGTAGTTCTGACTTACCGGGGGCAGGGACTCCAGGCTCGCCATATTCTCCGGGGCCTTGGGCCTGGGCATAACGGTACACTTGGCCTGCCACTGCCTTCTTGGACGCAGCTTCAATAGGCCAAGATAACTGCTGAGCTGCTGGTCCTCCAAAGAACAAAGCAGTGTCCCGCTGGAGGAACTGGGCAGACTTATTATGCTTTCGCTGTCGTCCAGCAGGCCGTAGCGCATGGGATAGCTGCTGCTCTCCCCGGTGAACAGGTTCACCACCCTGAGAGTGAAACTGCAATAGCGCACCGGCAGCAGCCGGCGGTTGGAAAATTTAATGTTGAGCTCGGCCTTTTCGCCGAGGCTAACACGTTCAGGCACCCGGCAGCTTATACGCAGGGAGAGCATAGAGGGCAGCGACAGCAGGGTGAGCGCCGGGGGGAGCGCTATGACCGCCCACAGCAGATAGCCGCCGAACCAGCCCACATAGGTGAGACTGAACAGATAAGCTAGGCCGCACAGAAACAGATACAGGAAAAAATTTATAGTCAGCATATTTATCGGATTTCAGGGGCCCTCACCGAGGAGAAGAGCTCTTCCACCACGGTGCGCTGTTTTTTAAAGGACAGATTGTCGCTGGCCCAGATGAGGCGGTGCTGAATAGCGTCGGCAAAAACAAAGCGTATGTCCGACGGGACCACATAGTCTCGGCCTTGTATCCATGCCGCAGCCTTGGCAAGGGCCGTAAGGGAGAGGGCGGCTCTGGGGCTGGCCCCCTGGAGTATCCTGGAATCGCTGCGGGTGACTGTACATAGTTTTACGATGTAGTCGATGAGACTGTCCTTTATATATACATGCTCCGCCTCGGCGCAGATCCCAATGAGCTCCTGACGGCTGACCACCTGCTGGACCTGCTCCAGACTGATGCCCTGCTGTTTGCGGCGTATCATCTCAGCTTCGGCCTCCGGGTCCGGGTAGCCCATGCTGAGACGTATCATGAACCGATCCAGCTGGGAGTCCGGCAGCATCTGAGTGCCCTTGGCCCCAATAGGGTTCTGGGTCGCAATGACCATGAAAGGCTGGGGCACGGGGTAGGTGACATTGTCCACCGTGACTTCGCCCTCCTCCATTGCCTGCAAAAGAGCGGCCTGGGTGCGGCTGGTGGCCCGGTTAAGCTCGTCGGCCAGAAACAGGTTGCAGAGTATTGCCCCTCGCTGGTACGTCATCTTGCCTGTGTTCTTATCATATATGGAGAAGCCGGTGATGTCCGAAGGCAGCACGTCCGGGGTGAACTGCACACGGTTGTAATCCAGTCCCAAGGCCCGGGAAAAGGCCAGAGCCATGGTGGTCTTGCCAACGCCGGGGATGTCTTCCATGAGGATGTGCCCCCGACCAAGTATGGCCAGGAGCATCTTGATTATGACTTCATCCTTACCGACAATGACCTTGCCTACCTCGTATACGATCTGCTTTGCGCTGCCTATGGAATTGATGGTCTTCATAACACACTCCGTATCTTTATGATTATCCATGATTATACCATGGCCTACAAGCTCCTTCAAGCGGCGAATTCCTTAATAAATATTTCAACCTCTGCTGATGTCTTGTGATAATAGGGCAGGCGTGTTATAATATTAATTCAGCGGAGAAATTTCTAAGGATGCCTTAGGGCAGCTTAAGGGAGAACAATATGGACAGTTTCAAGCTTGTTTCACAGTACCAGCCCACCGGCGACCAGCCGGAAGCTATAGACGCTCTGGTCTCAGGTATAGAAAACGGCATAGACGAGCAGGTGCTGTTGGGAGTCACCGGCTCCGGCAAGACCTTCACCATGGCAAACGTCATTGCCAGGCTGAACCGGCCCACTTTGGTGCTGGCCCACAACAAGACCCTGGCGGCCCAGCTTTGCAGCGAGTTTCGGGAGTTCTTCCCGGAAAACGCCGTGGAGTACTTTGTCTCCTATTACGACTATTACCAGCCGGAGGCCTATATAGCCCATACCGACACCTTCATCGAGAAGGACTGCTCCATCAACGACGAGATAGAGCGGCTGCGCCACAGCGCCACCTCCAGCCTCTTTGAAAGAAGAGACGTAATCGTGGTGGCTTCTGTTTCATGTATTTACGGCTTAGGCGACCCTATCGACTATGCAAACATGGTCATCTCCCTGCGTCAGGGCCAGACCCGGGACTTTGACCAGCTTTTGAGAAAACTGCTGGAGATACGCTACGAGCGCAATGACATTGCCTTCCAGCGAAACATGTTCCGTGTCCGGGGGGACACCTTGGAGATATTTCCCGCCTACTCCAATGACAAGGCAATAAGAGTGGAGTTTTTTGGAGACGAGCTCGACAGGATAAGCGAGATAAATGTGGTGACCGGGGAGCCCACCCGCTACCTCAGCCATGTGGCCATATACCCCGCCAGCCACTACGTCACTACCAAAGAGAAGATGGCCTCGGCCATTGAGCGCATACGGGCAGAATGCGATGAGCGGGTGAAATACTTCCAGGACAACAACCGGCTCATAGAGGCCCAGCGCATAAAACAGCGCACGGACTACGATATAGAGATGATGCAGGAGCTGGGTTACTGCACGGGAATAGAAAACTACTCCCGGGTGATTTCCGACCGGGCCCCCGGCAGCCCGCCCATGACCTTGCTGGACTATTTCCCCAAGGACTTCCTGCTCTTTGTGGACGAGAGCCACGTGACCTTGCCCCAGGTGCGGGCCATGTACCGGGGAGACAGAGCCAGGAAGGAGTCGCTGGTGGAATACGGCTTCCGCCTGCCTTCGGCCTTTGACAACAGACCCCTGAAATTTGAAGAGTTCACGGAGCGGATACACCAGCGGGTATATGTCTCCGCCACCCCCGGAGACTATGAGAAGGAGCGGTCCGGCCAGGTGGTGGAGCAGATAATCCGACCCACGGGCCTTCTGGACCCGGAGATATTCGTGCGCCCTGTGGAGGGGCAGATAGACGATCTTATCGGGGAGATAAACGCCCGCATAGCCAAGGGGCAGCGCAGTTTGGTGACTACCCTTACCAAGAAAATGGCGGAGGACCTCACCGACTATCTTTCCAACTCCGGCATACGCTGCCGCTACATGCACCACGACATAGGTACCATAGAGCGCATGGAGATAATACGGGACCTGCGCCTGGGAGAGTTTGACGTGCTGGTGGGCATAAACCTGCTGAGAGAGGGCCTGGACATCCCGGAGGTGGGCCTGGTGGCCATACTGGATGCGGATAAGGAAGGCTTCCTGAGAAGCGAGACCAGCCTGATCCAGACCGTGGGGCGGGCCGCCAGAAATGCAGAGAGCCAGGTCATAATGTACGCCGATACTATAACGCCCTCCATGCGCTCCTGCATCAATGAGACGGCCCGGCGCCGGGAGAAACAGATGGCCTATAACCAGGCCCACGGCATCGTACCCAAGACCATAGTAAAGAGCGTGAGGGACCTTATTGAGATATCAACGGATATAAAGCCTGCCGCCCGCCGGGGCGACGGCACCAAGCTCACGGAGCGGGAGCGGAAGGAACTCATCGCCAGCCTGGAGGACAAGATGCGCAAGGCGGCAAAGATGCTGGAATACGAGATCGCTGCAGAGCTTCGGGACGAGATAATCCGCCTGCGGGGCGAGAAGTGAGGTTTAAGGCAAATGAAGCTAATGATACTGGATGGCAACAGCATAGTGAACCGGGCCTTTTACGGCGTGCGCCCCCTCAACGCCCCGGACGGCAGGCCCACCAATGCGGTGTACGGCTTTATCGCCATATTGCAGAAGCTGCTGGAGGAGCAGAAGCCGGAGGCGGTGTGCGTCAGCTTTGACCTGAAGGCCCCCACCTTCCGCCATAAGGAGTACGAGGGCTACAAGGCCCAGCGCAAGGCCATGCCGGAGGAGCTGGCGGAGCAGATACCCATGCTGAAGGAGACTCTGGACGCCATGGGAATACGCCGCTACGAGCTGGAGGGTTACGAGGCGGACGATATCCTGGGCACCGCTGCCGCTGTCTGCGAGAGAGCGGGCTGGGACTGCGTAATCGTCACCGGGGATAAGGACAGCCTTCAGCTCATAAGCGACACCACCAGCGTCTGCAACGTGAAGACCCGCATGGGCCAGACCGAGACAATAGTCTATACCCCGGAGCGCTTCCGGGAGGAATACGGCTTTGAGCCGAAATTGATGGTGGACCTGAAGGCCCTGATGGGGGACAGCTCCGACAATATCCCCGGCGTCCCCGGCGTGGGGGAAAAGACCGCCATGGCCCTGGTGCAGAACTACGGGACTATAGAGAACATATACTCAAATCTGGACAGCCTGGACGTGAAGGACGGCGTAAAGAAGAAGCTGGTCCAGGGAAAGGACAGCGCAGAGAGATCCTACTGGCTGGCCACCATAGTCCGGGACATACCTTTGGAGTTTAAGCCGGAAGAGAACCTTTGGAACAGGGATTATACCCCGGAGCTCTACGGAGTATTCAAAGGCCTGGGCTTCAACAAGTTCATAGAGAGGTGGGGCCTGGAACCGGGGGAGAGCAGTGCGGCGGCCTCTGGGGAGGCGGACAGCCTGGAACACTGCACCATCATGACGGCGGAGGAGACGGAGAAGCTCATCGCCGCCGTGAAGTCCGCCCCCTGGGTGGCGGTGTACAGCCTGGAGGGCCTGGACAGCCTGGAGATATGCGACGGGGAAAAGCTCTATCAGGCGACCTGGAACCGCTGCGGGGAGAGCTACGACCGGCTGCTGAAAACGGTCTTTTCCCCGGAGGTGAAGAAGGCGGGCCACAATGTGAAAGACCTTATGGGCCTGCTTATGAAGGAGGGCCTGCCCACTGAGGGCTTCGTTTTTGACACCGCCCTGGCGGCCTACCTGCTGGAGGCTACGGAGAGCGACTACGCCCCGAAGAGGATAAGCGTGAGATATGCCGGCCGGGAGCTGAGCGGTGCCGAGGCAGTCTGGGCCTTGTACCCTATACTGGATGCAAGAATGAAGGAGCTGGGCATGGAGGAGCTCTATTACAATATAGAGCTGCCCTTGTGCACAGTGCTCTCCCAGATGGAGAAGTCCGGCTTCTATGTGGATAGGCAGGCTCTCTATGACTTTGGAGAGAGCCTGAACGCCGGGATAAACGCCCTGCAGGAGAGTATATGGGGCCATGCCGGCCATGAGTTCAACATCAATTCCCCCAAACAACTGGGGGCCGTGCTCTTTGAGGAGCTGATGCTGCCCTATGGAAAAAAGACCAAGACCGGCTGGAGCACCAATGCGGACGTACTGGAAAAGCTCCAGGATAAGCACCCAATAGTTAAAGAGGTGCTGGATTACCGCATGCTCACAAAACTTAAATCCACCTATGCCGAGGGGCTTTTGAAGGTGATAAGCCAGGACGGGCGCATACACACCAGCTTCCAGATGACGGTGACGGCCACCGGCCGCCTGTCCTCCACGGAGCCCAACCTCCAGAATATCCCGGTGAGGAAGGAGCTTGGGGCTCAGATACGCAACATGTTCGTGGCGGCGCCGGGGATGATGCTGGTGGACGCCGACTACAGCCAGATAGAGCTGCGGCTGCTGGCCCATATCTCCGGGGACGAGAACATGAAGGAGGCCTTCCTCAGCGGGGAGGACTTCCACACCGTCACCGCTTCCAAGGTCTTCGGGGTCCCGGTGGAACAGGTGACTCCCACCCTGAGGAGCCGGGCCAAGGCGGTGAACTTTGGCATCGTCTACGGCATTTCCGCTTTCTCTTTGGCCCAGGACATCGGAGTGTATACCAACGAGGCCAAGGCCTATATGGACGCCTACCTGGAGAGATATCACGGCGTCAGGGACTATATGAAGAATATAGTGGAGAGCGCAAAGGAAAAGGGCTATGTTTCCACCATTTACGGCCGGCGGCGCTACCTGCCGGAGCTGAAGAGCTCCAACTTCAATATGCGCAGCTTCGGGGAACGGGTGGCCTTGAATATGCCGGTGCAGGGGACTGCGGCGGATATCATCAAGCTTGCCATGGTGAACGTGTACCGGCGGCTCAAAGAGTCGGGGCTCAAAGCCAAGCTCATACTCCAGGTCCACGACGAGCTAATTGTGGAGTGCCCCGGGGAAGAGGCGGAGCAGGTCAGGGACATTCTGACAGATGAAATGGAGAACGCCGTCCACCTCAGCGTCCCCCTGGTAGCCGAGGCCCATATAGGCCACAGCTGGGCGGAGGCCCACTGATATGGTCAGGCGCATTGAGGACGTCCGGGAGGAGCAGCTGGAGCAGATCGAGGAAATAGAAAATGCCTGCTTCTCCCTGCCCTGGACCCGGGATCAGCTGAAAAGCCAGATGAAGGATCCGCAGCATGAGTTCATAGCTGCACTGGAGGAGAACGGCCGGGTGCTGGGCTATGTTGGCATGATGCACGTGCTGGACGAGGGCTATATATCCAATGTGGCCGTGGCCCCGGAGGTCCGGCGGCAGGGGATAGGACAGGCGCTGATAGAGGAGTTGATGGCCCGGGCAGAGGCTCTGGACCTGGCCTTTGTCACCCTGGAGGTGCGCTGCGGCAACGCCGCCGCCATAGCCCTGTATGAAAAACAGGGATTTGTTCCTGTGGGAAGAAGAAAGAATTACTATGATTTTCCCAGGGAAGATGCTATACTAATGACACATTTTTTGAAATGAGGCGCAGATTTTGAAAATACTTGCTTTTGAATCTACCTGTGACGAGACCGCCGTTGCGGTGGTGGAGGACGGCAGGAAGATACTTACCGACCAGATCTTTTCCCAGGCCCAGCTCCATGCCGTATACGGCGGGGTAGTGCCGGAGATAGCTTCCCGCTGCCATGTGGAGTCTATATCCATATTGAGCCAGCGGGCCATAGAGGCGGCGGGCGTAACCCGGCAGGATATAGACGCCGTGGCTGTGTCCTACGCTCCGGGACTTATCGGTGCGGTGCTTGTGGGGGTGAACTTTGCCAAGGCCTGCGCCCTGGCTCTGGGCGTGCCACTCATCCCGGTGCACCATATCCGGGGCCATATTGCCGCAAACTACCTGGCCTACCCGGAGCTGGAGCCGCCCTTCCTCTGCCTTGCCATCTCCGGGGGTAACACTATGCTGGTGGATGTGCGTGATTATACGGATATGGAGATAATCGGCAGTACCAGAGACGATGCGGCAGGGGAATGCTTCGACAAGACCGCCAGGGTCTTGGGCCTGCCTTACCCCGGCGGCAAGCCCATAGACGAGCTCTCCCAGGGCGGGGACGATAATATGTACCATTTCCCAATCTCCCATGTGGAGGGCAATCCCTATGACATGAGCTTTTCCGGGCTGAAGACTGCTGTGATCAACCTGGTGCACAATGCCCAGCAGAAGGGGGAGGAGCTGGACAGAAAGGGCCTTGCCGCTTCCTTTACCAAGGCTGTCAGCGACAGCCTGGTGCCCCGCACCATGATGGCGGCGGAAAACCTGGGCTATAAAAAGATAGTGGTGGCCGGGGGCGTGGCCGCAAACTCCAGGATAAGGGCGGACTTTACTGCCGCCGCAAAGGAGAAAGGCTGCGAGCTGTTTGTGCCTCCCCTGAGACTCTGCGGAGACAACGGCGCCATGATAGGCGCCCAGGCCTACTACGAGTATCAGGCGGGAGTGACCGCAGGCAGCGAGCTCAACGCCTACGCCACCATGGACATATAAGGAAAAAACAGAGAACAGGGGATAGCCTCATGGGTGTTCACGACGGGCACAGAGACAGATTAAAAAGCAGGTTCATGGAGCATGGGCTGGACAGCTTCAACGAGCTAAATGCGCTGGAGCTGCTGCTTTTCTATGCCATTCCCAGGAAAGACACCAATGTGATGGCCCATGACCTGATAGATAGGTTCGGCAGCCTCGGCGGCGTATTCGACGCAAGCCTACGGGAACTGACGGAGGTACCGGGGATAGGGGAAAATGCGGCGCTGCTGATTAAACTTGTTCCCCAGATGATGAAAAAATGCCAGCTGTCAAGAGTAAATGATATTCGTATTTTCCGCAGCTCCAAAGATTTGGGCCGTTTCTTGGTGCCTCGCTTTATGGATGAGCGGGACGAGGTGGCCCTGCTGCTGTGTCTGGACAGCCGGAAAAGCCTGATCTGCTGTGAAATACTGAACCGTGGCGTAGTAAATGCCGTGGACATCACAGTCCGGCGGCTGGTGGAGCTGGCATTGAAAAACAAGGCCGCATCCCTGGTCCTGGCCCACAACCACCCGGAGGGTATAGCCCTGCCTTCCAGAGAGGACGAGGCATTTACCAGGAAAGCCGGGGAGGCTCTGCGCCTCATGGGCATGGAACTGCTGGACCACATAATCGTCTCTGGGGACAGATATTTTTCCATGAGGGACTCCGGCCTTTATGGCAGGTTCTGAACAGAGATTATGTAAATTGTTTTTTGTCTTTGAATTGTAAATTTTTATCTCCCGGTTCTCGACTGTATTTTACAATTTATTCTGCAAATAGGGACTTTTCGCAGGATTCGGCATGTTGAAAACCATGTTGAAAATGTTGATAACTATTTGCAGAATAATTTTTTACAGATGTTATGTAACTTATTGAAACCCCTGTAATCACGGGAATAAAAGTTAAACTATTCCGATAAAATTCGGTGAATATAGAACAAATCACGGAAATTATCCAAGGAAGAATAAAAGCATAGATTTCAAACTATTTCCGAATTATACTTTTAGTTATATATTGACAGCTGACAGCATAAGTGTTGACTTGAACAGGGATATATGCTAAAATACCTTCCGCTGAACCCCAAGTTTAAAGCATTCTGCTGGTATAGCTCAGTCGGTAGAGCACTTCACTCGTAATGAAGGGGTCGTGTGTTCGAGTCACATTACCAGCTCCAATGACTGGCAGGTCCTATGCAGGACCTGCCGGTCATTGATTTATAATTACTTTAAAAAAATATGGAACATTTTTCACATTTGTGGTATCATTTAAAGCTGCGGCAAGCGGTATGCAGTTTTTAAACAGGAGCTGAGGCGGCAGAAACAACTCGCAGCGTCGCCTGCGCATAGGCTTTGTTCAGGCCAATATATCGGGAAGCTCAGGTAAGTCTAGGATGCATTCAAAAATCAATAAGGAGCAGGAGGAGCTTTTTAAAAATCTTCCCATACCCAGGGCCCTTTTAAAAATGATTTTGCCGGCGGTGGCAAGCCAGCTCATAGTTTTGATCTATAATATGGCGGATACCTTTTTTGTAGGTCAGACCAATAACCCGTACATGGTGGCCGGCACGTCCCTGATTTTGCCGGTGTTCAATATCAGCCTTTGTCTTTCCGGGCTGGCAGGCATAGGCGGCGGCTCCCTGATCTCCAGGCTTCTGGGACAGGAAAAAGAAGAGGAAGCGGGAAAAGTCAGCGTCTTTTCTCTCTATCTGGCATTCTGTATATCGGCGATGTTTGCTCTTATAATGGGAGTTTTCATGGAGCCCATATTGCTGCTGCTGGGGGCAGGAGACAATACCTACGCATATGCAAAACAGTATGCCAGCTGCGTCATCGTAATTGGCGGCGTGCCCACTGTGCTTTCCAATGTGCTTTCTAATCTTATCCGCAGCATAGGCCGTTCCAGAGAGGCCAGCGCCGGGATCATTCTGGGCGGACTGCTGAATATAGCGCTGGACCCTCTATTCATGTTCGTGATCATGCCGGAGGGCAAGGAGGTTCTGGGCGCAGGTATTGCTACCTGCCTTTCAAACTGTGTGGCTCTCCTGTTTTTCATACTTGTGCTGGCCAAAATGGGCCGGGGCTCGGTGATAAGTTTTTCTCCAAGGAGGGGCCTGCCTCTTCGCTCCAGCGTACTTGCGGTGTTCGGCGTAGGTATTCCCTCGGCGGTTACAAGCTTCCTCTTTGATTTGGATTATGTAATAATTGATAAACTGATGGTATCCTACAACGATCTGGCTTTGGCTGCCGTGGGGATAGTGCTTAAGGTAGAGCGTTTCCCGCTGAACGTAGGAATAGGCATATGCCAGGGGATGATGCCGCTGGTAGCCTACAACTATTCTGCCGGCAATGAAAAGCGCATGAACGACACGGTCCGCCTGTCCCGAAGACTGGGTTTGGGCGTAGCGGCGGTGAGCATACTGCTCTATGAGATATTTGCC
Source organism: uncultured Oscillospiraceae bacterium (assembly GCA_944385125.1). Classification (GTDB taxonomy): domain Bacteria; phylum Bacillota; class Clostridia; order Oscillospirales; family Oscillospiraceae; genus Limivicinus. The sequence continues at coordinate 26,855 of CALWVZ010000005.1, forward strand.
CCGGAATTTTCCAGACTGTTCATTTCTGAAGCGGAGACTGTGTCGCTGGCATCTCAGTTCCTTCGCATACGAGTGCTGGCCACTCCGCTGATGTTTATGAGTTTCTTTACAGTCTACCTGTTCCAGGCCTTCGGCAAGGGCCATATATCCTTGTTCCTGGGCGTCAGCCGCTGGCTGGTGTTCAATATACCCATGCTTTTCCTGCTCAACAATCTTTTCGGCATGTTCGGGCTGGTCTGGTCCCAGGCCGCTGCGGACAGCCTTACAGTCATCCTGTCACTGTATGTATATAAACATTTCAGGCCCTCTGCAGGCATAGCCGCTTATAATGCTGCCAGAATCTAAAGAAAAAATTCAATTATTGTTTATACAAAATGCTCTGAAAGACTTTACTATTGAGAGCAATATGTGGTATAATGACAGCAATGTAAAGCAGGAGGTGTAAGGGAAAGATGGCTTCATCCACAAAGCGTGCTCTGGCAGATGCTCTTAAGCAAATGATGGAGGTCAAGCCTATAGCAAAAATCACCGTCAAGGATTTGGTGGAGATATGCAATGTGAACAGGCAGACCTTTTATTACCATTTTGACGATGTGTACGATCTTCTGGAGTGGGTGTTTGAGGAGGACGCCAACCGTGTCCTGCCGAAGGAAGTGCTCTACGAGCGCTGGCAGGAAGATGTTATGGTCTTTTTCCAGTACCTTTACGATAACTCCAGCTTTGCCCTTAATATATACAATTCCGGCAGCCGTCTGTATATGCTGCGGTTTTTGAAAGGACGCCTGGAGAGCTGCATCAGGAGCTTTGCCGACATTGTCTCAGAGGGCATGAATATAGACAAGCAGGACTACGACTTTGTCATAGAGTTCTATTCCAACGGAATAATAGGCCTTATTTCCCAGTGGATGGATATGAACATGCAGACACCCAAGGTCATCACTCAGGAGAGGCTTATAAAGATGCTGGGAGGCAGTGTGGAGAACATGCTGTCCCGCTTCCAGACCCCTGCAAACTGAATAAATATCGACCGGGAACAGGGCCGGGCGGAACGGGGGAAAGCCCCAGCTTCCGCCCGGCCTTTGCATTTGAACGGAGCATATATTTTAGATGTTGAAAGCTGAGGAAAAGCGGGTTATAATAAAGTGTTGGAACTCTCTGGGGAGGGATATAAATGGCAGAACAGAAAACCAATGTCATGCGTCTGCTGACTCAAAAAAAGATCAAATATACAGCCCATGAATATGAACACGGTGATGCAGCCGTGGATGGGCTTACGGCAGCAGAGCTCATCGGCGTTCCGGCGGATAAGGTGTTCAAGACTTTGGTCACCAGAGGAGCGAGCAAAGGCGTATATGTATTTGTGGTCCCTGTGGCAAAGGAGCTGGAACTGAAAAAAGCGGCAAAAGCGGTGGGTGAGAAATCCATTGCAATGATACACGTCAGCGAACTGCTGGGTCTTACCGGCTATGTCCGGGGAGGCTGCTCCCCGCTGGGCATGAAAAAACAGTACCCCACAGTTATACATTCCACAGCTGAGGGGCTGGACAGTATAGTGGTCAGCGCAGGAAAAATCGGCTTCCAGGTGGAGCTGGACCCTCTGGAGCTTATAAAGCTCACCAGGGCAAAATTTGCGGATATCGTTGCTGAGGATTGAGTATGCAGGATAAAATTTATATTAAAGGAGCCAGGGAGAACAATCTTAAAAACATTGACCTGGAGATTCCCCGAGACAAGCTGGTGGTCATCACGGGCCTGTCCGGCAGCGGAAAGTCCTCCCTGGCCTTCGATACCATATATGCCGAAGGACAGCGCCGGTATGTGGAGAGCCTCAGCTCCTACGCCCGGATGTTCCTGGGCCAGATGGACAAGCCGGATGTGGATTATATAGACGGCCTTTCCCCGGCAATTTCCATCGACCAGAAGACAACATCCAAAAACCCCAGGTCCACCGTGGGCACGGTTACCGAGATATACGACTATCTCCGCCTGCTCTGGGCCAGAGTCGGCGTTCCCCACTGTCCAAAGTGCGGCAAAGAGATACGCCGTCAGACCATCGACCAGATAGTGGACCGTATAATGGAGCTGCCTCAGGGCACCAGGATACAGGTGCTATCCCCGGTGGTGCGTTCCAGAAAGGGGGAGCATGCCAAGGTCTTCGAAGACGCTAAAAAGGCGGGCTATGTCCGTGCCAGGGTGGATGGGATAGCCTATGAGCTCTCGGAAGAAATTAAGCTGGAAAAGAATAAGAAGCACAATATCGAGATAGTGGTGGACAGGCTGGTGATAAAGCCGGACCTCACCCGCCGCCTTACCGACTCTGCGGAGACGGCCATGTCCCTGTCCGGCGGCCTGCTGCATATAGACCTGGTATCCAGCGGGGAGCAGCTCAGTTTCTCCCAGAACTACGCCTGCGATGACTGCGGCATATCCCTGGAGGAGCTGGAGCCCCGGCTCTTCTCCTTCAACAATCCCCACGGCGCCTGCCCCACATGTACGGGCCTGGGGGTACAGCTGCTGGTGGACCCGGAGCTTATCATGCCTAATCCTGAACTGAGCATAGCAGAGGGGGCCATAGTTGCTTCCGGCTGGAACAACATCAAGGGAGACTCTATATCCCGCATGTATTTTGATGCTCTGGCAAAACGCTACCATTTCAAGCTGACAGAGCCGATAAACAGACTGTCCAAAGAGGCAGTAGATGCCATACTGTATGGCACAAAGGGTGAACCCTTGCAGCTGAGGTATGAGCGCAGTGAGGGCTATGGAGTCATCCGCCGGGAGTTTGAAGGCATAGTCAATAATCTTGAGCGAAGATATAAGGAGACCCAGAGTCCGGCCATGAGAGCCGACATTGAGGAATGCATGTCCGAGACCCCGTGTCCCACCTGCGGCGGAATGCGCCTTAAGAAGACGGCTCTGGCGGTGACCGTGGGGGGCATGAATATAGCAGACTTCTGCTCCCTGTCGGTGTTCAAGGCCCTGGAGTTTATTGATTCCCTGCAGCTGAGCCCAAAGGAGCAGATAATAGCTGAGCGTATAGTGAAGGAGATAAAAGCCCGTCTGGGCTTTCTCACCAGCGTAGGTCTTGGATATCTGTCTCTGGCCCGCTCCGCCGCCACTCTCTCCGGCGGTGAGAGCCAGCGCATACGTCTTGCCACCCAGATAGGCTCCAGCCTTATGGGCGTGCTGTACATCCTGGACGAGCCCAGCATAGGTCTGCACCAGCGGGACAACGAGAAGCTGCTGAATACGCTAAAGCAGCTGAGAGACCTGGGCAATACCCTGATAGTTGTGGAACACGACGAGGACACGATCCGCTCCGCAGACTATGTGGTGGACATCGGCCCCGGGGCCGGAGTCAACGGGGGAGAGGTGGTCTGTGCAGGCAGCGTGGAGGATATCTGCGCCTGCCCAGGCTCCATCACCGGGCAGTATCTCAGCGGCCGGATGAAGATACCCGTGCCGGAAAAACGCCGCCCAGGAAACGGTAAAGTCATAAGAATATGCGGCGCACGGGAGAACAACCTGAAAAATATCGATGTGGATATACCCCTGGGCAAGCTCATCTGCGTTACGGGGGTTTCCGGCAGCGGCAAATCCTCTCTCATCAACGAGATATTCTATAAGACTCTGGCGGCGGAGAAGAACCGGGTGAAAGTCCGGCCCGGAAAGAGCGACGGGCTCACGGGCCTGGAGTATGTGGACAAGGTCATTGCCCTGGACCAGAGCCCCATCGGACGTACTCCCCGCTCCAACCCTGCAACCTATACCGGCGTGTTCAATGATATCAGGAACCTCTTTGCCTCCACCCAGGATGCAAGGCTGAGGGGATATAACCAGGGGCGCTTCTCCTTCAATGTGAAGGGAGGACGCTGCGAGGCCTGCTGCGGCGACGGACTTTTGAAGGTGGAGATGCACTTCCTGCCGGACGTGTACGTGCCCTGCGAGGTCTGCGGCGGCAAGCGCTACAACCGGGAGACCCTGGAAGTAAAATACAAGGGCAAGAGCATAGCCGACGTACTGGACATGACAGTGGAAGAGGCCTGCGTATTTTTTGAAAACCAGCCCAAGATATACAGTAAGATAAAGACCCTTTACGAGGTGGGCCTGGGCTATGTGCGGCTGGGCCAGTCCAGTACCACTCTCTCTGGAGGCGAGGCTCAGAGAGTGAAGCTGGCAACGGAGCTTTCAAAGAAGAGCACCGGCTCCACAGTATATGTGCTGGATGAGCCCACTACGGGACTTCATGTGGCGGATGTCCACCGCCTGATAAATATTCTGGACAAGTTTGTGGACTCCGGTAACACGGTAGTGGTCATAGATCACAATCTGGACGTAATCAAAGTGGCCGACCACATAATTGACCTTGGCCCAGAGGGGGGCGACGGAGGCGGAGAGCTGGTCTTTGCCGGCACTCCTGAGGACTGCGCCAGGTGCCCGGAGAGCTTTACCGGCCAGTTCTTAAAGCCCCTGCTGTGACAGGACGGTGAACCTCCCCATAGGATAGAGGGGAGGTGCCGATAGTGTACAGGGCTTTTGCAATCATTGCGGCCATGCTGCTGTGCCTGCTGCTGATGTATCTTGCCTTGGGAAAATTTCCGGCCAGAGTGCGGCTGGGCAGAAACAGCCGCTGCCGCATCCAGCTGGAGGTAAAGGGTAGGGAGCCCAGACTGGAGCAGAGCGTCATGGAACTGCTGGAGCTTCTGAGAAGGGGCGGCTTGTGCAGCGAGCTGGTTATACAGGGCAGCCTGTTGGACGCAGAAACACGAAGAATGGCCATGGCCTTGGCAGAAGACTACGGCTGCGTTACATTTATTGAGGACGGAGAATCCCCATGGACCAGGAAAACGAACTGCTGGAAATATCCGGCACGGTAGAAAACGTAATTTATAAGAACGAAGAGAACGGCTATACCGTCTTGCGGCTGAAGAACGACAGCGGGGAAACGCTCACGGTGGTGGGCTGCTTCCCCTACGCTGCCGCCGGGGAATCCATGATAATCAGCGGCAGCTGGACAAATCACAGCGTCCACGGACGCCAGTTCAAGGCGGAGTTTGCCCAGCGGCTGCTGCCTACCAGCGCCAGCGCCATCTATCAGTTTTTGGCCGGCGGCTCGGTGAAGGGCGTTGGCCCGGCTACCGCCTCCCTCATCGTAAACCGCTTCGGGGACAAGACCCTGGATGTGATGCTCAACTCCTGGCAGCAGCTGGCGGAGATACGGGGCATCAGCCAGGCCAAGGCCCAGCAGATATCCAACAGCTTCCGCCGTCAGGCGGGGGTGCGCATGCTGATGGAGTTTGTGTGCTCCTTCGGCCTTCGGCCCATCCTGGCTATGCGTATGTACAAGTACTACGGGGATGAGGCCCTGGACTCTCTCCGGGCAAATCCCTACATACTCACCGGCAGCATGATAGGCGGCAGCTTCGCCGAGGCGGACGCTATGGCCCTGGAACTGGGCATAGAGGAGCACAGCAAAAACCGCATAGAGGCCGCAGTGCTCTTTGAACTGGCCCACAATACCGGCAACGGCCACTGCTTCATTCCCTGGGAAAAGCTCTCGGCGGTGACGGCGGAGCTCATCGGCCTGGATAGCGAATCCATAGACGAGAATATACAGGAGCTTATCCAGGAGGGGCAGCTGCGCTATGAGGAGGTGGCGGGCTGCCGGGCCTGCTACCTGCCGGAGCTGTACGAGGCGGAGACCAATGCGGCGGAGCGCTTTGCCGCCATGAGCCGCCGCAGTTTCAATAGCCGGGCAGATGTAGATAAGCTGCTGGCCAGTCTGGAGAAGAGCCTGGGAATAAAGTATGCCCCTATGCAGAGGAAAACTTTGGAGCTGGCATTGAAGAACCAGCTGCTGGTGATAACCGGCGGTCCCGGCACCGGCAAGACCACCTCCATCCGGGCCATACTTGCTCTCTATGAGCAGCTGGGACTAAAGACCCTGCTCACGGCTCCCACCGGCCGGGCGGCAAAACGGATGACCGAGCTTACCGGCTATGAGGCCAGCACCATCCATCGGCTGCTGGGGGCCAGGTTCGACGAGGAAGGGGACCGGGTGATATTTACCCGGGACGAAGAGGACAGACTGAACTGCGACGCAGTTATTCTGGACGAAAGCTCCATGGTGGATGTCTGCCTTATGGACGCTCTGCTCCGGGCCATGCCCCCGGACGCAAGACTGGTGATGGTGGGAGACGCCGACCAGCTGCCGCCGGTAGGACCGGGGAACGTGTTCTCCGCTTTGCTGCGCAGCCAGGTGGTCCCGGTAGTGCGCCTTACCGAGATATTCAGACAGAACGAAGGCAGCCGGATAATCCGCAACGCCCACATGATAAACCGGGGCGAGCACCCCAACCTGGCGGAAAACTCCGGGGATTTCTTCCGGCTCAAGCGACTCCAGGCGGCAAGCTCTGTAGAGACCATAGCGGAGCTGTGCTCCGTGCGCCTGCCGGGGAAAATGAAGATACCGCCGGAGGATATCCAAGTCCTTTCGCCCACAAGGAAGGGAGAGCTGGGCACGGTTAACCTGAACCGCCGTCTCCAGGAGGTCCTGAACCCCGCCGGAAAGGACAAGAAGGAAAAGCTCTTTGGCGACGCTGTCTTCCGGGAGGGGGACAGGGTGATGCAGATACGCAATAACTACGATATAACGTGGAAGGATAAGTCGGGCAAAGAGAGCGGCGCCGGGATATACAACGGGGATATAGGCACCGTGGAGAGCATAGACCCGGAGGCGGAGACCATAACCGTGGACTTTGACGGACGCATAGCCTGCTTCGGTTTTGAGTCCCTCATCGAGCTGGAACATGCCTGGGCCATAACCGTCCACAAGGCCCAGGGCAGCGAGTACAGAGCCGTTATCCTGGCTCTCAGCTCCGGCTCCCAGATGCTGATGACCCGGGGCGTATTGTATACGGCCGTGACCCGGGCAAAGGAACTGATAATAATCGTGGGCGATGACCAGACCGCTTATCAGATGATAGATAATTACCGCCAGTCCAACAGATATACAGCCCTGCGGGTAAGGCTGAGAAAGCTCTGCGGTGCGGAATGAAACTGCTGAGCTGGCTGCTGGATTTGGTGTACCCGCCCCGCTGCGCTTTCTGCCGCAGGCTTTTGCCTGACGGGGTGAGAGGCGTCTGCCGCTTTTGCGAGAAGAAATTGCCCTTTGTTCCCCCGGACGGCCAGGTGCAGAGCTTCAGAAATGTTGACAAGTGCCTCTCTCCCTTATATTATGAAGGCTCGGTCCGGGAATCCCTGCACCGTTATAAATTTTCCTCTCTCACTGCCTATGCAGATATTTACAGTGAATTTATGGGAAAATGTATTGACGAAAACGGTATTTCCTGCGATATTATCACTTGGATACCTTTGAGCCGACGCAGACTTAGAAAGAGGGGTTATGACCAGGCAGAACTGCTTGCCCGGCTGATAGCCAAAAGACAGGGCTTTCACTGCGTCCGGCTGCTGAAAAAACTCAGGAACAATCCGCCCCAATCCGGCACCGGCGGCCCGGAAAAGAGAAGGGCTAACGTGAAGGGGATATACTCCTGTATCAAGCCGGATCTGGTAAAGGAAAAGACCATACTGCTTATAGACGATATAGTCACCACCGGCGCCACTTTGTCCGAGGCGGCGGGAGTGCTGAAAAAGGCCGGAGCCGCCGGGGTGTACTGCGCCGCCGTGGCCAGAAGCATGAGATAAGTGCGGGAAAGGGGGTAGGCAGATGAAGAAAATATGGGCCTTTGTTTTGTCTGCCGTACTGCTGAGCCTGCCCGGCTGCGGGAAAAGCACGGATAGTTCAGCAGCAACAGAAGAACCGGTGCCTGTTCCTTCAGAGACCGTGACGGCCCAAGCAGAAAGCGAAATACCGAATATTACCGAGATGCCTAGCACGGATGGCCTGTATTCCGTCTTACCCTCCAGGTTTACCTTTTCCAGCGGCACAGGAGGCTGGATGACGGTTATGGAGCTCAATGATGACGGCAGTTTTACAGGCAGCTTTCAGGACTCGGACATGGGCGTTAGGGGAGAAGGCTACCCCAAGGGAACCGTATATAAATCCGATTTTTCCGGGAAGTTTTCCCAGCCGGAACAGCTAGGTCAGTTCGTTTATTCAGCCCAGCTTGAATATTTGAATTTGGACGGGACGCCCGGAGACGAGTATATAGAAGACGGTACCCGTTATATATATTCCGAAGCATACGGCTTTGACGACGCCGGGACCTTCCTGTTTTATCTACCGGGCTGCCCCTTGAAAGAAGTGGACGAAGCCTTCCTCTCCTGGGTCCGCATAAACAGTTCCGCTGTCCCGCCCGGAGTGTACGGGATCTACAACGTGGGTGGAATGATGGGCTTTTGCGGCGCAGACAGGGAGGATGCCTGGATAAAGGAATTTGTATACAATTTCAGCGATTGCCGCTCAACTCTGATTCTCAGCTACAGCTCCGTCAGTGAATTGATCTTTCTGCCTGAGTCCGGAGCCGCTGTGATTTCGCTGAGCTTTGACTGGAAGGATGACGGTCGGGAAACTTTCTCGGCCGAGGATTTCAGGGGGACAGGCGAGTATAACATAGACCTGGACATCGGCGAAGACTTCAGGTCTGTGACGGTCACGGTGGAGAGCCTGTCAGGACAGAGCCTGGAAGCCTGGGGCGGAACCCCCGACGGCAGGCTGTGCGCCGAATATAAAATGGAAAACTAGATTTAATGACAATTGAGCATATATAGCAGATAAAATCAAAAGTACAGAGGAGACACATATGAATCTTTTTGAGAGAGATATTGCCGTTGATATGGGTACATCTTCTACCCTGCTTTTCGAGCAGGGCAAGGGCGTTGTGGCCAGGGAGCCCACCGTTGTGGCCGTTGACAAATTCAGCGGCAGGATCCTGAAAATAGGCCAGGACGCTCAGCGGATGCTGGGCCGTACCCCCGCCAACATCGTGGCCATCCATCCTATAAACGCCGGCGTAATCTCCGACTATGAAATAACCGCTCAGATGTTGAGAGAGCTGGTGAGCCGCATAACGTCTTTCAGCCTGTTCAAGCCCTGCATACTGGCCTGCGTGCCCAGCAGCATTACCGGCGTGGAAGAGCGGGCTGTCATCGACGCTGCTATTGAAGCCGGAGCCCGCAAGGTCTATCTGCTGGAGACCGCCGTGGCCACCGCCATGGGCGCCGGCGTGGACATCTCCAAGGCCGACGGCCACATGATAATAGATATCGGCGGCGGCACCACGGAAATTGCCATCGTCTCTGCCGGCGGCGTTGTGGAATGCGAGTCCATAAAGATAGCCGGAGCCAGCTTTGACGAGTCCATAGTGAGATTCATAAAACAGAAATACGATATGCTCATAGGCCTGAGCACCGCCGAGGAACTCAAGCGCAGTATCGGCTGCGTCATCCAGCGGCCGGACGTGGGCTATGAGGAGATAAAGGGCCGAGACCTGGCCAACGGTTTGCCCAAGACCGTCCAGGTCAGTTCCACGGAGCTTATTGAAGCTTTCGTGGAGCCCATGAATAATATCCTTGAGGCCATACACACCGTGTTGGAACGCACTCCTCCCCAGTTGGTGGGCGACCTGGACAAAAACGGTATCATCATGTCCGGCGGCGGCAGCCTTATCTACGGCATAGACAGGCTCATCGAGCGCAGCACCGGCATACGCACCGTGGTGGTTGACGATGCGGTATCCTGCGCCGCCTACGGCGCCGGCAAAATGCTCATGCACCTGGACGACCTTCAGGACGGAATGATGAACTTCTACAGGAAGCGTCAGCTTAAAGGCTGATAATATTCGAGAGGGAAGGGAGAGCCGGAGATGAAACTGAAGAAGGTCTTCAGAATAAAGCAAAAAGATCCCCACTGCTCAGTGGTGGTAGTGGCCGCCGGAAGCTCTGAACGCATGGGCAGCGATAAAATGCTCATGACCCTGGGGGCAAAGCCCGTTATAATCAGGACTCTTATGGCTTTCCAGAAAAGCCCCCTGGTGGATGACATAGTCGTGGTCACCAGGCAGGAGAAGATAATGGCGCTGGCGGATATGATAAAGCTTTATGATATAAGCAAGGTGAGCCAGGTGATATCCGGCGGCGCCACCCGGATGGAGTCCTCTCTGGCGGGAGTTTCCGCCGTGCGCAAAGGCGCCAAGCTCATCGCCATACACGACGGGGCCCGTCCTTTGGTCAGCCAGGAGCTGATTGAAAGGGTCGTTAAAGCGGCAAACGAGCACATCTCCGCCGTGCCTGTTGTGCCAAGCACAGACACGCTGAAGCAAATTGACAAGGACGGCATCATCACCGGCAGCGTAGACAGGGCCTCGGTGGTGAGGGTGCAGACTCCTCAGGTCTTTGATGCCGACGTGATCAAAGGCGCACTGACCAAGGCCGTCCAGAAACGCATGCCAATAACCGACGACTGCTCCGCTGTGGATATGATGGGTTTCTCCACCTACACCGTGGCGGGAGACGCAGGGAATATAAAGCTCACCCTGCCTGAGGACATGGTCCTGGCAGAGGCCATACTTAAAAACAGAGGTGATTGATTTGCGTATAGGCCACGGATATGACGTGCACCGGCTGGTGCCGGACAGGAAGCTGATCCTGGGGGGCGTGGATATTCCCTGGGAAAAGGGCCTGCTGGGCCATTCCGATGCCGACGTTCTGACCCACGCACTTATGGACGCTCTGCTGGGAGCCGCCGCACTGGGGGATATAGGAAAACTGTTTCCCGACAATGACCCAAAATATTCCGGGGCTGACAGTATAGAGCTTTTAAAAGAGGTGTGCCGAATTATAGGGGACAGGGGCTACAGTATTTGCAATGTGGACTGCACAGTGTTGGCCCAGAGACCCAAGCTAGCCCCCCATATACCCTTCATGCGTGAGCGGCTGGCCGGAGCAATGGGCCTGGATGCAGAGCAGGTGAGCGTTAAGGCCACAACTGAGGAAGGACTGGGCTTTACAGGCGAGGGCCTGGGTATAGCCGCCCATGCCGTGGCGCTGATAGATAAAAGCAAATAGCAAAGGCGAAAAGCACGCATATGATGAAATATATCTGTGCGATGTACCGCCTATGTGAAGATCCGCACAGCTTTATGCTGTGCGGAATTTTTTGCACAGAGTAATGAATCTCATCATGCCGCATGTGCGGAGAATCGGGAGCGAAATGATGCAGTATCTGATAATGTGCCGGTCCATGACCTATGCCCAGCGCAGTGCGGCGCTGCTGGAGCGCAGCGGAATTTCCGCAAGAGTAGTTAAAGCTCCTCAGGGACTTAGCAGCAGCGGCTGCGGCTACGGCGTATCCCTGTATAGGCGCTTTGAGGAGGCTAGGGATATGCTGAAAAAAAACGGGCTGCTAAACGGCAAAAGTTTTTTCCGGGATGACAACGGTGAGTACAGAGAGATAAATTGAACTCAGACTGTGAGCAGAGCTCTTTCTGTCTGCCGTTGGATGGAGAGGAGCCGGTATCCTTTCACCAGCGGCAGAAGGGAGAGCTTTTATGATATATCTGGACAATGCAGCGACTACCATGGTAAAGCCCCTGGCAGTGTACCGGGCTGTGCTCAATGCTATGCAGACCATGGCAAGCCCGGGCAGGGGGGCTCACGAACCGGCCATGAGAGCGGCAAAGACAGTTTTTGACTGCCGCCGGGAAGCAGCAGAACTCTTCAATGTGCCGGAGCCGGAGCAGATAGTTTTTACAATGAACGCTACTCATGGCCTGAACATTGCAATAAACAGTCTTGTCCATCCGGGGACAAGAGTTCTGGTCTCCGGCTATGAGCACAACTCGGTCACCAGGCCGTTGCAGGAAATGGGAGCCGAAATACATGTGGCCTCTGCTGCTCTGTTTGACAGCCGGGGCATGCTGGGGGCTTTTGAAAGGGAATTACCCAAGGTGGAGTTTGCAGTCTGCACCCATGTGTCCAACGTGTTTGGGTTTATCCTGCCCATATATGAGATAGCTGAACTTTGCCATAAGCGCAGTGTGCCTCTGGTGGTGGATGCCTCTCAGTCCGCCGGGGCGCTGGAAGTGGACTTTAAACGCCTGGGAGCGGAGTTTATAGCCATGCCGGGGCACAAGGGGCTTTTTGGCCCTCAGGGCACGGGGATACTCATATGTTCCGGGGACTGCAAGCCCCTGCTCAGCGGTGGTTCCGGCACGGACAGCATAGTCCAGCGCATGCCGGAGTATCTGCCGGACCGGCTGGAGGCAGGTACCCACAATGTGTGCGGCATAGCAGGTCTGCTGGAGGGCATACGCTTTGTGAGACAAAAGGACGTGAAGGAGATATTTGCCCATGAGACTGCTTTGCTCCGGCAAATGGCCCGCCAGCTGGAAGATGTCCATGGATTGGAGCTGTTCACCCAAAACTGCCGGGACCAAAGCGGAGTGCTGTCCCTGAGGAGCGATAAAATGAACTGTGAGGACCTGGCCGCCGCACTGAGCGACAGGGGAATATACGTCAGGACCGGGCTGCACTGTTCGCCCTATGCCCACCGCAGCGCCGGGACTCTGGACAGCGGCACGGTGCGATTTAGTTTCTCCCCCTTCAACACCGGGGAGGAGATCGACTCCTGCTGCCAATTCATAAAAGATTTACTATAGGTATACAGCTAATTATGTTGCCTTTTTCCTTATTTTGTTATATAATACTCTAATAGGTATAGACTAGATTACAGCCATATCTCTTACGATTTTTTTACGATTTTTAATGGAGAAAGTCTTATGGATGCATTGAGCAACGCAATAAGCGGGGATATAAATTACCTGCTTGCCATCGGCGTGGCAGATTTTATAGATATAATAATCGTTGCCTATCTCATATATAAGGCCATTTGGTTTTTGCGCAAGACCAATTCCTACAATCTGGCCCAAGGACTGCTGATACTGCTGGTGGTGCTTTGGCTGTCGGATGTGTTCAAGCTGACCATGATTAACAACCTGCTGCGCAAGGCTGTGGAGCTGGGACTTATTGCTCTGCTCATACTGTTCCAGCCCGAGCTGCGGCGCATGCTGGAGCGTATGGGCAGCAGCTTTCACTCCGGCAAGGCGGCTTCCACAACTACTATGGATACTGCCATAATACAAACGGTGCTGGCCTGCAAGGATATGTCCGCTTCAAGAACAGGGGCCCTTATCATTTTTGAGCGCAGCGTGAAACTTAGCAATATTATGAGCACGGGAACGATCATTAACTCTGACACCACGGCGGAACTTATAAAGAACATTTTTTACAACAAAGCTCCCCTGCACGACGGAGCAATGATAATCCGGGAGGGCAGGATAGCAGCGGCAGGCTGCGTCCTCCCCCTGACCCAGAGCACCAATCTCAGCAAGGAACTGGGCATGCGCCACAGGGCGGGCATAGGCCTCAGCGAGCAGTCTGACGCCTTGGTGGTCATAGTTTCCGAAGAGAGCGGCGCAATATCCGTTGCTATGGACGGAATGCTCAAGCGCCACCTGACGGAGCCGATGCTGGATAAACTGCTTCACAATGAACTTATCCAGGAAGACAATGAACAGGATAGAAAGAACATAAAGAATATGCTGAAGAAGCTGTTTTGAACTGAAATTGGTGGAGACGAAAAACGATGAAAAAACTCTATGACAGCAGAGCCTTCTGGATGATAGTGTCTCTCCTGGCCTCCATAACGCTGTGGATCTATGTGTCCAGCGTGGACAAGGAGGAGATAACCCGTGTTTTCCGGGGCGTAAAGGTTGAACTGGAAGGCGAAGATATTTTAAGGGACAGCCGTAACCTGGTGATAACGGATATGGACACCAGCACTGTTACCGTCGAGCTGAGGGGACCCAGGAGGATAATTGGCTCTTGGGATGCCGACTCCATTACTGCGGTTATTGATGTCAGTTCAATAAGCCGTTCTGCATATACTTCCAAGCAGTATACAATAAGATATCCTGACGGCACTGACACCAGCAGCATCACCGAGGCCAGCCGCTCCCCGGAGACTATCAATTTCATGGTGTCCTCCCAGGTTTCAAAGACCATACAGGTAAGAGGCAGCTTTGACGGTGAGCTTGCTGAGGGATACACGGCGGAGATGCCTGTGTTTGAGCCCTCCACCATAGTCATCACCGGGGCGGAGACCTACATCAAAGACGTGTCCTATGCCTGGGTCACCTTTGGCGAGGATGAGGTGGACAGCACCTATTCGGTAGAGACCGGCTTTACCCTTATGGATGAAGGGGGAATGCCTCTGTCCAACACCGGCATCAGCTTCTCCACCGATGTGGTAACGGCCACTTTGCCGGTCCTGGATCTGAAGGAAGTGAAGCTGGACGTCAATATCATAGAAGGGGCCGGAGCCACTACAGCAAACACCAAGGTCACCATTGAACCCTCTTCCCTTATGCTGGCGGGAGACTCGGAGCTGCTGGAAGGCATGAACCGGATCGTCCTTGATACAATAGACCTGACCGACTTTGCCAGTACCTTCAGCGACGTTTATACCATTCCTTTGGACAACGGACTCAGGAATATTACCGGCGCTACGGAGGCCAAGGTCACCATAGAGATCAGCGGTCTTACCACAAAAGACTTCAAGGTGAGCAATATCTCCTATATAAACAATACTGCCGGTTTTGAGGCCACTATCCTTTCCGAGAGCTTGAATGTTAAACTCAGGGGCAGGGACGATCTGTTGTCCCAGGTGAAGGCGGAGAATATCCGGGCCGTGGCGGATCTTACAGACTTTGACGAATCCACAGGCACCTATATGGCCCCCGTCAGGATATACGTGGACGGCTTTACCGACGTGGGAGCCCTGGGTGAATACAGTGTATCCATTGAGATAAGAAAGGTGAGCGGATGACACAAGATGCGGTGGTGACAAAGCTCCTGCCCAATAATATGGCCGAAGTGGCGGTAGCCAGGACAACGGCCTGCGGCGGGAACTGCGGCAGCTGCGAAAGCTGCATATTTCAGAGTCAACTGAAAACTCCGGCCAGAAATCTGGCAGGAGCGAAGCCCGGCCAGCGGGTGATAATCCAGAGCAAGTCCTCAGCCATATACAAGGCGGCTTTGCTTGTCTACGTCTTTCCTATGGCGCTGACTCTGTTGGGCTATGTTCTGGCCTATCTGGCCGGGGCCTCCGAGGGGCTTTGCGTTGCGGCGGCTTTTGCCGGCCTGGCGCTTGGAGCGGCCATAGTTGTTATGAGCCAGCGGCTTAAAAAGAACAAGGATAAAGAGATCAGCTTCGATATAGTCCGGCTGGTTGGAACGGAGGACAAGCAATGATAAAAAGTATGACCGGCTACGGCGGAGCTAAAGGTTCCGTGGATGGGCTGGAGATAAGCATTGAGCTTAAAAGCGTGAACAACAGATATCTGGACACCTCGGTGCGTCTGCCCAGAAGTTTTCTCTTTGCGGAAGACAGTATCAAGGCTGCCGTGCAGCGGCACATCAGTCGCGGCAAGGTGGACGTGTTTGTAAGCGTGGACTCCTCTGGCGCCGGGGACATGACGGTAAAAATAAATGAAGCTCTGCTGAAGGGCTATATGGAGGCTATAAAAAGCATTGCCGATAATTACGGCCTGGCAAACGACATGACGGCAATGAGCCTTTGCCGTTTCCCGGACGTGCTGTCTGTGGAAAAGAAGGATGTGGACGCCGAGGCAATAACCGCCGGGATCGTAGCCGTAGCCGAAGAGGCGCTAAAAGACTTTGACGCCATGCGCCTGAGGGAGGGTGAGAAGCTCCGGGAGGACGTGCTCTCAAAGCTGGGCGCCATAGATTCCCTTGTGAGCATCGTTGAACAGGAGAGCCCCAAAACCCTGGAGGACTACAGGGCACGACTGGAGAGTAAGATGGCAGAGGTACTGGGCAGCGCCGGCATAGATGAAAACCGCATTCTGGCAGAGGCGGCCATTTTTGCAGACCGCATTGCAGTTGATGAGGAAACTGTGCGCCTGCGCAGCCACATGTCCCAGCTGAAGACAATGATATGCGGCGATTCACCCACGGGCAGGAAGATCGACTTTCTCATTCAGGAATTTAACCGTGAGGCCAACACCATAGGCTCCAAATGCCAGAACTCCAACATAGCCCACGTTGTGGTAGATCTCAAGTCTGAAATAGAAAAGATAAGAGAGCAGATCCAGAATATTGAGTAGGCGGTGCCGGATGAAACTTGTGAGTATTGGCTTCGGCAATCTGGTCTCCGCCGGGAAGATAGTCTCCATTGTCAGCCCGGAATCCGCCCCTATCAAGAGAATGATACAGGAGACCAGGGAAAAAGGCCTCTTGATAGATGCCTCCTTCGGCAGAAGTACAAAAGCCGTCATAATCATGGACAGCGGAAACGTGGTCCTCTCGGCTCTGACGCCGGAGGTCATAGCAGAAAGATGCACAGAAAAAACTGAGGGGGAAAACGATGAAAGAGAAGGGTAAGCTTTTTGTCATCTCCGGGCCTTCCGGCGCCGGAAAAAGTACTGTGGTATTCAAAGCTATGGAGGGCAAGAAAAATGTTTGCTTTTCCACCTCTGTGACCACAAGAAAGCCAAGACCCGGCGAGATGGACGGCAGGGAATATTTCTTTGTCGACCTGGACAGATTCAAAGAAATGGTGGAAAACGACGAGCTGCTGGAACATGCCGAGTATGTGGCTAATTCCTACGGCACCCCCAGAGCCTATGTAGAAGAAAAGCTTGAGGCGGGTATGAACGTCATTCTGGATATAGAGGTCCAGGGCGCCCGGCAAGTAAATGATAAAATGCCTGAGGCTGTAAAAATATTTATTATCCCCCCATCCATAGACGAACTGGAGCGCCGCCTCAAGGGACGGGGCACCGACACTGCCAGAGCTATAGAGGCCAGACTTATTCGGGCCAGGCAGGAATATAAAGAGGCAACTTTTTACGATTACATCATCATCAACGACGATGCAGAACGAGCAGCCAAGGAGCTTGCGGCAATAATGCTGGCTGAGCACTGCCGGGCTGCGGACAAGATGGATTATTTGAAATAAATTTGTTTATTTGGCAGGCCGCAGCCAAAAGCGGCAGATAGGAGAATTATTATGATGCTTTATCCCCCTGTAGCCGATCTTGTAGATAAAATCGGCAGCCGTTACCAGCTGGTGAACCTGGTGGCAAGAAGAGCCCGCACTATTTCCTCCGAGGCTGAAGAAAAGCAGATACCCCTGGATAAGAAGGCCGTTTCCATTGCCATAGACGAGGTGTACACTGGAAAACTCAGTATTGACGAGCATTGAGTAGTAATGCAGTCCCTTCAGGCAAGGAGAAGCGTTTATGCCCGAAAACATAGCAAAAATTGCGGTAGCCGCTGCAAAATACTGGGTCGACAGGCCATACGATTATCTGATTCCAGAGGAGCTGAAGGAAAAGGCTCTGCCGGGTTCCAGAGTGTATGTGCCCTTTGCCCGGGGCAACCGGCGCAGCGAGGGGATAATCCTTGCCCTCAGCGATCACAGCGAACATGATAAACTAAAAGCCATTACCGCTGTGCTGGACGAGAAACCAGTACTTACACCGGCGCAGATCAAACTGGCTCTATTTATGCGGGAGAGATTCTTTTGCACCGTCTTTGACGCCGTAAAGGCCATGCTTCCTGCCGGGCTCTGGTTCAACAGTGAGGGAAGGCGCCGGGTGGGGGATAAGACCCTGGAGATGGCCAGACTGCTCATCAGTCCTGAAGACGCTTCCGCAATAGCCGCCAGCAAACGGGGCCGTTCTCCGCAGCAGGCAAATATCCTGGAACTCCTATGCAGCTTTGAGTCTCTGCCTGGCAGGGAGTTATTGCAGTATACCGGGGCATCCCGGCCGAGCCTGAAAGCCCTTCAAAAGACCGGGCTTGTAGAGCTGTATTTCAGGGAAGCCTTCCGAAGGCCGGAAATCCACCTGGGGGAGCTGGAGCCTTTGCCGCTGCTCAATGCAGAGCAGCAGCAGGTATATGAGGGGATCAATGCCCTGGCCTGTTCTGAAAAGAGCGGAGCCGCTCTGCTCTTTGGCGTTACCGGCAGCGGAAAAACAAGTGTGTATATCCATCTCATCATGGAGCAGCTGCGCCGGGGAAAAACGGCTCTCCTGCTTGTCCCTGAAATAGCCCTGACCCCTCAGATGATACAGACCTTTTCCTCCCATTTCGGCGACGAGGTGGCGGTGCTCCACAGCAGCCTGTCTCTTGGCGAGCGTTATGATGAGTGGAAACGCATCAAAGCCGGGAAAGCAAGGCTCACAATAGGCACAAGAAGCGCAGTTTTCGCCCCATCGGAGGACCTGGGGATTATAATTATCGACGAGGAACAGGAAGAGACTTATAAGTCGGAAAATACTCCCCGCTATAACGCCGTAGACATTGCGAAATTCCGCTGTGCCGGAGCCGGGGCTTTTTTGCTGCTGGGCTCGGCAACGCCGGATATTGTCAGCATGTATAAGGCTCAAAGCGGGAAATATGCATATTTTGAGTTAAAAAACAGATATAACGACATGACTCTCCCGGATGTGGAGATAGTCGACATGAAGCGGGAGCTGCGCCGGGGAAACGGCGGAAATATCAGCAGCCGGCTCAAAGAGGAGCTGGAAGAGAACCTGGCCAGGGGTGAACAGAGCATCCTGTTCATAAACCGCCGGGGAGCCAACAAATTGATAAGCTGCGGAGAGTGCGGCTATACCTATAAATGTCCGCGATGCAGCGTCTCCTTGACATATCATAGCAATAACCGAAGGCTGATGTGCCACTACTGCGGCTACTCCAGATGGCTGGACCAGGCCTGTCCTGAGTGCGGGGGAATGCTGAATCACATAGGAGCCGGCACCCAGCTGGTGGAGGAAGAGCTGAAAGAGCTCTTTCCAGGTGTGGAAGTCATGCGCATGGATACCGACTCGGTTACCCCTGTCGGCTCTCATGAGGAGCTGTTCCAACGCTTTAGGCAGGAACGTATCCCTATCATGGTAGGGACCCAGATGGTCACAAAAGGTCTTAACTTCGAAAATGTCACTTTGGTAGGCGTCATCTCTGCCGACCAGAGTCTGTATGCCGGAAATTACAAGGCAGGTGAACGCTCGTTTTCTTTAATGACTCAGGTTGTAGGCCGAAGCGGCAGAGGCGCCAAGCCTGGGCGCGCCGTTATACAGACCTATACCCCGGATAACGAGACGATAAAGCAGGCGGCCCGCCAGGACTATCTGGATTTTTACAAGTCTGAACTGGAGCTTCGGCGTCTGCAAAACCTGCCGCCTTTTACCGAGCTCTTTGCTCTGAGCGTGTCGGGGCAGGTGGAGGAACATGTTGTAGCCGCTTGCCGCCATATAAAAGCCTGGTTGGACGAAAGGGCGGGAAAGGAAGGCCGGGCCCTTATTCTTGGGCCAAGCCCTCTGCCGGTAGTTAAGGTTAATAATCGCTACCGCTATAGAGTGACCGTATCCGCTCCGGAAGGGGCGGGTATAAGGGGCCTGCTGTCCCAGATAATAATGGAGTGCGGCTCCGACAAACGCTTCAGCGATGTGTCCGTATATGGAGATAATGACCCTCTGGATTAGTAATTCACCCGGCTTTGCCGGTAGAACGGAGAGAAGCAATGGCTAGGAGAAATATTCTTGTTAAAGGTGAAGCGGCGCTGGCAAAGCATTGCCGACCCGTCACGGAGTTTAATGAACGGCTCCATACCCTGCTGGACGACATGGCGGAAACTCTGGCAAACGAAAACGGCGTTGGCCTGGCAGCCCCACAGGTAGGGGTGCTGCGCCGGGCCGTCATCGTGCTGGAGACCAATGTGCCTGAAGGCGAGGATGAATATATTATTGAACTGATAAACCCGGAGATAATCGAGACCTCCGGGGATCAGTACGGCCCTGAAGGCTGCCTCAGCGTCCCCGGTGAATTTGGACTGGTGAAGCGGCCGTTCCGGGTCAAGGTGAAAGCTCAGGACAGAAACGGAAAATGGTTCGAGGTGGAGGGCACCGGGCTCACCGGCCGCTGCTTCTGCCACGAGCTGGATCATCTGGACGGTATACTTTTCACCGACATCTGCGACAGAATGCTCACTGAAGAGGAACTGGAGAGCGGAAAATTCCAGCAAGAGGATTGATATGCGCATAGTATTTATGGGCACTCCTGATTTTGCGGAGGCCTCACTTAAAAAGCTAATTGAAGAGAAATTTGACGTGGCAGGAGTCTTTACCCAGCCGGACAAGCCTAAAGGCCGGGGCATGGAGCTTAGCTTTTCCCCTGTCAAAGAGCTGGCGCTGGCCAACGGCCTGCCGGTGTTCCAGCCGGCAAAAATGCGGGACGGCACGGCATATGAGCAAATAAAAGCTCTTGCGCCGGATATTCTTGTGGTGGTCGCATATGGCCGCATCCTGCCGGATGAGATATTGGCCTTGCCCAAATACGGAGCCATCAACGTCCATGGTTCACTGTTGCCCAAGTACCGGGGCGCCGCCCCCATACAGTGGGCCGTCCTCAACGGAGATAAGGTCACAGGGGTAAGTACCATGTATCTGGCCAGCGAGATGGATACAGGGGACGTGATATATACTGCCGAGACGGAGATAGGCGAGTTTGAGACTTCCGGGGAACTTTTTGACCGGCTCATGCTCATGGGGGCAGAGCTGCTGGTAAAAACCTTGAGAGATATAGAAAAGGGCACAGCCCCAAGAACTCCCCAGGACCATTCCAAGGCAAGCTATGTTTCCCAGCTGGACAAGAGTTTTTCTCCAATAGACTGGAACAAAAGCCCACGCTCTGTGGTCAAGTGGATATACGGTCTCCAGCCCTGGCCCGTGGCCACAATGGAGCTGGAGGGAAAAACTTACAGGGTGTTTGCCGCCGAATACACCGGCAACAGAACGGATAAGAAGCCGGGGCAAATAGTCAGCGCCGGCAACAGGGGAATAGAGATAGCCTGTGCCGCTGGGGAAACAGTTCTCATAACCCAGCTGCAGGCCCCCGGAAAAAAGAGGATGGAGGCAGCAGACTTTTTAAGGGGCCACCCTATAAAGCCTGCGCCCTGAGAGAGATATGAGAGAGACTGAAAACTGCGGAGCCAGGTATGCCGCCCTGGTCTGCCTTGAGAGATACAGGCGGGACGGCACTTGGTCGGGCGCCGGGATAGACAGCATAATAAAGAAATACCGCCTGGAGAGGCGGGATGCGGCGCTGACAGCCAGGCTTTGCCTGGGTGTGCTGCAAAACAGCAGTCTCTGTGACTACTATATTGATTTCTACAGCAGCGCCAAGCTGGAGCCCAAGCTGCGGGATGTACTGCGGCTGGGCGTCTACCAGCTGCTTTTTATGGACAAGATCCCCGACCGGGCGGCAGTAAGCGAAAGCGTGGCACTTTGCAAATCCTGCGGTTACTCCCGGGCTTCTGGCCTGGTAAATGCGGTTTTAAGGCGCATTGCAGAAAACAAATCTAAGCTGCCGGAGATACCCGGCAAGGGCAGCGCAGGATACCTCAGTATAAAATACAGCCACCCCTGCTGGCTGGCAGAATATCTGATAGAGAAAAAGGGCTATGAGTTTGCCGAGGCTTTTTTTGAGGCAAACAACCGCCCAGGCAAATTGAGTATCCAGGTAAACCGGCTGCGGGTCACCAGCGCCGACTATATCCGGGCCTTGGACAGGGCGGATATACCGTACCGATACTTCCAGGAACTGCCGGGATGCATTGAGCTGCCGGGAGGAAACGCTGTGGAGCTGCTAGGCTTTGAAGAAGGCCTGTTCTATGTGCAGGACCGGGCCGCAAGACTGGCGGTGGAGATAGCGGAGCCCAGGCCGGGAATGTCGGTGCTGGACGCCTGCTCCTGCCCGGGAGGAAAGTCCTTTGCCGCTGCTATAGCAATGGAGAATAAGGGCAGTATTCTGGCCAGAGATATCCACGAGAAAAAGCTCAGGCTGGTGGAACAGGGGGCCCGGCGGCTGGGAATAGACATCATCGTCACAGCCTGCGGCGACGCCAGGGCGCCGGAGGAAAAGCTCAGGGAAGGTTTCGATCTGGTAATAGCTGACGTGCCCTGCTCCGGATTCGGAGTCATCGGCAAAAAGCCGGAGATACGCTATAAGGACAGAGAGAGCCTGGGAGGCCTGCCCGGGATGCAGAGGGATATTATCGGCAATCTGGCGGACTTCGTAAAGCCTGGCGGCACTCTGGTGTATTCCACCTGTACCATATTTGAAGAGGAGAACGAGCAGGTGGTGATGGAGTTTCTGGAATGCCGTAAGGACTTCCGCCTACAGCCTTTTTCTGTGAACGGGAGGGAATGTGCCGGCATGTATACTTTTTGGCCAAATGTTGACGGGACCGACGGCTTTTTTGCCGCAAAACTTATTAGGGAACACTGATGGGAAAAGACATTTTATCCATGCTGCCCCAGGAGATAGAGGCGGATTTTACCGCCATGGGGGAGCAGAAATTCAGAGCAGGACAGGTATTCCAATGGCTGAGCCGGGGAGCAAGAGATTTTGAGGAGATGACAAATCTTTCAAGGCCCCTGCGGGAAAAACTGAGGGAAAGCTATGAGCTTTATCGGCCAAAGGTACTGAGCAAGCAGGTCTCCAAGCTGGATGGTACCATAAAATATCTATGGGAGCTTAAAGACGGCAATGCGGTAGAGACGGTGGTCATGAGCTATAAGCACGGCAACACCGTATGTATCTCCACCCAGGTGGGCTGCCGCCAGGGCTGCGCCTTCTGCGCTTCTACCATAGGCGGGCTGGTGCGCTGCCTGGAGCCGGGAGAGATGCTGGACGAGGTGCTGTACTCCCAGCTGGATTCCGGCAAAGAGATATCCAATATTGTCCTCATGGGTATTGGCGAGCCCCTGGATAACTTTGACAATGTTATGCGTTTCTTGCAGCTGGTGAACCACCCGAAGGGGATGAACATCGGCATGCGCCACATCTCCCTGTCCACCTGCGGGCTGACGGAACGCTTCGAAGAACTGGCGGATAGAGACTTGCAGCTTACCTTGTCCGTGTCTCTCCATGCCCCGGACGATGAGACCCGCTCAAAGATAATGCCTGCCAACCGCGGCCGGGGAGTGGAGCAGCTGATAGAATGCTGCCGGAAGTATTATGACAAAACCGGGCGGCGCATTTCCTTTGAATACGCCATGATAGACGGGGTCAACGACACGGAATATCATGCACGGCTCCTGGCAAGACATGCCAGATACGTGAGCGCCCACGTGAATCTTATACCCTTGAACCATGTGGAGGAGCGGCAGTTCCAGCCCTCTACTTCGGAACATATGAAAGCCTTTATAAAAATACTGGAGGATGCTGGAGTAAACGTAACGGTGCGCAGGAAGCTGGGGGGAGACGTAGATGCCTCCTGCGGCCAGCTTCGCCGCAAAATGCAGAAAAGTTGAGGATTGCCCGCTGAGGCGGGCGGAAACGAGGAAGAGATGAAAAGTTTTGGACTAACTGACAAGGGACGGGTCAGGCAGGACAATCAGGACAGTTTTATAATCGAGAGCTGCACTGCCAGGGACAGCCTTATCGTGGCTCTCTGTGACGGGATGGGAGGCGCCAAGGCAGGAGGCCTTGCCAGCCGCTTATCCAATCGGGCCTTTGTGTCGTACATCTATGCAAAGCTTACCTCCCGCACGAAACGTCCCATAGACTACAAGACCGTGCTGCAGAGCGCCTGCGCCGAGGCAAACTCAGTCTCTTATGAATACTCGCAGTTTGACGAGGCTTATAAAGGCATGGGGACCACCATCGTAGGCGGTGTGATAAACGGCAGCGGTAATGGTTATATTATCAATGTGGGGGACAGCCGGGCCTACCATATTTCTCACAGTTCCAACAGTATTTATCAGATAACCAGGGACCATTCCCTGGTGGAAGAACTGGTGGAGTTTGGAGCCATCACTAAAGAGCAGGCCAAAAATCACCCCCAGCGCAATGTTATAACCCGGGCTCTTGGCTCCGAGGAAAGCGTAGAATCCGACTATTTTGAATTTACTCTTCAGAGCGGGGATATCCTGCTGCTCTGTTCCGACGGCCTGTCTAACATGGTAACGGACCTGGAGATGCTGGATTATGCCAATGAGTATCAGGATCCTGAACTGATATGCCGCTCCCTTATGAGCAAGGCCCTGAAGCGGGGCGCCAGGGACAATGTAACCGTCCTTGCCGTCATGAAGTAAAAGCCCGGATTGGAGAAAACTATGCCTAACACCGACAAATATATTGGCAAGCTCCTGGACGACCGTTATGAGATACTGGAAGTCATAGGAGAAGGCGGCATGGCCGTGGTATATAAGGCCCTCTGCCATCGCTTGAACCGCTATGTGGCAGTCAAGATAATGCGTGACGACATGGCGGCGGATGACGAATTCCGCCAGCGCTTCTGCGCTGAGTCCCATGCGGTTGCCATGCTCTCTCACCCCAACATAGTGGCAGTGTACGACGTGAGCCACAGCGACGCCATGGAGTACATAGTCATGGAGCTGGTGGATGGTATTACTTTAAGACAGTATATGGACAAGCGGGGAGCCGTGCCCTGGAGGGAAGCCCTGCACTTTACAAAGCAAATGACCAAGGCCCTGTCCCACGCCCATGAGCGGGGCATTATCCATAGGGACATAAAGCCTCAGAACATTATGCTTTTAAAGGACGGCACGATAAAAATAGGCGATTTTGGAATAGCTGCCTTGGAAAACGAGATGCACGAGGAGAACGGGCAGGCTATTGGCTCTATCCACTATATCGCCCCGGAGCAGGCCAGGGGGGAGTGCCCAGACGCCAGGAGCGATATTTACTCTCTGGGCGTTGTTATGTACGAGATGCTCACCGGGAAAAAGCCCTATGAGGGGGACAGTATCGGCGAGATAGCGGTAAAGCATATGAACGCAAAGCCGGTGATGCCCAGGGAGATCGTTCAGGATATACCCGAGGATTTTGAGCGTATCTGCCTGAAGGCCATGTGTGCGGAGCTGGCGGAGCGATACCAGTCCGCAGCGGAACTGCTTGCTGACCTTGAGGCATTTACCCAGGCCCAGATAAAAGCTGAGGAAGCTAAAGAGGAGGCGCCGCAGGAGCCGGTCCCTGCCGTTGTGCCCGTGCGCTCGGTCAGCGAGCTTTCCAGAGACAAGTATTATTTCCGGCGCAAGCGTGCCCGCCGGGTCACCTTTGCCACCGGCGCCTTTGGCGCCTTGGCTTTGAGCATAGCGCTGTTCGTATTCCTTTGGAATTTCTGGCTGGGAGAGGTCTTTGCCCCAGCGGAGAGGGTGGAGCTGCCCAACTTTACCGGCAGTAACTATGAGTCCATCGTAAACAATGCGGAACTGGCATCCATGTACCGCTTCAATGTGGTATATGTTATCGACACGGAAAATGAGAGCGGCTTGGTCCTCTCCCAGAACCCGGACCCCGGCCGCAGCATGATGGTGACTCCCGACGGCATAGAGGTGGAACTGAGCGTCAGCACAGGCATGGTGTTCAGCCCTGTGCCGGATGTGGTGAACATTGATTACAGGGAGGCCGTCAACCGCCTTCAGCAGGCCGGCTTCCTGGTGGATATTGAAAATGCCACCTCCGACAGCGTCACCAAGGACTATGTCATCAGCACGAGCCCAGCCGCTAACGAGCAGCTCAGTTCCGGCTCCACCGTGTATGTCACTGTCAGCGCCGGACCCAACATAAGCTATGTAGAGATGCCTAACCTTATCGGCCTTTCCGAGGAGGCGGCCATTTCCAAGCTGGAGAGCTGCGGACTGAGCTTTGGGAGCTCGGAGTTTCTCCGCAGCGACTTGGACGCAGGAACGGTGATTGGCCAGAGTGTAGACGCCTTTACGGACATCGAAGAGCATTCCAAGATATATCTTCGTGTGTCCTCCGGGCCGGAGGGCTGAAAAGCTATGACTGAAGGCGTTATAACCAAAGCGCTCAGCGGCTTTTATTATGTGACCACAGGGCAGGGGCTTCTGGAATGCAAGGCCAGGGGCCGCTTCCGCCTGGACGGGACCTCCCCCCTGGTAGGAGACCGAGTACTTTGCAGTCTCGATCCCCAGGGCCGCGGCCGTATAGACAGTGTACAGGAGCGGCGCAACTGGTTTATCCGTCCGGCAGTGGCCAATATAGATACCATGGTGTTTGTGGCCGCAAATACAAACCCGGTTACCGATCCCTTCCTGGTGGACAGAGTTTCGGTGATAGCGGCGCAGGCCGATTGCCGGCTTATAATCTGCGTAAATAAAAGCGATATTGACTCGGGAGAGGAACTGTATAAGATCTATTCCTCCTCGGGCTTTACCTCCATCCGCACCAGCGCCGAGACGGGAGATGGCATGGCTGAGCTTATGGATGCCATAAAGGGAAGCATCTGCGCCTTTACCGGCAACTCAGGCGTGGGTAAGTCCAGCATTCTGAATAGGCTTCTGCCGGGAGCAAATATACCTACAGGAGAAGTCAGCGAAAAGCTGGGCAGGGGCAAGCACACCACCCGCCATGTGGAACTGTATTCCTTGGGAGCAGACACCTATGTAGCCGATACCCCCGGCTTTGCCTCCTTTGATGTGGAGATGATGAATCCCATACCCAAGGAGCAGCTTCAATACGACTTCATCGACTTTGAACCCTACATAGGCCGCTGCCGTTTTAGCGACTGCGCCCATCTCAAAGAGCCGGGCTGCGCTGTGAGGGAGGCCCTGGAACAGGGACAACTGATGCCCAGCCGCTACCGCTCCTATGTGCGCCTTTATGAACTCAGCGCTCAGCACAAGTCCTGGGAGCTTAAGGACCAGGGCTGATCTGGCCGCAGCCATGGGTCCTCTGTACGGTAAGCGAAAAATAAAGTCTAAAAAGCTCTTCCCCTGCGTATGATGTAGAGAATACATCGGCGGGGGGAGAGCTTTATGCATAAGGGACGCAAAAACTATCTTGGCTGCGGGGCAATAATAGCGGGCATCGTGATATTCCTGGCTCTTGTCCTGCCTACGGACTTCTGGTGGTTTATTCTTGCAGCGGTGCTTATAGGCGCAGGCATATGGTTCATCCGCTGCTGCTGACAGGGAGGTATAAGGTATGAAGGTATACATTTTCAAACTGCCGAGATTTCTCTCAAAACTGCTTGCCAGATTCAAGTAATAATCATGAGATCCCGGCCATATGTTGTACAAACTGTGCAGCAAGGAGCGTAAAGGTATGGAAATAAGCTTTGAGAATAAAACGGTAAACATTTACAGGGAAGTACACCATCAGACCAAGCGGATACAGGAGAGCGCCGAGAGCGTGGTGCCTGACACCGACGATGACATCGGCAAGCTGGCCTCAGTGCATACCGGCGTGATGCTCAAAAGCAAGGACCTGACGTCCCGGGGCGTTACGGTGACGGGGGAGGCCACAGCCTCGCTGCTCTATATAACGGAGGACCAGAGCAAAGTCTCCTTTGTACGCCTGACAAAAAGCTTCAGCCTTGAGTATGAGATCCCAGAAATACAGCAGGATACTGTAGCCCAGGTAGAGCTGAGCATAATAAACTGCGAGGCAAGAGTGGTGAACCCCAGGAAAGTTTCTGTGACCTTCGAACTTGCCGGAGAACTGAGCTGCTACAGGCAGGAGAGCCTGGTGACGGACACCTGTCTGCCCCAGGACAGTGGAGAAGGGCTCCACGCCAAATATGAGAGCTGCGAACTGATGCTGGTCAATGCAGCCTGTGAAAAGACCTTTGGAATAAACGAGCAGTTCAGCTTTCCCGGCGGCAAGCCTGCCCCCAGCCGTCTTGTATCTCAAGCTGTGGAGTTCCTGGTATCCGACAAGCAGCTGATAGGCACAAAGCTTATAATAAAGGGCAGCGCCTTAGTGTCCCTTTGTTATCTGTCGGAAGAGGTGAATTATCCAGTAAAAACAGAATTCTCCACTCCATTTTCCCAGATAATAGATATAGCTGAGGAAGGGATGGATAACTGCTGGCTGAATATAGAGCTCACTTCCGCATATTTCGATATAATAAATACGATAAGTAACGACAAGGCCCTGGACTGCGAAATACATGCAGTGATACAGCTTGTCTCCCGCAGACGGAGAAGCATCGGCTATGTGGCGGATATATACAGTAACCGTATGCCGGTGAGCTGCGACATGCAGAGCTGCCAGTTCAGCATGGTGTCCGGCATCCAGAAGCTCAAGCTCAGCGCCGACGAGCGAATCAACGTCACGGAGGACTGCTCGGATGTGCTCAGCGCCTTTGTCAGCCTCAGCGGATATTCCATGGAACAGGGCAAACTGAAAGCAGAGCTGGGCATAGATATATTGTACAGGGATGCCAATTCTCTTCTCTCCTCGGTGCACCGGGTGATAAATATGGAGGGCGAGGGCGCCAGGGAGAATATGAAGATATGTTCCGCCCGCATGGCTGACGTATATCTACGCCCTGACGGGCAGTTTATAGACGGCCACATCTCGGCGGAATTCCAGTGCATGGTGAGCGACAGCGTGGAATTCAAAAAAGTCGGAGCCGTGGAGCTGGACGAGGAGGCCGCCTTTGATACCGGGAAATACCCCTCCGTGACCTTGGTGAGGGTGGGCAAAGAAAGCCTATGGGAGCTGGCGAAAACTTACCACTCCAGCATAGAGGGTATAAGAGCCATGAACGAGCTGGAGGAGGATATTTCCGGCAAGCTTCTGCTGATACCCAAGGCGCTGTAATTAAATTTTTCTTGCCATATAAATGTCTCTGTGGTAAAATATCAGTCGATAATTTTCAATGCAAAGCACATAAGAGGAGCTGTTAATAATGTCAGGACATTCCAAATGGCACAACATACAAAAGACCAAGGGCGCAGCGGATGCAAAACGTGCCCAGGCTTTTACAAAAATCGCCCGTGAAATGATAGTTGCGGTGAAGGAAGGCGGCGGCGGGGACCCCAAGAGCAACTCCAAGCTGGCTGCCGTCATTGCCAAGGCCAAGGCCGCCAACATGCCTAACGACAACATCAAGCGCACCATAGACAAAGCAATGGGCGCAGGCAATACCGAGAACTACGAAAAGATCGTCTACGAGGGCTATGGCCCCTGCGGCGTTGCCGTCATAGTGGAGACCATGACTGACAACCGCAACCGCACCGCCGGCGAGATGCGCCACTACTTCGATAAGTACGGCGGGAACATGGGCGCCGCCAATTGCGTGTCCTGGTCCTTTGACAAGAAAGGCGTTATCGTTATCGACAACGAGGACGAGGAGCTGGATGAGGATACAGTTATGATGGATGCTCTTGAAGCGGGCGCTTCCGACTTTGAGGCGGAAGGCGAGGTCATGACAGTATACACCGGCGTTGACGACGTGGCCACCGTTTCCGATGCCCTTACCGCTGCCGGATATAAGCTGCTTTCCGCTCAGGTGGAGATGCTGCCCCAGAACGGCTACATCAAGCTCACCAATGAGGACGATATCAAGAACATGCAGAAAATGCTGGATATGTTCGAGGACAACGACGATGTCCAGAATGTCTGGCACAACTGGGAAGACGGCGAATAAAACCCATATGCGTTCTTCAGCCCCGCCTCTTCGGGAGGCGGGGCTGTTCTGGCCTTTGATTTGACATTCATGGGAAACTATGCTAGGGTAAGCATATCCAGGAGAGACGGAAAAAGCTATTCTCCCATGGAGGATAAAATGAACAAAAGATTAGTAGTTTTTTTGCTTTGCTTGGCGCTGAGCGTGGGGCTTGTCACCTGGCTCATAAGCCTTGACGATAAAAAGGAAAGTCCCCCTGCCGCTCCTGTGGCAACGGCGGAGGCTGCAGAGCCTTCCCCGGAGCAGAGCGCAGAGCCTACAGCTATACCCCTTGAGCCTATATCCGACGCTAAGTTGAGGGAATATAAAGATAATGCTCTTGCTGCAATGGAATCCACCAGAGAGGTTTATCAAGCCGCAGACAAGGGTTCATCTTCCAATGTCGTCCTTTCAGAGGAGACCGTAGCCCAGATGCTCAACGCTCTGGGAGCCGCCGGATATACTGCGGTAGACTATTTCGGGAACCTCAATGTGCAAAACGCTCAGCCTCTTATAGATTTTGGCAATGCCGTCAATGCCGGTGTTGAGGGGGAAGCCTGCTACTATGTAGTGCACTCCGACGGGACGCTCCATGCAAATAATCTGGCCTATAAAAACACCGTTGCCTCCGTTACGACAGTTTCCGTTGACTGGGATGACAAGGGCCAGGCCAATGTATATTCCACAGGCCAGTATGCCCTCACAAAGCTGGAGCTCACGGCCAAAGGCTGGCTCATATGCACCAGAGATTCCGGCTCCGGCGGTTCGACATGGGCGGTGAACGGCAATGCCTATACCTTTCTGCGGCTTACGCCCTATGACGATGCCCTGCGGCAGCTGGCAGAAAAATATATGGGCGCTCAGGCCTACTCGGAGAATAACCTCTTTACCTGCACCTGGAGCACCTCAGACTTCGGTCAGCTGGATTTCAACAGCTTGTTCCCGATCCTTTATAGCCGCTATTACGGCACCGTGCCTCTGACCGGCAGCAACATGGGCTACATTGCAGGTTTTGAAACTGTCCCGGACAGCGACCTGTACATTGCGCCCTATGAACAGTTCCAGGAAGTTATATGCAGCTATTTTGATATAGATGTGGATACCCTCCGATGGCTTTCCGACGACAATTCCTCTTACGGCGGTTATTATGTCTTGGGTACCGCCCAGAAGTATTACAACAATATAACTCCCAAGGTCCCCAGTCCTGAAGTGACGGATTACTGGTACAACTCCGACGGCAGCATCACCATGAAGGTGGATGCAGTCTATCCGGCCTACGGCACCGACTGCGCCTTCACCCATGAGCTTACCGTGATGGAGACTGAGGACGGATTCAAATACCTGTCCAACTATCTTTACGAGTCGGAAAACAACATCATCCCCGAGCTGGTACTGAGAAGCGAGAGAAAGAACCGCATTGCCGCCGTGGAGTGAGGACAAAGGACAAAAGACAGCAGAGACAAAATGCTCTGCTGTCTTTTTGCTGCCTTGGCAGGCGGCTCGTTTAGTTGTGGATGAGCAGGCCTGTAAGCCGGGTTCTGTTAAAAACGACCATCTATCTAGGCCCGCCGTTGCCGGCGGGCTCAAGCCACCTCCTGAGGACGGCCGGGCCGGCCATATGTCCTCCCACGGTGTTGCTCCGGATAGAGTTTACAGCATCTCCATGTCTCCATGGGACGAGTGAGCTCTTACCTCACTTTTCCACCCTTACCGCCAGACTTAAGCTGACGGCGGTATATCTCTGTTGCACTTGTCCGAGGGTCACCCCTGGCGGGCGTTACCCGTTATCCTTGCCCTGTGGAGCCCGGACTTTCCTCATGCACAGGCTTTCGCCTTATGCCCGCGGTCGTTCGGCCTGCTCATTGGCTTATTGTAACCATTTTATCCCGGCAAGTCAATAAATTTTCTTGTAAAGCGGAGAGAAAAGCTATATAATATTATAGATTGAATAAAAAATGCGAGGTGTTTAAATGACACTCAGGGAATATATAGGCAGCCTAAAGGATAAGCGCATAGCCGTAATAGGCATAGGCGTGAGCAACGAACCCTTGACGGAGCTGCTTTTGAAAAGCGGCTGCCATGTCACCGCCTGTGACAGGCGCAGCCTGGAGGAGATGGGCGACGAGGGCCGGAAGCTTCTGGACATGGGCGCTCAGCTGAAGCTGGGGGAAGATTACCTGGAAGACCTTGATCAGGATATAATCTTCCGCACCCCGGGACTTATGCCCTTTGACCCCCATCTGGAGGCGGCCAAGGCCCGGGGCAGCGTAGTTACCTCAGAGATGGAGGTGTTCATGGCCCTCTGTCCCTGCCCTATAATAGCCGTTACCGGCAGCGACGGCAAGACCACTACCAGCACAATAATCTCCGAGCTGCTGAAAGCCGCCGGCTATAATGTCCACCTGGGGGGCAACATCGGCCATCCGCTGCTGTGTGAGACCGGGGAGATCGGGCCCGGGGACATCGCTGTCCTGGAGCTCAGCTCTTTCCAGCTGCACAGCATGAGCTGCTGTCCTGACGTAGCCGTTATAACAAATCTCAGTCCCAACCACCTGGATAAGCATAAAGACTTTCAGGACTATATGGATGCAAAACTGAACATTTTCATAAATCAGGAAGAAGACCGGCGTCTGATACTGAATCTGGACGACAGCCACAGCAAGTATTATGCCTCCCGTGCCAACTCCTCTATAAGTTACTTTACCGACAGGGGAGAGGTGGAAAACGGAGCTCTGTGCAGTGCAGGCGTAATATACAGAGTCTCCGGCGGGCAGCGCCGCCTAGTGATGAAGGCCTCCGAGATAAAGCTGCCCGGGGAGCACAATCTCCTGAACTATCTGGCGGCCTTTGCCGCCGTGGAAGGCAGAGTGGATGACGAGATCTGCGCCCGGGTGGCAAGGACCTTTGCCGGAGTGGAACACCGTCTGGAGCAGGTGAGAGTGCTCCGGGGCGTCACCTACATAAACGACTCCATAGGCACCAGCCCCACCAGGACCTCAGCGGGGCTGCATGCTTTGAAGACCAAGCCCATAGTCATAGCCGGGGGCTATGATAAGCACCTTAGTTTCGATGGTCTGGGAGATGAACTGTGCCTGCTGTCAAAGAGAGTATTTTTGACCGGGGCCACAGCCGAAAAAATTAAGGCGGCGATAATTGCATCCAGGTATTATGAAAACTCCGGCCTTCAGGTGGAGACAATCGACGATTTCAAGGAAACTGTGCTGGCCGCAGCCGCAGCCGCCCGGGAAGGTGACATAGTGCTGCTCTCACCCGCCTGCGCCGCCTTTGACCGCTTCAAGAATTTTATGGAGCGGGGCAAATACTTTAAAGAGATAGTAATGGAGCTGAAATAAAATGAAGATATCCGATATACGCCCTGAAGTATACGATATGGCCCGTCGGGCCCAGGAAAAGATAAAACCCCGTTTCGATGCAATTGACGCTGTGGCGGAAGTGAATACCCGCCGGGTGATGGAGGCCTTTCAGGACAATAGGGTATCCGATGCCTGCTTTGCCGGCACCACCGGCTATGGCTATGACGACCTGGGCAGAGATACCCTGGATAAGATATACGCTCAGATTTTCGGCACCGAGGCAGCCTTGGTGCGCATAGGCTTTGTAAACGGCACCCACGCTCTCAGCGCCGCCATGTATGCCTTGGTAAAGCCTGGAGATACTATCCTGGCCGCTACCGGCATACCCTATGACACTCTGCGCACTGCCATAGGTATAAATGGAGCTGAACACGGCTCTTTGAAGTTTTACGGCATTGACTATGCCCAGGTGGATATGACGCCGGAAGGCGAGCCGGATTATAAGGCCATAGCCGAGGCCGCATCGGACCCCAAGGTCAGCGCCGTTATGATACAGCGTTCCCGTGGATATGAGGACAGGAAAGCCTTGTCCGTGGAGGAGATAGCCAAAATATGCCGCTGCGTAAAAGAGGCAAACCCCAAGGTAAAGATCATGGTTGACAACTGCTACGGCGAGTTCACCGATACGCTGGAGCCCAGCCATGTGGGGGCGGATATCATAGCCGGCTCCCTTATCAAAAACCCCGGCGGAGGCCTGGCCCCTACCGGCGGATATATTGCCGGCAAAAAGGAGCTGGTGGACAGAGCTGCCATGCGCCTGACCACTCCCGGCATAGGAGGGGAGTGCGGTTCAACTCTCGGCAATAACCGGCTGCTGTTCCAGGGACTTTTTATGGCTCCCCATATCGTGGCCCAGGCGCTGAAGACGGCGGTGTTCTGCGCCGCAATGATGGAAGAGCTGGGCCTGGAGAGCTCCCCGAGCGTCGAGGAAAAGCGTTCCGATATAATCCAGATGGTAAAGCTGGGCTCCCCGGAGAACATGAAATGTTTCTGTCTGGGAATACAGGCGGGAGCTCCCGTGGACTCTTATGTGACCCCGGAGCCCTGGCCCATGCCGGGCTACAACTGCCCGGTCATAATGGCGGCAGGCAGTTTTGTTCAAGGCTCATCCATTGAGCTCTCAGCCGACGGCCCAATGCGGGAGCCCTACACCGTGTATATGCAGGGCGGGCTTACCTACGAATCCGGCAAGCTGGGAATAATGATGGCGGTAAGTGCCATGTTGGAGGATAAATAAACATATAATGCATGGGGAGGTGTCTCCATGCGCTATAGAAGACCCTTTAAGCGGACTTCAAGATATGTATATTCCACCGGCCTGTCCTCAGCGGCCAAAACAAGAAGAAGCCTTCCGCTGGCGCTGCTTTTGGCCCTGGCAATGCTCTGCCTGTTTTTTGCGGCGGCAGCAATTTTTCTTAAAGACCTATCGTCCCAGATAGCCGTCTCCGATGCCAGTGATATAGTCACCGTTCAGATAAATAACGCCATATTGGATATAATGGCAGAGGACGATTACAGCGGCGACTATTTTGTAGACATGGAGAAATCGGATACCGGGGAGATAACTGCGGTGAGCAGCAATATGGCCCGGATAAACGCCCTCTCGGCCAAGATCCTCCACAGGGTCGTTGGAGTGACGGAAAATCGCACCATAGAGATTGGTATCCCGGCAGGAAACCTCACCGGCGTCAGCCTGCTCATGGGCAGAGGACCAAACATACCGGTGCAGATCGTTGTCCTCACATCCTCAAGAGTGGAGTTTAACAACAGTATTGTAAGCGCAGGAATAAATCAGACCAAGCATCAGATAAATTTGGAAGTAATAGTGGATATAGACATCCTCGTCCCCTGGGGCACGGAATCGGCCCAGGTAGTGACGGAAGTCCTGATAGCAGATACCATTGTCGTGGGCCACGTGCCTGACACCTACTTGAACCTTCAGCAGTAAAGGCAGGATCGAAATGGACATACAAAAGGAAATTACAGCCCTTCGTCGGGAACTGGAAAAGCACAACAGGCTCTATTATGTGGAAGACGCCCCGGTGATATCCGATTATGAGTACGATATGCTCATGCAGAAGCTGAAAGCCATGGAAGCGGAGCACCCGGAGCTCATTACCCCTGATTCGCCCACTCAGAAGGTAGGCGGCGCAGCTCTATCCAAATTTGAGCCTGTGCAGCACCAGGTGCCTCTGGAGAGCCTAACGGACGTTTTCTCTTACGATGAGCTCTTTGCCTTCGGCGAGAGGATGGACGCAGTCTTCGGTGGGCATCAAAGATATTCGGTGGAGCCAAAAATAGACGGACTGTCCATGTCTCTGGAGTATGAAAACGGCGTTTTTGTCCGGGGCGCCACCCGGGGCGACGGTATCACAGGAGAGAATGTGACAGAGAATCTGCGCACCGTCCGCTCCCTGCCTCTGCATATAGAGAATGCCCCGGAGCGGCTTATAGTCCGGGGTGAGGTATACATGTCCAAAGCTGTTTTTGAGGAACTGAATGCCCAGAGAGAGCTGAAGGGGGAGCCCCTTCTGGCCAATCCCAGGAACGCCGCCGCCGGCTCCATGCGTCAGCTGGACCCCAAGGTTGCCGCCTCCCGTAAGCTGGACATCATTTGTTTCAATCTCCAGTACAGTTCCGATGATAAATATATAGGCCATGCCCAGAGTCTGGATGCCCTGCGGGAGATGGGCTTCCCAGTAGTGCCCTATAAACGCTATGACAATATAAAAGATTGTGTGGAGCGGATACAGTGGCTGGGAGAGAATAGGGGAGAACTGCCCTACGATATGGATGGGGCTGTCATCAAGCTGGATTCCTTCAGCCAGCGCAATACCTTGGGCAGTACTGCCAAGGCTCCCCGCTGGGCTGTAGCCTTTAAATACCCCCCGGAGAAGAAGGAGAGCCGTGTGCTGGACATAGTGGTCCAGGTGGGCCGTACAGGGGTGCTCACCCCCAAGGCCATAGTGGAGCCGGTGCGCCTTGCAGGCACTACAGTGTCTGCCGCCACCCTCCACAACCAGGACAATATCGACCGCCTCGACCTGCGTATTGGGGACACGGTGCTGCTGCAAAAGGCCGGTGAGATTATCCCGGAGGTGCTGTCGGTAAATATCTCTAAGCGACCCGAGAGGACAGAGCCCTATGTGATGCCCTCTGTCTGCCCGGAATGCGGTTCCCCGGTAGTACGGGATGAGGATGGTGCGGCACTGCGCTGCACCAGCCCCGAATGTCCCGCTCAGCGGCTGCGGAACATCGCCCACTTTGCCTCCCGGGAGGCAATGGATATTGAGGGCCTGGGTATCTCCGTGTGTGAGAGCCTCATCAACAATGGCATGGTGAAGGACGCTTCCGATCTGTATTATCTGGATGCCCAGGCGGTGGCAGCATTGGAGCGCATGGGGGATAAGTCCGCCGCAAATCTTATGCAGGCAATAGAAAACAGCAAGGAAGCAGGGCTTGCCCGTCTGCTGTGTGCCTTCGGCATAAGGCAGGTTGGTCAGAAGGCGGCCAAGGTCCTGGCCTCCCACTTCAGCGACCTGGACAGCCTGATGGCGGCGGGGGAGGAGGAACTCACCGCCATACCGGATATCGGGGAGATAACTGCCGGATTTATCATTAACTGGTTCTCAAATCCCCAGTCCAGAGACCTTATTGAAAAGCTGCGCCGTGCCGGAGTCAGCTTTATCAGTAAAGAGGAGAAGAAGGACGACCGCTTTGCGGGCCTGGTCTTCGTCCTCACCGGCGCCCTCAGCCGCTTTACCCGGGAGGAGGCCACAGCGATCATTGAGAGCTACGGTGGCAAGGCGTCATCTTCGGTATCTAAAAAGACCAGCTATGTCCTTGCCGGGGAAAACGCCGGCAGCAAGCTCACCAAAGCAGAGAGCCTGGGCGTGAAGATAATCAGTGAAGACGAGTTTGAGGAAATGATAAAATGAAGCCTAGGCCGTTCAGAAATGCGGCGGCAAGCAAATATGATGTGATGCCTAAAGGCGCCGGATCTTTCCGGCGCCTTTAACAATATCCCGGCTTTTGGCATAATATGCCTTGAGGTCCCCCCTAGTATAAACTGGAGGAATAAAATTGGATAGAAAAGAAAACAGAATGGATTATAAATGCGGCTCACTGCCGGGAAATGCGCCTTTGGCCATGGCCTATGTGCCCTTGCAGGACAGCGCAAGCCCCAGCTATGAGAGCATAGAGGCCCTGTCCCGGGGCACTCTGTTCCCCGGGCTGGACCTGCCGCTTATGAATATAGTGAACGACGATCTTCAGGCCTGCCCGATGACGGAGCTTATGGCCATTGATTTTGTGGCCGACGAGCTGGAGCTCTATCTGGATACCCACTGTGACGACAGCGAAGCTTTTGCCATGTACCAGACTTTTCTTGCCCTAAAAAAGGAAGCCCGCAGCCGCTACGCTAAGCAGTTCGGCCCCGTATCCCAGGAGGATATGCTTGGCGCCAAGTGCTATGACTGGCTGAAAGAGCCCTGGCCCTGGGACTACCAGAGCAAGATGGAGGTATAAGAAATGTTTGTATATGA
>CALWVZ010000006.1 GCA_944385125.1 uncultured Oscillospiraceae bacterium
GGATCGCAGACATCTTCAAGCACGACCTTGTCGCCGGGAGTTTTATCCCTCCTGCGGATATTCGCCAACTACGGGATGGCGCCGGGTATCCAATCCTTTGCCGCTGTTGGCATCATTTCTGAGATCGGAGTGGATATGTCCGTGTTCCCCACCTCGAAGCATCTCTGCTCTTGGGCTGGTCTTACGCCACAGAACAACGAAAGTGCTGGAAAGAAGAAAACCACCAGAATCAGCCGGGCCGGTGCTTACATCAAGCCACTGCTTGTTCAGTGTGCCCTCTGTGCCATTCGTACCAAGCAGTTCCCGGAAGTCCGTAATCGCTACCTGGCTCTCAAAAAGCGCCGAGGGCACAAGAAAGCCATTATTGCCATTGCCAGAATGCTCCTTACGGCTATCTACAATATGCTCAAGAAGAACGAACCGTACAACCCTGAACTCTACCGAAAGGGCGACCGGCCACCTGCACACCGTGAGGTTTCTGTGGAAGAAGCCGTCTTCATCCTACAACGGCAAGGGTACTTAGTGACTGCTCCACCAGCATCTTAGACTTCAAGCATTTCTTGTTTTTTAGCTCGCTTTTAGTGAGCTTGATTTTGTGCGCCCTTTTTTGGAATGGTACTTAAATTACAATGTTTCAACCTTCGCTCCTCCTATTATATCTCTCAATGAACTGATATCGTACTTCTCCATAACTGCGGGCAGCTCTTTTATGATGTCCCGGCAGGCAAAGGGACTTGCCAGGTTGGCGGCCCCCACTTCCACGGCGGTAGCCCCTGCCAGCATCATCTCTATCACGTCCTCGGCCCGGCAAACTCCCCCTACGCCGATGACCGGCACTTTTACCGCCTGGGCCACCTGGTACACCATGCGCAGGGCCACGGGGAAAATTGCCGGGCCGGAAAAGCCGCCGGTGCGGTTTGCCACCACGGGCCGCCGGGTCTTAAGGTCTATGCGCATACCCAGGAGGGTATTTATAAGGCTTATACCGTCGGCCCCCGCCTCTTCACAGGCCAGGGCAATGGACACGATGTCGGTGACGTTGGGGCTGAGCTTCACTATCACCGGCTTGCGGCACACGGCCTTCACCGCTCTGGTGACCTCCGCCGCCGCCTCCGGGCAGGTGCCGAAGCTCATGCCGCCGCCGTGGACATTGGGGCAGCTGACGTTCACTTCCAGCCAGCCCACCTGCTCACACTTGTCCAGCTTCTCGCAGCTGTACACATAATCCTCTACGGAAAAACCGCTGACATTGGCAATAACTTTCTTATGAAAAACCTTGGCCAGTTTCGGCAGCTCCTCCTCTATGACCTTATCCACTCCGGGATTCTGAAGTCCCACGGAGTTTATAAGGCCGGCGGTACACTCGGCGATTCTGGGAGTGGGGTTTCCGAAGCGGGGCTCCCTGGTGGTACCCTTGAAGGAAAAGGTGCCCAATACATTTATATCATATATCTGCGCAAATTCATAGCCATATCCGAAAGTTCCGCTGGCGGGAATCACGGGATTATCCAGCTCTATTCCGCAGAGGGAGACTCTCATGTCCGCCATTTTATCTCCTCCTTCACAAGCACCGGGCCCTCCCTGCATATACGCTTTACTCCATACAGGGTCTCGCAGGAGCAGCCCATGCAGGCTCCAAAGCCGCAGCCCATGCGCTGCTCGAAGCTGAACTGGCCGGAAGTGACGGAGCAGTCGCTGACGGCTTTGAACATGGCCTCCGGGCCGCAGGTATAGAAATGGCTGTAGCTGAGGCCTTCCATGGCCTTTGTCACATAGCCCTTTATGCCCAGGCTGCCGTCCTCGGTGCAGACGCTGACTTCACAGCCCAGGGCCCGGAACTTGTCCACATACACCGCCTGCTCCTTTGAGGCAAAGCCCAGGATGACCCGGACCCTCTTGCCCTCTTTTATCAGGGTCTTTGCCAGGGAGTAAAGAGGGGTGAAGCCCATGCCGCCGCCAATGAGCAGCGGAGCGTCTCCGGCCAGGGCGGTATCAAAGCCGTTGCCCAGGCCCGTGAGCACGTCCAGGCTGCCCTCTCTCATCCGGGACAGCAGCTCGGTCCCCCGGCCCTGGATACGGTACACCACGGTGAAGCCGCTTCCGTCCCAGTCGCAGACGGAGAGGGGGCGGCGGAGAAAGCAGCCCTCCACCTGTATATTCACGAACTGGCCCGGGCGCACTATGGCTCCGGTATCCCCCCCCAGGCGCAGGGACATGATGTCCTTTGCCAGGGGGAGGTTTTCCACTATTTCAAACTTTCCCTGTTTCATGGCTCTCCTCAGGAATCTATGGTGGAGATACGAAGGGTGGTCTCCTCCAGCACATCCAGCAGCACTCTCACGGTGTCCAGGGCGGTGAACATGGTGACGTTATTCTCCGTTGCGGCGCTGCGTATCTTGAAGCCGTCGGTCAGCTGGCCCATGGAGCCCAGGTCCTGGGTGTTGATGACATAGGCGATATGGCCCTGGCGCAGGGACTCCAGTATCTCGTTGCTGCCGTCCCTTATCTTTTTCAGCACGTGGGTACGGATGCCGTTCTCCTTCAGGAAGCGGGCGGTGCCCTCGGTGGCCTCTATGTTGAAGCCCAGGTCATAGAAGCGGCGGATAAGGGGCAGCGCCTCTTCCTTGTCCTTGTCGGCCACGGTGGCAAACACGGTGCCGTAGTTCTGCAGGTGGGTACCGGCGGCCTGGAGGGCCTTGTACAGGGCCCGGTTCAGCTTGTCGTCATAGCCTATGGCCTCGCCGGTGGACTTCATCTCCGGGGAGAGATAGGCGTCCAGGCCCCGTATCTTATTGAAGGAGAACACGGGGACCTTCACGTACCAGCGGTCCTTCTCCTTGGGGTAGATATCGAATATGCCCTGCTCCTTCAGGCTCTTGCCCATGATGACTTCGGTGGCGATATCCGCCAGGCTGTAGCCGGTGGCCTTGGACAGGAAGGGCACTGTACGGGAGGAACGGGGGTTGACCTCGATGATGTAGACTCTGTCGCTTCTGTCCACGATGAACTGGATATTGTACAGGCCGATGATGCCTATGCCCAGGCCCAGCTTCTTGGCGTACTGGAGGACAATGCCCTTCACCTTGTCTGAGATGGAGAAGGTGGGGTATACGCTTATGGAGTCGCCGCTGTGGATGCCGGTGCGCTCCACCAGCTCCATGATGCCGGGGACGAACACGTCCCTGCCGTCGCAGATGGCGTCCACCTCTATCTCCTTGCCGATGATGTACTTGTCCACCAGCACGGGCTTGTCCACGTCCACCTCCACGGCGGTCTTCAGGTACTGGCGCAGCTGCTGCTCGTTTGCAACTATCTGCATGGCCCGGCCTCCCAGCACGAAGCTGGGGCGCACCAGCACGGGATAGCCTATGCTCTCGGCTGCCTTTACGCCGTCCTCTATGTTGGTGACGGCCCGGCCCTCAGGCTGGGGGATGTCCAGCTGCTCCAGGATATGCTCGAAGCTGTCCCGGTTCTCGGCCCGCTCTATGGCCTGGCAGTCGGTGCCGATTATCTTCACCCCCCGCTCCATCAGGGGCTGGGCCAGGTTGATGGCGGTCTGGCCGCCCAGGGAGGCGATGACCCCCTCCGGCTTTTCAAATTCTATGATGTTCATGACGTCCTCGGGGGTGAGGGGCTCGAAGTAGAGCTTGTCGGCGGTGGTGTAGTCGGTGGAGACGGTCTCCGGGTTATTGTTTATGATGATGGCCTCATAGCCGGATTTCTTAATGGTGGTGACGGCGTGGACGGTGGAGTAGTCGAACTCCACGCCCTGGCCTATACGGATGGGGCCGGCGCCCAGCACCACTATCTTCTTCCTGTCCTCCAGGCGGGAGGAATTCTCTCTGCTGTAGGAGGAGTAGAAGTAGGGGATATAGGCGTTGGTGTGGCAGGTGTCCACCATGGGGTAGCTGGGGAAGAGCTTCATCTCACGGCGCAGCTCGAACACATCCAGCTCCTTCTCCTTCCAGAGACAGGCAATGTATTTGTCGCTGAAGCCCATCTTCTTTGCCCGGGTGAGAATATCCCGGTTTCCGGGATTTGCTGCCAGGGTCTTCTCCATGTCCACTATCTTCTTTATGGACTCCAGGAACAGAGGGGTAATCATGGTCACTTCATAGAGCTTATCTATGCTCACGCCACGGCGCAGCAGCTCCGCTGCGGCAAAGATACCGTCGTCCCTGAACTGGCCCAGATAGTCCAAAATGGCCTGGGTCTCCATGGAGTCAAACTTCGCCATGCGGAAGTGGCAGACGCCTATCTCCAGAGAGCGCACGGATTTAAGCAGGCACTCCTCCAGGTTGGCGCCTATGCCCATGACCTCGCCGGTGGCCTTCATCTGGGTACCCAGCACATTGGGGGCGGTGGCAAACTTGTCAAAGGGGAAGCGGGGCATCTTGGCCACCACATAGTCCAGGCTGGGTTCAAAGGCGGCGTTGGTGTTGGCGATGGCAATATCCTCCAGAGCCATGCCCACGGCTATCTTGGCGGTGACCCTGGCTATGGGGTAGCCGCTGGCCTTG
Source organism: uncultured Oscillospiraceae bacterium (assembly GCA_944385125.1). GTDB lineage: Bacteria > Bacillota > Clostridia > Oscillospirales > Oscillospiraceae > Limivicinus. The sequence goes on from CALWVZ010000006.1 coordinate 4,521, forward strand.
GAGGCCAGAGCGGAGGAGCGGGAAACTCTGGGGTTGACTTCGATAAGATAGTACTCGCTGGACTTGGGGTTGAGGGCAAACTGCACGTTGCAGCCGCCCTCTATCTTCAGGGCCCGGATTATCTTTATTGCGCTGTCGTTGAGCATCTTCAGGTCGTGCTCGTTCAGGCTCATGATGGGGGCCACCACTATGGAGTCGCCGGTGTGCACGCCCACAGGGTCCACGTTCTCCATGCCGCATATGGTGATGGCGTGGTCCCTGGAGTCCCGCATGACCTCGAACTCTATCTCCTTGTAGCCCTTGACGCTCTTTTCGATGAGCACCTGGTGCACGGGAGAGAGCTTGAAGGCGTTGTTGCCGATATCCTCCAGCTCCTCCTCGTTGTTGGCAAAGCCGCCGCCGGTGCCGCCCAGGGTGAAGGCGGGGCGCAATACCACAGGATAACCTATCTCCCTGGCGGCGGCTCTGGCCTCCTCCAGGCTGTAGGTTATCTGGGAGGGGATGGTGGGCTCACCTATGGACTGGCACAGCTCCTTGAACAGCTCCCTGTCCTCGGCCTTTTCTATGCTCTCGCTGCTGGTGCCCAGCAGCTCCACACGGCACTCCTTCAAAACGCCCTTCTTCTCCAGCTGCATGGCCAGGTTCAAGCCGGTCTGGCCGCCTATGCCGGGGACTATGGCGTCGGGACGCTCGTAACGGAGGATCTTGGCGATATACTCCAGGGTCAAAGGCTCCATATAGACCTTGTCGGCTATGGTGGTGTCGGTCATGATGGTGGCGGGGTTGGAGTTGCACAAAACTACCTCGTAGCCCTCTTCCTTCAGAGCCAGGCAGGCCTGGGTGCCTGCATAGTCGAATTCAGCCGCCTGGCCGATGACTATGGGGCCGGAGCCGATGATGAGTATCTTCTTAATATCTGTTCTTTTTGCCATTTCAGTTCCTCCGTAATACTCTCGCTTATATCAGTTGCTTATCTTATATAAACGGCTTTGCCGTTATATACGGTCATTTGGCAGCGGCCACGCACGTGCCAGCCCTGGAAGGGCGTGGAGCGGCCCAGGGACTTGAACTGCGCCGGGTCTATCCTGTAGCTCTCCCCCAGGTCCCACAGGGAGAACTCATCCCCCAGGGGGATGTTGAAACGCCGCCTGGGATTCCAGCACATAAGCTCCAGCAGCTTTTGCAGGCTTATCTCCCCGGTGAGCACCAGATTGGTGTACAGCAGGGGGAAGGCGGTCTCCAGACCCACGATGCCGAAGGCGCTGCCCTCCAGGCCCCGGGATTTCTCGGCCTCAGAGTGGGGGGCGTGGTCGGTGGCAATGATCTCAATGGTGCCGTCCTTTATACCCTCTATGAGAGCCAGCCGGTCCTCCCGGCTGCGCACCGGGGGATTCATTTTGAAGCGTCCGTCCTCCTGGAGCATGCTGTCGTCCAGCAGCAGGTAGTGGGGGGCGGTCTCGCAGCTCACGTCCAGGCCCCGGGCCTTGGCTTTGCGGATAAGCTCCACGCTCTCCTTGGTGGACACATGGCACACGTGGTAGGCGCAGCCGGTCTTTTCCACCAGCTTCAGGTCCCGCTCCACCTGGGCATATTCGCTCTCTGAACAGATGCCCTTGTGGCCGTGGGCCCTGGCATAGTCCCCGTCGTGGATGCAGCCGCCCTTCAGCAGGGAGTTCAGCTCGCAGTGGGCCACGATGAGCTTGCCCAGGGCCTTTGCCCGGAGCATGGCCTGCTCCATGAGTTCGTCGCTTTGCACGCCCCGGCCGTCGTCGGAAAAGCCTGCCACCCAAGGGGCCATAGCCTCCATGTCCGAAAGCCGCTCCCCCTTCTCACCCACGGTGATGGCGGCATAGGGCAGCACCTTTACCCTGACATCCCGGTTTATGAGCTCCAGCTCCCTGTCCAGGTTCTCCCGGCTGTCCGGCACCGGGTCCAGGTTGGGCATGGCGCAAACGGCAGTAAAGCCGCCGGCAGCAGCTGCGGCACAGCCTGTGGCTATGGTCTCTTTATAAGAAAATCCCGGCTCTCTGAAATGCACATGCACATCACAAAAACCGGGAAAAATACTATATCTGTCATTGTCAAAATCAAAGGCACGGCCCTCCAAGGAGAACAGCTGTCCCTTGGGAGCCCTGTACTTATCCAGCTTGAAGCTAAGATTGTTATCCTTCATACTGCATCCTCTCCTCAGTATTCTCACTCTGCAAAGGGTCTGAACACACAGAAACAGACGCAGCCAAAGCCGCGTCCTTCCATCCGCCTCTGACGGGCCGACGCCCATTGTCAGCCGTAATTTTCAGTTATTATACCACATTTATTTTCCTTGTCAACATGTCTCCCATACGTATTGGTATTTTTTGTCATGTATCTCCCCACCGATTCGGGACGGCGCCGGCGGCGCTGGGATATTATGTGCCTTCTGCCGAAAATACTTAATTATTCTTAAGTATTAATTTACAATTACGTCTTTTATTCTGCAAGAGCTTGAGTTATAATGTAGCCAATCTGTAATGAAGGATGGCGATTGTCATAAGCAAGAATATAAAGCTGGTGCTGGTCCTACTGTGCCTGGTGTTCCTGTGCGTGTTCGGATTCAGCGCCTATAAAATCGTAAGTACCCTCAATGGCTACAAAGTGGCCGAGGAAAATTATACCGCAATGAGCCAGCAGTACGTCACCACCACCGAGACTAGCCCCAAGCCCTCCCCCGCCGAAGGCGAGGAGGTGGAAGAGGAAGAGGTGGAGGTCTCCCCCATCAGCGTGGACTTTGCTGCCCTCCAGGCTGAGAACCCCGAGGCCGCCGGTTGGATATATTCCCCCAACACCGTTATCAATTACCCCATCGCCCACACCGAGGATAACTTCACCTATCTTGACCATCTGCTCAACGGTCAATACAACGCTAACGGCACCATATTCATCGACTGCCTGGATGCTCCCGATTTCTCCGGCAAGAACACCAGAGTCTACGGCCACAACATGAACGACGGCTCCATGTTCGCAAGCCTGCGCAACTACCGGGATGCCGAATACTATCCCGAGCACCCCTGCCTCTACATAAGCACCCCTGAAAAGAACTTCCGTCTGGACCTTTTTGCCGGCCTTGTCACCGAGCCTGACTCCTATGTCTACGCCACTGAGTTTGCCGAGGAAGAGCAATTCCTGGCCTACATCGAGAGCGCAAAGTCCGAGTCCACCTTCCAAAGCGATGTGGAAGTGGGCATAGAGGACCAGATCGTGGTGCTGTCCACCTGCACCTACGAGTTTGACGACGCCCGCTATGTGGTCATCGGCAAACTGGTGGAGATCCAGTAAAAGCGTTTCCCTGAAATATCAATATCCCGCCGGGAAAACCCAGCGGGATATTTTTTTGCCATATTAGTTTACATAATCTGATGCATTTGGCACGCTCAATCGGTTGCCAACTCTGCGCTCTTGTGCTCGCCGGTGACGGAGTAGATGACCCACTCGGCAATATTCGTGGCATGGTCGCCTATACGCTCAAAGTATTTGCCTATCATCAGCATGTCCAGGGCGTAGCCGCCCATGTCCGGCTCCCTGACTATGATCTCCACCAGGCTTTTCTTCACTTCTTCAAAGTAAGCGTCCACTCCATCATCCTGGGCAATGACCTTCCCGGCCAGCTCCATATCCTGGCTCACATAGGCGTCCACGCTGGAGGTGACCATCCGAATGACTGAGCGGGCCATGGCGCTGAGCAGTTCCGTCTCCGGCTCCGGCCCCGGACCCATGGAGGAGACTATCTCGGCGATGTCCTCCGCCTGGTCCCCTATGCGCTCCATGTCGGTTATCATCTTCAGGGCGGCGGAGATCTGCCGCAGATCGCCGGCCACAGGCTGCTGTCTCAGCAGCAGCTTGAGGCAGATATTCTCCACGTCCCGCTCTTTTCTGTCCAGAGCCGAGGCGATGGGCGGCACTCTGGCCGCCAGCTCCTTGCTGTTTTCCGAAAGGGCCTTGGCGGCCAGGGCTATCGCATCCTCGCATAGGACGCCCATCTCCCGCATCTCGCTGCCCAGCAGCCGCAGCTGCCTGTCGAAGTTGTTTCTCATCAGCCGAACCTCCCTGTAATATATGCTTCCGTCCTCTTGTCCCCGGGCTTGGAGAACATGGTCTGGGTATCCCCGAACTCCACCAGCTCCCCCAGCAGGAAAAACGCCGTATAGTCGGATATACGCAGGGCCTGCTGCATATTGTGGGTCACCATGATCACGGTATAGCGGTTTTTCAGCTCCATGGCCAGCTCCTCTATTTTAGAGGTGGATATGGGGTCCAGGGCGCTGGTGCTCTCGTCCATGAGCAGCACCTGCGGCTCTACCGCCAGGGCCCGGGCTATGCATATGCGCTGCTGCTGGCCGCCGGAGAGGCCCAGGGCGCTCTTGTTCAGCCTGTCCTTTACCTCCTCCCAGATGGCCGCATCCCTCAGGGAGCGCTCCACTATTTCGTCCAGCCGGGCCCGGCTCCTTATGCCGTGGGTCCGGGGTCCGTAGGCGATATTGTCGTAGATGCTCATGGGGAAGGGATTGGCCTTCTGGAACACCATACCTATCTGTCTGCGCAGGCTGGTCACATCCACCTCCCTGCCGTAGATGTCCTCGCCTCTGTAGAGCACCTGCCCGTCTATCTTCACTCCCGGCACCAGGTCGTTCATACGGTTGAGTGTCTTCAGGAAGGTGCTCTTGCCGCAGCCGGAGGGCCCTATCAAGGCGGTGATCCGATTGACCGGGATCTCTATATCTATATCTTTCAGGGCGTGGTTCTCACCGTAGTACAAGTTGAGTTTTTTGGACTGGATAATCGTTTTTTCGCTGTTGTCACACATTTCAGTATCTCCTGCTCTCAGTGTTTTTTCAGCTTGCTGCCCGCCAGCTTGGCGGCGATGTTGATCACAAAGGCGATGGCCAGCAGCACTACAGCCACGGCAAAGGCGGACTCAAAATCGGCCCGCTCCTTGGCATAGTTGTACAGGGCCACCGTGAGAGTTGCGCCGGAGCTGTCAAAAAGATTCTCAAAAAATTGGCCAAAGCTGTGGCCATATTTTGCCAGACGCATGCCCATGCCGGCTGTGAACATAAGCACAGCGCTTTCACCAACTATGCGGCCCACCGCCAGGATACAGCCGGTGACAATGCCGTCCACGCTGGAGGGCAGCACCACGGTGCGCACCATGTGCCACTTACCTCCCCCCAGGGCCAGAGAGCCCTCCCGGTAACTCTGGGGCACTGTTTTCAGGGACTCCTGGGTGGTTCGGATGATAGTGGGAAGAGTCATCATCACCAGGGAAAAGGCCCCCGCCAGCAGGCTTGTGCCCAGCCCTGCAAACTCGCAGAAGACTATCACGCCCACCAGGGCAAAGATTATGCTGGGCATGCCCGCCAGGGTCTCGGTTGCAAACTCTATGGCGGATACCAGCTTCCTGTTGCTTGCATACTCCGTCAGATATATGGCGCTGCCCACACCCAGAGGCAGCACAATTATCAGCGTGGCGATCACCACATACAGGGTGTTTATCAGGGCGGGGAGTATGCCCTCGATGCCCTTTATAACGCTCTCCTCGCTGGAGAGAAATTGCCAGCTGAGATGGGGAATTCCCCGAAAAAGGATGTAGCCTATCAGGAAAACCAGCAAGGCACAGATGACTGCGGCAGAGGCATACAGCAAAGAGCGCATGCTCAGGTCATAAGCCCTCCGCCGGCGGGACAGCCCACAGCATATGGACATTTGCTCTCTATCCATTTCAGCCGTCCTCCTTCCCGCTCTTCTTTAAAAACAGATTTAGCAGGGCATTTATCAGCATTATAAACAGAAAGAGTACCAGGCCTATAGAAAACAGGGCCTGGCGGTGCAGCCCCCCGGCGTAGCTCATCTCACCGGCAATGGCTGTGGTGAGGAACTTCACGCTCTTCAAAAGTCCCGGCAGGTTTGCCACGTTTCCCGCCACCATGAGTATTGCCATGGCCTCGCCTATGGCCCGGCCCACACCCAGCACCACAGCGGCGGCTATGCCGCTCTTGGCCGCCGGGGCAGAAACCCGGAAGTAGGTCTCCAGCTCCGTGGCCCCCAGAGCCAGGCTGGCCTCCTCATATTCTTTGGGCACGGCCTTGAGGGCCGTCTCGGATACCGAGATGATGCTGGGCAGTATCATTATTGCCAGCACTATCACCGCCGCAAGCAGGCTGTCCCCGGCGGGCAGGCCGAAGAGCACCCGTATCCCCGGCACCAACAGCATCATGCCCACCAGGCCGTACACCACGCTGGGTATGCCCGCCAGCAGGTCCACCACCTCCCTGATGACCGCCGCAGGTCCGGGCCTGGCCACCTTGGAGAGGAACACCGCCATAAGGAAGCCTATGGGCACGCCGATGACTATGGCCCCAGCAGTACCGTAGATACTGGTGAGTATCATGGGCAAAATGCCATAGGCCGGATTCCCGCTCTTATTAGCGGGGTCCCAATCTGCGCCAAAAAGGAAGGGTATCAGTCCTACCTCCCTGATGGCGGGGATGCCGGATATTACAAGATAGGCGGAGATCACCAGCACAAAGCCCACAGCCACCAGCCCGCAGATAAGGAAAACAGCCTTCATAAGCTGCTCCATCATATCCTTCAGGCCATGTCTGCCCCGGATGTCCCCGGAGCTGCGGCTTTCTGCTCCCGCCTCGGAAGAAGCCTTGTTTTCCGCTGCGGCAGTTTTGAGGGGCAGTTCCATTTTACCCTTTTCCCCTTTCAATGATATTGCTCGATTCAAGACACACTCTCTTTCCAGCTTACAGCCCGACAGTGACGCAGACATCCCTGCATCTGCCAGGCGCATACCTTTACAGGGCAACAGCCCCCACTATATGTGGGGGCCGCTGCCATTTCCTCGGGCTTATTTATCAGCCGTTTGCACTGACGGCTCCGGCGGCGGCGATGATGTCCGCCACCTCGGCGCTCATGGCGTAGTCCAGGAAAGCCTGGGCAGCGGCGCTGAGCTCAGTGCCTTCAACAGTGACTATCACGAAGGGACGCTGGATGGCGAAGCTGCCGTCGGCTACGGTCTCCTCAGTGGGAGTCACGCCGTTGACTGCCACGGCCACCACACTGTCATCCACGGCAGAGAGGCTGGCGTAGCCGATTGCGTTGGGGTTGGAGGCCACGTTGCCAATGACGTCGCCGGTGGAGCTGTACTCGTTGAGGTAGACGCAGGCATCCTCAATGCCCAGTATCTCCTCAAAGGCGGAGCGGGTGCCGGAGGCACTGTCACGGCCCAGGACTGCTATCTCGGCGTCGGGTCCACCGACTTCAGACCAGTTGGTGATTTCGCCGGTGTAGATGGCGGCGATCTGCTCGGTAGTCAGGTCGGTGACCGTATTCTCAGGATTGATGACCACGGCCACGCCGTCCTTGGCCACAATGTTCTCCACAGCACCCTGTCCCTTCTCGTCATCGGAGAGGGCACGGCTGCTGAGGCCCAGGTCGCAGGTGCCTGCAAGGACGCCCTCGATGCCGGCGCCGGAACCGCTGCCGGTGTAGTTGATCTGCACGTCGGGATTGATCTCGTTAAAGCCCTCGGTGAGAGCGGCGATCACGTCGGCCATGGAAGTGGAGCCGTTGACGTTGACGGTGCCGGAGAGCTCTTCGGCGGCAGGTGTTTCCTCTGCGGGAGCTTCGGTGGCGGGGGCCTGAGTGGCCTCCTCAGCGGCAGGCTCCTCAGCGCCGCAGCCCACCATCATGGTGAGAGCCATAAGGGCCACCAAAGTAAGAACGATAAGCTTTTTCATTTTCTTTGTTCCTTTCATTTCCTCATAATTCACACTGTGTCTTCCTGACACGCCTGTAATTCTAGTTTCTTTTTGTAAAAAGCAAAATCCGGCAGATGTAAAATAGATTTAATCATTTTGGTTTACATAAGTCATAGATTTTACCGAAACATTACATAGCCCGGCAGGGCGCAAAAAAGCCGCCGGAAAACGGCGGCAAAACGCAGCCCCGGGCGGTGGTGCAATATGTCCCCCAGGGCGGGAAAGCTCCCGTTCACGGCGGCGGGAAATATAAAAGGCAGCGCTCTGAAGCACTGCCTTTTGCATTCTATTAAATTTATAAAAATCAATAGTAACGCTTGTTTTTGTTCTTGCGTGCGGCCTCGGACTTTTTGCGGCGCTTCACGCTGGGGCTCTGGTAATACTCCTTTTTTCTCAGGTCGGCCAGAACGCCGGACTTAGCGCAGCTGCGCTTGAATCTCTTAAGAGCGTTGTCCAGAGACTCGTTTTCCTTGACATAAATTTCAGACATCTATTTCCCTCCCTCCAAATACGCCTTGCGGCGCTTCAAGGGCCAACAAATTGGCTTTTAACATCAGTATTATAACGGCTGAAAAGCCAATTGTCAACAATCACTTTTTAGGCTTAAGAATTAAATTGATAAGCTTATTTTTGACAACTATGGTCTTCACCAGCTCCATGCCCTCCATCTGGCGCTTTATCTTCTCGTCGGCGCAGGCGGCGTCGATGACTGCCTGGTCCTCAGAATCCACGGGCACAACGATGGTGGAGCGGAGCTTGCCGTTTACCTGCACGGCCATCTCCTTCTCGGCCTCATGGGTCTTTGTTATATCGTAGCTGGGCCAGGGCATCTGCATGGCCATCTTGCCGTACTTCTCCGCAAAGCCGGTGAGCTCCCACATCTCCTCCACCATATGGGGGGCAAAGGGGGAGAGCAGCAGCATCAGCTGCTTCAGGTCGCCCTTGGTCAGGCCCTTGGAGTAGAACTCGTTGACCATGGTCATGAGGGCCGCAATGGCGGTGTTCATCTTCAGGGAGTCGATATCCTCGGTGACCTTCTTGATGGTCTTGTGGATTATGGCCTCGTTGGCGGGAGACTCCTCCCCCTCCTTGGCGATATCCATCAGGTTCCAGCAGCGGTCCAGGAAACGCTTGGAACCCTTGACGGCCTCGTTGGACCAGGTAACTGCCTTCTCAAAGTCGCCGATGAACATGATGTGCAGGCGCATGGTGTCGGCGCCGTACTGCTCAACGATGTCGTTGGGGTTTACCACATTGCCCCTGGACTTGGACATCTTCTCGCCGCCTTCGCCCAGTATCATGCCGTGGGAGGTGCGCTTTGCATAGGGCTCTGAGGTGTGGACAACGCCGATGTCGTAGAGGAATTTATGCCAGAAGCGGCTGTATAGCAGGTGCAGGGTAGTGTGCTCCATGCCGCCGTTGTACCAGTCCACAGGGCCCCAGTAGTTCTCCGCCGCCTTGGACACCAGCTCCTTGTCATTGTGGGGGTCCATGTAGCGCAGGAAGTACCAGCTGGAACCGGCCCACTGGGGCATGGTGTCGGTCTCCCGCTTGGCGGGGCCGCCGCAGCAGGGGCAGGTGGTATTGACCCAGTCGGTCATCTTGCTCAGGGGGCTCTCTCCGTCGTCGGTGGGCTCATAGCTCTCCACCTGGGGCAGCACCAGAGGCAGCTGCTCCTCAGGCAGGGGCACCCAGCCGCACTTGGGGCAGTTCACCAGAGGGATGGGCTCGCCCCAGTATCTCTGGCGGGAGAAGACCCAGTCGCGCAGCTTGTAGTTCACCTTCTGCACGCCGATGCCCTTCTCCTCCAGCCACTTCTCCATGGCGGGGATGGCCTGCTTTACGGTCAGGCCGTCCAGGAAGCCGGAGTTGACCATGATGCCGGTGTCGTCCTTCAGGGTGAAAGCGCCCTCTTCGATGTTGCCGCCCTTGACCACTTCCACGATCTCGCAGCCGAACTTCTTTGCAAACTCCCAGTCGCGGTCATCATGGGCAGGCACGGCCATGATGGCGCCGGTGCCGTAGGTGACCAGGACGTAGTCGGATATGAACACGGGGATCTCCCGGCCGTTTACGGGGTTTATGGCCTTGACGCCCTTCAGCTCCACGCCGGTCTTTTCCTTGTTCAGCTCGGAGCGCTCAAAGTCGGACTTGTGGGCGGCCTCGTCCACATAGGCGGCCACCTCGTCCCAGTTGGTGAGGATATCCTTCCACTTGTTCACGTAGGCGTGCTCGGGGGAGAGGACCATATAGGTGGCGCCGAAGAGGGTGTCGGGACGGGTGGTGTAGACCACGATATCGTCGCCGCAGGTGGTCTTGAAGGTGACCTCGGCGCCGGTGGAACGGCCTATCCAGTTCTTCTGCTGGATCTTTACCCGCTCGATATAGTCCAGATCGTCCAGGTCGTCTATGAGGCGCTGGGCGTACTTGGTGATGGCCAACATCCACTGGCTCTTCTCTTTGCGCACCACCTCGCTGCCGCAGCGCTCGCACACGCCGTTGACAACTTCCTCGTTGGCCAGCACGCACTTGCAGCTGGTGCACCAGTTGACGGGCATGGTGGTCTTGTAGGCCAGGCCCTTCTTGAAAAGCTGCAGGAAGATCCACTGGGTCCACTTGTAGTAATTGGGGTCGGTGGTGTCCACGCAGCGGTCCCAGTCAAAACCGTAGCCCAGCATCTTCAGCTGCCGGGTGAAGTTCTGGATATTGTTATGGGTGATGATGGCCGGGTGGATGTGGTTCTTTATGGCGTAGTTCTCCGTGGGCAGGCCGAAGGCGTCAAAGCCGATGGGGAAGAGCACATTGTAGCCCTCCATGCGCTTTTTCCTGGTGACGATGTCCATGGCGGTAAAGGGCCGGGGATGGCCCACGTGCAGGCCCTGGCCGGAGGGATAAGGGAACTCGATGAGCCCGTAGAACTTGGGCTTGTCGCTGCCGGTGACGGCGGCATAGGGCTTGCGCTCTTCCCAGATATCCTGCCATTTTTTCTCAATTCTCGCAAAATCGTATTTCATGATGGATCAACTCTTCCTTTTCTAATTTCTGAATTATCTGTCCGGTGCCGCCCCATTTTGGTCAAAGCGGAGCCCGGGCCCTCAGGGCCCGGGAGCTTCAGCCTCAGGGGCTGGGAAGGGATGAGATATCCACCACCTCTGAGTCGCTCCAAAGGCGCTCCAGGTTGTAGAATTTTCTGGCCTCGTCGGTGAACACATGGACGATGACGCAGCCGAAGTCCATGAGCACCCAGATATCCGAACGCAGGCCCTCCCGGCGTATGGGGGGCTCGCCGGCCTCGGACAGCTGCTTGTCCACCTCGTCCACCAGGGCTTTTATGTGGGTGGAGGAGCTGCCGTTGCAGATGACGAAGTAGTCGGCCAGAACTGTTTGCTCCGTGGTCTTCAGCACTTTCACGTCTCTGGCCTTTTTATCGTCCAGAGCTTTTGCGGCTATTGCTGCTATTTGGGCGGGAGTAAGCATCTGATTCTCCATTCTGCCGCCGTGATGCGGCGGCGCACTGTCTGTATCTTGAACTCAATTTAACTGCAGAGTCATTGCCGGCCGTTGTACCAGAGGCAGGCCTCCACCGTGTCCTTATGGGGCTCCACGTTCTGGCGGCGCAGCTCTTCCAGACTCATTTCCAGGCCCAGAGCCAGGGCGGCGTCCAGATCCTCATGGGCCAGCTCTCTCAGCCGCTCCACCCCTTCAAAGTCCCTGGTGGGCTCTATATAGTCCGCCAGGTATATTATCTTCTCCAGGGTATTCATATCCGGCTTGCCGGTGGTGTGCCAGCGGATGGCCTGGCTTATCTCCTCCGACACTCCGAAAAGGTCCTTCGCCAGGGCCGCCCCGGTTATGGCGTGGAGCAGCTTTGGATTTCCTTTCTGGGCGTTGTCGAGAATAATACCATATTTATCGCATAATATCAACTGTTCATCGTAAGAAAGATTCTTTGTTGAATCGTGGAGTATGCCTGCCACGGCGGCTTTTTCCGGGTCCTCCCCCCAGAGCTTCGCCAGTTGCACCGCCTCGTGCTCGCAGCCGGCGGTATGGGCTATGCGCTCTGAGCTGAGCATGGGTATCACCTGGCGGCGCAGCCAGGTCAGCTCCGGCTCCGCCTCATAGTAGCGGCGGCGTATTATCTCGCTGTATACAGCCTCCGGCAGCAGCTCCGAGCCCAGGCCCAGGCGCAGCCGCTCCCGCACCTCCTCGGAGCTCATAGGCAGGGGCTCATGGCTGAGAAGCAGCGCCTTTGCCGAGTACTTCTCCTCCAGCTCCGCCTTGAACTGCTCCAGCTCCCGCCGGTCGTCCTCCTCCCGGGAGAGCACCGTGAGCACGCAGTTTTCCAGCAGGTACTGGAACTTGTACCACTGGCAGAAGCTGAGGAACATGTCCGAGCCCATCACCAGGTACAGCTGGTCCCCGGGATACTTCTGCCTCAGAATGCTCACCGTATCTGCGCTGTAGCTGCGGCCCTCCCGCTTTATCTCCATGTCCGAGAGCTCTGCTCCAGGGATGTCCCCAAAGGCCAGGCGGCACAGCTCCATGCGCTGCTCCGGGCCGGGGCTGTCCTGGGCCAGCTCTTTGTGGGGCGGGATATTGGTGGGTATTATCAGGAGCCTGTCCGGCTCCAGCAGTTCCCGGACTGCGGCAGCTGCCTTCACATGGCCCAGATGGGGCGGGTTGAAGCTGCCGCCGTATATGGCAATTTTCATGTCTTTTTCTTGTCCTTCACCAGAACTATTTTAGGCTCTTTCTCGTTGCGCTTATACAGCACGAACTTGGTCCCTATCACCTGGACCCCCTCGGCGCCGCACTTTTCGCACAGGGCGTCGCAGGCCTCCCGTGCGGTGAGCATGGAATTTTCCAGCACCCGGCCCTTTACCAGTTCCCTGGCCTTCAAGGCCGCATTGACGGAGTCCACCAGACTGTCGCTTATCCCGCTCTTTCCCACCTGGATTATGGTGTCCAGCTCCATGGCCAGGCCTCTCAGCTGGGCACGCTGTTTACTGCTTATCGGCATATACTTGTCTCTCCATATATAAAAGATGTTTTTTGCTTATTTGAACAGGGCCTCCACAAAGTCTTTGGCTTCAAAGGGCAGCAGATCGTCCACGCCCTCTCCCACGCCGATGAACTTCACCGGCAGCTTCAGCTCGTTGGCTATTGCAAAGACTATGCCGCCTTTGGCAGTGCCGTCCAGCTTGGTGAGGACAATGCCGGTGAGGCCGGCGGTCTCCAAAAACTGCTTTGCCTGGATGAGGCCGTTCTGGCCGGTGGTGGCGTCCAGCACCATCAGGGTCTCCACCGAGGCCTCCGGCAGCTCCCGGTCGATAATGCGCCGTATCTTGCCCAGCTCGTTCATCAGGTTCTGCTTGTTGTGGAGCCTCCCTGCGGTATCTATTATCACCACGTCGCTGCCTCTGGCCCTGGCTGCGCTGAGGCTGTCATACACCACGGCGGCAGGGTCGCTGCCCTCCTCGTGGCGGACTATCTCCGAGCCGGAGCGCTCCGCCCAGATGCCCAGCTGCTCGGCGGCGGCGGCGCGGAAGGTATCTCCGGCGCAGAGCAGGACCTTCTTGCCCCGGGAGCTGAGCTGGGCGGCTATCTTGCCGATGGTGGTGGTCTTGCCTACGCCGTTGACTCCCACCATGAGGATGACCGAGGGCTTGGTGTCCAGCTTCAGCTCCGTGTCCCCCACCTCCAGCAGCTTGCTGAGAAGCTCGATGAGTCCGGCTCTGGCCTCGTAGCCCTTTCTGAAACGGCGCTCCCAGGTCAGCTTACGCATGGCCTTTATCACCTGGGCGGCGGTGGCGGCCCCCACGTCGGACATCACCAGCAGCTCCTCCAGCTCCTCGTAGAAGTCCTCGCTGTCCGGCTGATAGCCCTGGAACAGCTCTTCCAGCTCCTCCATGTTGCTGCGGGTCTTGCTCAGGCCGGAAAATATCTTGTCAAAAAATCCCATATGTTTTATCTCCGTTGCATGTGGGGCCCGGGGCCTCACTCTTCTATGGTCTTCTGGGCGCTCTCCAGGTCCAGCTCGATGACCGTGGAAACGCCCTTCTCCTGCATGGTCACGCCGTAGAGCATGTCCGCCTCTTCCATGGTGCCCCGGCGGTGGGTGATGACCAGAAACTGGGTCTTGTCCGACATGCGGCGCATATACTCGGCATAGCGGGTGACGTTGGCCTCGTCCAGGGCGGCCTCTATCTCGTCCATTACGCAGAAGGGCGTGGGCCGCACTTTAAGTATGGCAAAGTACAAAGCTATGGCCACGAAGGCCATCTCTCCGCCGGAGAGCAGGCTGATGGTAGACAGGGCCTTTCCCGGGGGCTGCACTTTTATCTCGATACCGCACTGGAGGACATTGCTCTCGTCCTCCAGCTTCAAAGCGGCTTTGCCGCCGCCGAAGAGCTCCAGGAAGGTCTGGCGGAAGCTCTGGTCTATCTCCCTGAAGCGCTCTACAAAGAGCTCCTCCATCTGGCCAGTCAGGTCCTTTATGATATCCAGCAGCTCTCCCTTGGCCTTGTCCACATCGTCTCTCTGGCCGCTGAGGAATTCGTATCGGGTGTTCACCCTCTCGTACTCGTCTATGGCGCCGATATTGGGGCTGCCCAGAGCATTTATTTTCCGGCGCAGCTCGGCGATGTCCTTGTTGGCCTTCTGGAGGTTTTCCACCGGCTGGCGCAGAGCCTCCGCTGCGCTGTGGCTCAGCTCGTAGTTCTCCCAGAGCTTGTCCAGTATCTGCCGCTCTTCCATTTCTGCGGCCAGTTTTTTCTGCTCAGTTCTGGCTTTGCTCCGCTCCAGCTCCACTATCTCCTGGTTCAGCTCCTGGCTCTCCTTGTCCGCCTTGGTGCGGCAGCTCTCCAGCTCCAGGCGGCTCTTGCTGATGCTCTGTATCTCATCCCGGATAAGCTCTATCTTTTCCCGGGCCTTGGCCATCTCCCCCTGCTTCTCCTCCAGCCGCCTGGTGAAGCTGTCTATCTGACGCTGGGCAGCCTCCACTGCGCTGCGGCGCACCTGGCTGTCTCCCGACAGGCTGTCCAGCAGCAATCTCAGCTGGTTTGCGGAATTTTCCGTGGCCTTCAGCTCCGCCTCCAGAGAGGAGTAACGGCTCCTCAGCTGTCCCTGCTCCTCCAGGGCCATATCCAGCTCATAACGCACGGCGGCCAGTTCCCGCTGGGCTTTCTCCAGCTGCTTTGCGGACAGCTCCTCCCTCTCCCGCAGCTTTTCTCTGTCCTTTTTTAGGCGTTCCAGCTCATTGGCCCGGGAGAGGATGCCGCTGCCCTTGACGCTGCTGCCGCCGGTCATGGAGCCGCCGGCGTTTATCATCTGCCCGTCCAGGGTCACTATGCGCAGGCGGTTGCCGCTGTTTCTGGACATGCGCACGGCGTCGCTCAAGGCCTCCGCCACTACGGTGCGGCCCAGGAGGTTTGAAACTATCTGCTGATATTTTTCATCGTATTTCACCAGTTCGCTGGCTATGCCCACAAAGCCCGCTTCCCGCTCCGGGGCGTCCTTCATGACGCCGCCCCGTATCGCCTCCATGGGCAGGAAGGTGGCCCGGCCGGAGTCGCTGCGCTTGAGCAATTCTATGGCCCGGCGGCCGTCCTCCTGAGTGTCCACCACTATGTTCTGGGCGGCGGCGCCCAGGGCCGTCTCTATGGCCAGGGCAAACTCGTCCTCCGCTTTTATCAGGTTTGCCACCGGGGCGTGTATGCCCCGCAGGTTCCCCCTGCGGCTCTCCCGCATCACGGTCTTTACCGCCTTGGAATAGCCCTCGTAGTCCTTTTCCATCTCCGAGAGCATGTTTATCCTGGAGTCCATGCTGCGCTTGTCCACCTGCAGCTGGGTGGCCTTGTCGCTGAGCTCCTTCACCAAAGTCTCCCGGCGGCTCAGCTTCATGCGGCAGCCGGAGAGCACGTTCTCATTGCCGGTGATATCCTGTCCAAGAGCTTCCAGCTGGGCTTTTATCTCCTCCATGCGCTCCAGGCTCTTGTCTATGTTATCCTGTATCTCCCGGACACGGCCCTCCTGCTTTTCTATGTCCTCCAGCAGGCTGCGCCGGTTTTGGTCGCTGCTTTCCATGTTGGCCTTCAGCACTGCGGACTCCGCCTCCAGGCGGGACTTCTCCGCCTCGGCCTGGGAGAGCCTGCGCCGGGCCTCCTCGGTCTCCACGTCCTTTTGCTGCATCCGCTCCGTAAAGCCCTGGGTAGAGGCGTAGAGGCCTTTCAGCCGCCCCCTGGCCCCTTCCAGTTCCCGGGAGGTCTGCTCAAACTCCAGCTCCACGTCCTTGGCCTGGGAGCGCAGCCTTTCCAGAGTACACATCCACAGGGATATCTCCCGGATGCGCAGCTCGTCCCTCAGCACCAGGTATTTCTTGGCGGTCTCCGCCTGCTTGCGCAGGGGCTCCACCTGCATTTCCAGCTCCTCTATCTTGTCGTTTATGCGCAGAAGGTTCTCTTCCGTCTTTTCCAGCTTCCGCTCCGCCTCCTCCTTCCGATAGCGGAAGCGGGATATGCCGGCGGCCTCTTCAAAGACCTCCCGGCGGTCGGTGCTCTTGCTGGATACTATCTCGGCAATGCGGCCCTGGCCGATGATAGAATAGCCGTCCCGCCCCAGGCCCGTGTCCATGAGCAGGCTGTTTATATCCTTCAGCCGCACCGGCTCCCGATTGATGAAGTACTCGCTCTCCCCGCTGCGGTAATAGCGGCGGGTGAGCATTATCTCGCTGCTGTCGGAATCAAAGATATGGGCGGAATTGTCTATGATAAGGGAGACCTGGGCATAGCCCAGGGCGCCCCGCTTTTCGGTGCCGCCGAAGATAACGTCCTCCATCTTGCTGCCTCTCAGGGCCTTGCTGCGCTGCTCGCCCATGACCCAGAGTATGGCGTCGGAGATGTTGGACTTGCCGGAGCCGTTTGGCCCCACAATGGCGGTTATGTCTTTTTCAAAGGTGAGACGGGTCTTGTCCGCAAAGGACTTGAACCCCTGTATCTCCAATGCTTTTAAATACAAAGACCTGACCTCGTTTTAACAGATTGCTTTAAAATCACACTTGCGTTTAAAACCTGTTTATTATATTACATATCCCCAGACTTTTCAACGGAAAATATCTTGATTTCCTGAGTATTTGTGTCGGATTCTTTAATTTTTATCTCCCTCAGGCCGAATTCCTTCAAAAGAGCCTGGATGTTTTGCCGGTGCTGGCCGGCCATCTGGGAGGTTTTACCCTTCCCCACCTGCAGCACCACCCGGCTGCCGGGGACAATATTTCTCAGAAGCTCCCTGGCTCCATTGTACATTAACCTGCTTTTTACCAGCTCACCCAGGGCGGGGTGATAGGCTCCTCCCGCAGCCGCCCCGCCGGATAGCTCCTCCGTGGGGTTCAGGCCCAGGCGTATCACGGGTATGCCCGCCTCCTCAAATATGGGCAGGAGCCCGGCGCAGGTCTCCACTGCGTCTTCCACGGTATGCTCCTTATAGCGTCCGGCCTGCCACAGGTCGTAAAGGGCGGTGTCCCGGACTATCACCGTTGGGTATATCCTCACTCCGTCGGGCTCCAGGGCCGCTATGCGCCGGGCGGTCTCCACCGACTTTTCCGGCGTGTCCCCGGGCAGGCCCGTCATCATCTGGAGAATGAGGCGAAAGCCCCAGTCCTTTATCAGCCGGGAGGCCTGCTCAACATCCTTTGCGGTGTGGCCCCGCCCGGAGAGGAGCAGCACCTCCTCGTCCATGCTCTGGGCTCCCAGCTCTATGGTCTCCACCCCGAAGTCCCGGAGTCTTTTCAGCACGGCGCCGTCTATGGCGTCGGGCCGGGTGGACAGGCGCAGGGAATCTATGCCCCCCCTGTCCATCTCCTCCTTCGCCGCTGTGAGCAGGCTCAGCTGCTCCGCCACAGGGATGGCGGTGAAGCTGCCCCCATAAAACGCCAGTTGCCGCTTTGCCCCCTTGGGGAGCAAGGCGGCTGCCTTCTCTATTGCTTCTTTTACATCCAGAGCCGTGGCGGGCTGCCGGCTGCCGGATATGCGCCGCTGGTTGCAGAACACGCAGTCGTTGGGGCAGCCCAAATGGGGCACGAACACCGGGATTATACTCTCTCTTGCGCTCACTTTGTCAGCGCCTCCAGAGCCTTCATGGCGGCCATCTGCTCGGCTTCCTTCTTGGTGCGGCCGCTGCCTTCCCCGGCCAGCACTCCGTTTATGGACACGGAGAAGGAGAAGGTCTTGTTGTGGTCCGGCCCGCTCTCCCCGGTCATGGCATAGCTTATGTGCTGGTCGCTCTTGCGCTGCACCAGCTCCTGGAGCCGGGTCTTATAGTCGGCGTTGGGGTGGCTGTCGTCCACCCGGGCGTCCTTCAGTATATTGTCCAGGATAAAGCGGCGGCTCTGCTCCATGCCGCTGTCCAGGTACATGGCGGCGATTATCGCCTCCACCATGTCCGCCAGGATGGAGGGGCGCTGCCGCCCGCCGGTGTGCTCCTCCCCCCGGCCCAGGCGCATGAACTTACCCAGTTCCAGCTTCAGCGCCACCCGGTGCAGGCTGCTCTCGCACACCAGCTCCGCCCTCAGCTTGGTCATCCTGCCCTCAGGCAGCCGGGGCTCATGGGCATAGAGGAACTCCGCCGTCACCAGGCCCAGGATAGAGTCCCCCAGAAATTCCAGGCGCTCATAGCTCTGGCTGTCCCCATGGCGCTCGTTGGCGTAGGAGCTGTGAGTCAGGGCGGTGCGCAGCAGCTCCCGGTTTTTAAAGCCGTATCCTATTTTCTCCTCTAGTTCTTCCATTGCTTATAAATCAGCCTATCTTCATGTATTCAATATTTGCCTTGATATCCTGGATTATGCCGGACTCCACGCAGGTCTTGGCCTGGCGGGCGGCGGCCAGGATGCTCCGGGCGTCAGAGGAACCGTGGGCCTTGATGACCGGGGCGGATATGCCCAGCATCACCGTGCCCCCCACTTCCTTTACGTCCAGCATTTTCTTCATATGGGCCAAGTCGCCCTTTATAACGGCGGCAGCCAGCTTGTTCTTGGCGCTCATGTAGAACACTTCCTTCAGCTTGCCCATCATGAATTTGATCATGCTCTCGGCGGTCTTCAACATCAGGTTGCCGGTAAAGCCGTCGGCGACTATCACGTCCACGTCCCCGGCAAAAACGCTGTTGCCCTCCACGTTGCCGATGAAGTTTATGCGTCCGGCCTCCCCTGCTTCCTTCAGCAGCCGGAAGGCCTCATGCTGCATGGGGCCGCCCTTGGTATCCTCGGTACCCACATTGGCAAGACCAACTCTGGGATTTTCCAGGCCCATCATCTTCTTGGCATAGAAGCTGCCCATATAGGCAAATTGCAGCAGGTATTCCGCCGTACACTCCACATTGGCCCCGGAATCGATGAGCAGAGTCCCCGCTCCGCCGTTGGGAAGCACCGGGGACAGGGCCGCCCTGCGTATGCCGCTTATCCGCTTGACTATCAGCGTGGCCCCGGTGAGCAAAGCTCCCGTGCTGCCGGCAGACACCAGAGCGTCTCCCTTGCCGTCCCGCAGCAGGTTGAGAGCCACGGTCATGGAGGCCTCCTTTTTCCGCCGGGTGGCGGTGCTGGGGTCGTCTTCCATGGTGATGACGTCCCTTGCGTCCACCACCTCTATATCGGCGCAGCCCTCCTTGGAAAGGATGGACTCCACCACTTCCTTTTTGCCCACCAAGGTCACATCCACTCCCAGCTCCCGCCGGGCCATGACTGCGCCCTTGACTATCTCTTCCGGGGCCTTGTCCCCGCTCATAGCGTCGATTATTATCCTCATAGCTTTAAAACCTCTCTGTCTTTCAGCTTTTCAATTATCTCCAATGAGCGTTTGGATATCTCCGCATTCTTGTTGCGCTTGCCCTTTACCCTGTATTCCAGGGGCTTTATGATGCCGAAGTTTATATTCATTGGCTGGAAGTCCCCTACGCTGCCCCCGGAGATGTAGAGGCCCAGGGCCCCTATGGCCGTCTCCTGGGGGAAGTCCACGCTCTCCAGGCCCAGCACCCTGGCGGCGGTCTCTATGCCCACCAGCATGCCTGAGGCGGCGGACTCCACATAGCCCTCCACCCCGGTCATCTGACCGGCGAAGCTTATCCTGGGCTCCGACTTCAGGCGGTAGTACCTGTCCAGCAGCTTGGGGCTGTTCAGATATGTATTCCTATGCATCACCCCGTAGCGGACAAACTCCGCATTCTTGAGAGCCGGTATCATGGAGAACACCCGCTTCTGCTCGCCCCAGGTGAGATGGGTCTGAAAGCCCACGATATTGTATATGGTGCCGTCGGCATTGTCCCGCCTAAGCTGCACCACGGCGTAGTTCTCCCTGCCGGTGCGGGGGTCGATGAGCCCCACCGGCTTCATGGGCCCATAGCGCAGGGTGTCCACCCCCCGGCGGGCCATGACCTCTACAGGCATGCAGCCCTCAAAGACCCCTCCGTCGTCAAAGCCGTGGACCGGGGCCTCCTTGGCGCTCACCAGCTCCTTTACAAAGGCCAGATACTCCTCCTTATCCATGGGGCAGTTTACATAATCTGCAGTTCCCTTGTCGTAGCGGGAGGCGAAGAAGGCGCTGTCCATGTCCACGCTCTCCAGGGTGACGATGGGAGCCACGGCGTCATAGAAGTGCAGGTCGCTGTCCGGGCAGAGGGCGGCGATCTTTTCCGCAATGGCGTCGCTGCTGAGAGGGCCGGTGGCTATCACCACCTCCCCCTCCGGAATATCCAGGGCCTCCCGGCGGATTATCTCCACATTCTCGTTCTGCTCCAGCTGCTCCATTATATAGCGGGCGAAGCCCTCCCGGTCCACTGCCAGGGCTCCCCCGGCGGCCACCCGGTGCTTATCGGCGCTGTCCATGATAAGGGAGCCCAGGGAGCGCATCTCCGCTTTCAGCAATCCCACGGCGTTAGTCAGCTCATCGCTGCGCAGGGAGTTGGAGCAGACCAGCTCCCCGAAGTAGGGGGAAGTGTGGGCCGGGCTCATTTTCTCCGGCTTCATCTCCCAGAGCTTTACCTTTATTCCCCGCCGGGCCAGCTGCCAGGCGCACTCGCTGCCGGCAAGACCCGCCCCCAAAACTGTGACTTCTCTCATTTATTCTTCCTCTGCCGAAGCGGTTTTTTTGGCTCCGGCGGTCTTTTTCGCTGTTGCAGCTTTCTTTGCCGTTGTGCTTTTCTTAGCGGCGGCCGTCTTTTTAGCCGCTGTTGTTTTCTTTGCCGTTGACTTTTTTGCGGCTGTTTTCTTGGCTGCCGTTGTCTTCTTCTCCTCGGCCTCCGTCTCGGCGGTCTTGCCCTCTTCAGTCTTTGCGGCCTTCTCCTGGGGAGCCTTCTTCTTGTACACCCGCTTATCCTCAGGCACGAAATTGACGCAGTCCTCATTTATGCAGAAGGACTTCAGGGGGCCCCTGCCGCTGCGCTTGAACATGGTCTTGCCGCAGGCGGGACAGAAGTCCTTGGTGGGCACGTCCCAGGTGATGAAGCCGCAGTCGGTGCCCCGCTCGCAGGCGTAGAACACATAGCCCTTCTTGGAGGTGCGCTTGAGAATACGACCGCCGCACTTGGGGCATTTGCCGGGCATCTCGATGACTATTGGCTTGGTGAAGGTACAGTCCGGGAAGCCGGGGCAGGCCAGGAAGTAGCCGAACTTGCCCTTCTTCACCACCATCTGGCGGCCGCAGACATCGCAGTACTCGTCGCTGAGTACATCGGGCACCTTCAGCTTCACGCCCTCCATGGCGCTCTCCGCCTCTTTCAGCTCCTTGCTGAAGCCGCCGTAGAAGTCCTCCAGCACATTGCGCCACTGGGCCTTGCCGCTCTCTATCTCGTCCAGCTCCGCCTCCATGTGGTTTGTGAACTTCAAATCCACGATATCGGCAAAGCGCTCCTTCATAAGTCCTGTGACCACCTCGCCCAGAGGCGTGGGGCGCAGGTATTTGCCCTCCTTTATCACATAGTCGTGGGAGGTGATGGTGGATATGGTGGGGGCATAGGTGGAGGGACGGCCTATGCCCTTCTCCTCCATGGCCCGTATAAGGGTCGCCTCGGTAAAGCGGGCGGGGGGCTGAGTGAACTGCTGGTCCGGCAGCAGCTTCTCCAGCTTCAGCTCCTGGCCCTGGCTGAGGCTGGGCAGGGGATTTGCTATCTCGCTGCTCTCCTCGTCCTTGGCCTCCTCATACACGGCGGTATAGCCCTTGAATTTAAGCTCGGAGTAGCTGGCCTTGAAGGTATAGCCGGCGCTGTCCACGTCCACCGCCACATTGTCGTATATGGCGTTGGACATCTGGCAGGCGGTAAAGCGGCCCCAGATGAGCCGGTAAAGCCTATATTGCTCCTGGGTCAGGTCCTTGCGCACCACTTCAGGGCTCAGCTCCACATAGGTGGGGCGTATGGCCTCGTGGGCGTCCTGGGCCCCGGACTTGGTCTTGAAGGTCCTGGGCTTGCCGGGATAGTACTCGGCCCCGTAATGCTCAACTATATAGCTGCCTGCCGCCGCCAGAGCTTCCTCCGACAGGCGCAGGGAATCGGTACGCATGTAGCTTATAAGGCCCACGCTGCCGTGGCCCGTGACCTCCACGCCTTCGTAGAGCTGCTGGGCGATGGACATGGTGCGCCGGGGGCTCATACCTAAGCGGCGGGAGGCCTCCTGCTGGAGGGTGGAGGTTATAAAGGGAGGCGCCGGAGATTTCTGTTTCTCCCCCCGCTTCACGTTCTTGACGGTGAAGGGGGACTTCTCCGTCTCCGCTATGACGGCGTCCACCTCCTCACGGCTGTGGAGCTCCTGCTTTTTGTCCCCCTTGCCGAAGAAGCGGGCGGTGAATCCGGCCCCCTCCTCTCCGCAGCTGAGGGCGGCGTCCAGCAGCCAGTACTCCTGGCTCTGGAAATTCCTTATCTCCTCTTCCCTGTCCACCACCATACGGGTGGCCACGGACTGGACCCGGCCTGCGGACAGGCCGGTCTTTATCTTCCGCCACAGGAAGGGGGAGAGCTCATAGCCCACTATCCTGTCCAGTATGCGCCGGGCCTGCTGGGCGTTCACCAGGTCCTGGTCTATGCTCCGGGGATTGTTTATGCTCTCGGTGACCACCTTCTTGGTTATCTCGTTGAAGGTGACCCGTTTGGCTTTCTCGTCGTCCAGGTCCAACAGCTCCTTCAGGTGCCAGGATATGGCCTCTCCCTCCCGGTCAGGGTCGGTGGCCAGATACACGGTCTTGGCTGCCTTGGACTCCTTTTTCAGTTCGGCTATCAGCTCCTTCTTGTCCCTCACCGGGATATACTGGGGCTCAAAGCCGTTTTCTATATCCACGCCCATCTTGCTCTTTGGCAGGTCGCGAAGATGCCCCATGGACGCAGTCACCTTATAATCGCTGCCAAGATATTTCTCAATGGTCTTGGCCTTTGCCGGGGATTCCACTATTACAAGGTTTTTTGCTTTTGCCATCCTGTTCTCCATTCCACGGAGCCTCCCGGCTCCGTCTCACTTTCTAATCAGATTCAGACTTATCCGCTTTCCGGCGTCCCGCCGTACATAACCCTTTATCTCCAGCAGGGTCAGCTGGGAGAGCACCTTTGCCGCAGTGTAGCCGGTGGCCTCGATGATATCGTCTATGTGCCGGCTTCCGCCGGAAATTGCTTTCACTATCTCCAGCTGCTCGGCGCTAAGTCCCGACAGCTGTTCACGCAAGTCAATATATCCTTTGCCCTTTTCCTTGTCAATCTCTTTTTTAGTCTCCCGGGGCTGAGGGATATTCTGAGAGGCTGGCTTCTCCTCCGGCTGCACCCGCTGCTCCGGCGCCTTGTCCGCCGTATTCCCCTTCAGCTTTTCCGGGTACAGGGGAGCAAATTCCTCCAGCACGTCCCAGCCGCAGGTGACCGGCTTTGCCCCCTGCTTTATAAGCCCTATGGTCCCGGCGCTATTGGGAGCGTCCGCATTGCCGGGCACGGCAAAGATCTCCCTCCCCTGCTCCAGGGCCTCGGCGGCAAAAAGCAATGCTCCGCTGTTTTCCGGGGCTTCCACCACCACAACGCCCAGGGATAGCCCCGAGGCTATGCGGTTGCGGTCCCGGAAGAAGCTTTTCACCGGCTTGCTCCCCGGCGGGTACTCGCTGACCAGAGCTCCCGAATGGGCGATATCCAGGCACAAGCCCCGCTCCCGCTCCCGGTGAGCGGTGCCCAGCACCGCTATGCAGCGGCCTCCGCCCAACAGGGCGCCCTTGGCCGCCGCCTCGTCTATGCCTTCGGTGACAAGGGATATGACCGTGCCTCCGGCCTTGGCTATCTCCCAGGACAGGTTCCGGCCCATCTTCAGGCCGTAGGGACTGGCCTTCCTGGTACCTATCACGGCTACCGCCGCCTCCTCGTCCAGATCCTTAAGGCTGCCCTTCACATACAGCACCACCGGCGGGGCAAAGATATTCTTAAGCCTTGCCGGATAGTCCGCATCCTGCATGGTGATTATATCTATCCCCTGTATCTGGCAGGCCTCCAGGATGGGCTCTACCCGGCTCATGTCCCGCTGCTCCAGCAGCTGGGTCTCCAGGCGGCTGACTCCCGGTACGCAGCTGAAATCCCCCGGCGGAGCATGGAAGGCCTCCTCCGCCCCGCCGTAATAGGCCGCCAGAGCCGCTCTTGCCCTGGGGCTCAGTCTCGTCTGGGAGGAGAGCCACAGCCAGTATTTTATCGCCGCCATTTTCCCCACCTGCTCCTATCTTTATTCCGCCAGACTGTTTATCTTGCCATCTCCCACATTATTATTGCCGCAGCCACGGCGGCGTTCAAAGACTCGCTGCCCGGGGCCATGGGGATTATCACTTCCCCCTGGCACAGCTCTATAAGCTCCCGGCTCAATCCCTGTCCCTCGCTGCCCACGCAGACCATGGCCCCTTTCAGCTCCAGGCGGCGTATATCCTCCGCCCTATCCGACAGAGCGGCGGCATATAGTCTCAGGCCCTCCCTCTCCGCCAGCTCCTTAAGCTCCCGGCGGGAAGCGTATATGACCCGCTGGCGGAAGATCGCCCCCATGCTTGCTCTCACCGCCTTGGGGCTGTATATGTCGGCGCAGTCCCCGGTGAGTATGACTGCGCCTATATCCAGGGCCTTGGCTGTGCGCAGCACGGCGCCCACATTTCCCGGGTCCTGGATAGTCTCCAGCACTATGGCGTTTCTCAGCCTTCCCTGGCTCCCGCTGGGCCCCATAGCCACGGTGAACACCGGGCCGGGGCTGTTTTTCATAGGGGAGGCATAGTCGAAAAGCTCCGCCGGGGCCAGGTACTGCCTGGAGCAGTTAAGTCCCTCCGCCGTCTCGGCCCGCTCCTTCCACAGGACCGAGCGAATCTCCGCTCCCTTTTCCACCGCCTCTTTCAGCAGCTTCATCCCATCGCAGACGAATTCCCCTTCTTCCCGGCGGAAGTCGGGCTCCGACGCCAGGCGGCGGAGACGGAGTATATATTGATTTTTTCTGGAACTAAGGGCCTCTATACTCATATTCAAGCTCTGATCCTGTTTCAATAATTTTAAATATTTTGATAATGCTACATTATAATAATACATCGTTTCTAAATTGGCAAGGAATTTATAGGCGCAATAATTCCGGGGCCGCAGCGCAGCCCCGGAAAAACAAATATTCTTATTGCAGCTGAGGCAGCCGCCTCCTTCACATGCCCCAGACCAGCCAAATGTATATATACCCGGCCAGAACCGCCGAGAGGGTGAAGGGCACGCCGATGCGCAGAAAGTCCCTGGTGGTAACGGTCTCGCCGTTTTTGCGCAGGATACCTATGGCGGTTATATTGGCGGAGGCGCCGATGGGGGTGAGGTTGCCGCCCAGGGTGGCCCCGGTGAGCAGACCAAAGTAGAACACATAGGGCTCGGCGCCCATGAGGGCGGCTATGCCCTGGACCACCGGCAGCATGGTGGCCACATAGGGGATATTGTCGATAAAGGCGCTGAGCAGCACCGATACCACGACAATGAGGGTGTAGAGCAGGAAGGGACTGTCTCCCGCCAGCTCATAGAAGATGCCGGCGGCGGCGTCAATGACTCCGGCGGAGCGTATGCCCTCGATGACCATAAATAGTCCGAAGAGCAGCAGCAGGGTCTCCTTATCCAGCTCCCGCAGCACCATTTTCAAGGGCAGGGCGCCCTTGGATCTAATGCAGGCTCGCACCACACCCACAAGGCAAAGCAGCATACAGCTCAGGCCGCTGCGAAGATTGTACAGTGCCAGGAGGAAGGGGTCCTCCGGAGCGGGGAGGAAAGACACGATTATGAGCAGCAGCACCGTGGCTATCATAAGATAGCTGGGGAAATAGTCTTCCACCTCCGTCTCCACCCTGGCGCTGATAGGCGCCTTGTTGCGGCGGAAGAGGAACATCAGCACAAAGGCCGAGGCCAGAGCCCCCAGCTCCACGCCCCAGAACATGCCGGGCTTGCCCAGCATCCAGAAGAAGTCCATGAAGTTCATCCCGGCAAAACCGCCAAGAAGCATGCTGGTGGTATCCCCCACCATGGTTGCGGCCCCCTGGAGATTTGAGGACACGGCGATGGCAATAAGCACCGGCACCGGGGAGACCTTCAGCTTCCTGGCAATGGCCAGGCCCACAGGGGCCACCATCAGCACCGTGGCCACATTATCCACAAAGGCGCTTATCACCCCGGCAAAGAGAGCCAGAGCAGTCACCGCCCACATGACGTTGGGGGTCTTGGTCATCATCAGCTCCGCCAGACGGGCAGGCATACGGCTTTCTATGAAAAGACTCACCAGGCCCATGGTGGCAGCTATCATCATAAGCACATTGTAGTCCACCGCTGACAAGGCCGAAAGAATCCCCATATCGAACAGGCCCAGATAGCCCATGACAATGAATATAACAGCAGAGCTTAGAGCTATCCAGGGTCTCCAGGCCTGGAAGGCCAGCATGAGCACATAGGTCAAAGCAAAAACGATGATCGCAGGTATCAAGTATCTACCACTCCTTGATAAATAAATTCCCGCTTATTATAGCATCCTTTCAAATTAAAATGTTGCTAATTTTTCAAGCCCCGGGCATTTCGTTATAATTTATTATTAATTAATGATTTTCTTACGACTTATGATATAATTTAACTATATTGAACGTGAATATACCACGACTCTGAAAGGACAGGCATACATATGGATCTACGCTCAGAAGCCCCGGACCTCAGTCCCCTTGTCCCCCCTCCCTATCCGGCCAACGACAGTCTGGCCCGGCGCATGCTGGAGACCGCAGTGGAATATAAAGAACTGCGGATGATGTACTCCTGCGCTATCAAAGAGGTGCAGACCAAGTTTGAGGTCCTCAATACCGAGTTCAACATTCTCTACAAGCGAAACCCCATCAGTTCCATGAGCACCCGCCTCAAAAGCAGCTCCAGCATCATAGAGAAGCTGCACCGCAAGGGCATCGGTTTTTCCCTGGACAATCTGGAGGAACACATCCAGGATATTGCCGGGATACGGATAATCTGCTCCTATGTGGACGATATATATACCCTGGCCGATGCCCTTACCAGCCAGGACGATATCACCCTGGTGGAGAAAAAAGACTATATCTCAAACCCAAAGCCCAACGGCTACCGCAGCCTCCACCTTATAGTCAGCGTCCCGGTATTCTTCTCCCAGCAGAAGCGGAGCATGAAAGTAGAGGTGCAGATACGCACCATAGCCATGGACTTCTGGGCCAGCCTGGAGCACCAGATAAAATACAAGAGAGAGATACCGGACCAGGAAAATATCGTGGCAAAGCTCCGCAGCTGCGCCGACGATATAGCCCGCATCGACAGCGAGATGATGGATATCCACCGGCAGCTGGAAGCCTCGGAAAACAAGGAACGGGAGGAGGACAGCCTCCTTACCGTGCTGCGCAAGCTGGACACGCCCATTTCATAATATCTTCGGCCTCATGGCTCTTCAGCCTATGCGGCCAAAAATATCTCCCCGCATATTGTAATATTCCCGCAGCTGGAGTAAAATTCTATTAAAGGGAATACTTTCAAAAAATCGGCCGCTCCCGGCGGCCAAGGGAGCTGAAAATATGAACATCGAGCTGAGAGACATCAAGACCGCCGCCCAGCGGCTAAAACCTATACTCCACCATACGGAGCTGGACCTGTCCTCCACCTTTTCCAGCATGACAGGGGGCAGCATCTATCTCAAATGCGAAAACCGGCAGAAGACCGGCTCCTTTAAAATAAGAGGCGCCAGCAACAAGATCGCCTCTCTGGTGGAGCAGGGGCAGCTGCAGTCGGTGGTGGCCTCCTCCGCCGGCAACCACGCCCAGGGCGTGGCCTACGCCGCCAAGAAATTCGGCATTCCCTCCACCATAGTCATGCCCGAGTCGGCCCCCATTGCCAAGGTCCAGGCCACTGAGGGCTACGGAGCAAAGGTGGTGCTCTCCGGCTCCTGCTATGACGACGCTTACACCAAGGCCCGGGAAATATGCGACAGCGAAGGCGCTACCTTCCTCCACCCCTATAACGACGTGGACGTTATCGCCGGCCAGGGCACCCTGGGAATAGAGATACTGGGCGACCTGCCTACGGTGGACCTTATCCTGGTCCCCGCCGGGGGCGGCGGGCTCCTCTCCGGCGTGGCCGCCGCCGTCAAGCAGCTCAACCCCAGAGTTAGGGTCTGCGGCGTCCAGGCCGAGGGGGCCAACGCCATCGCCCGCAGCTTCCGTGAAAAACGCCTGGTCACCACCGAGACCGCCTCCACCATTGCCGACGGTATCGCCGTGAAGGCCCCCGGCGACATCACCGTGGATATAATAAACCAATATGTGGACGACGTGGTCACCGTCTCCGACCGGGAGATATCCAGCGCCATACTGCTGCTGATGGAGCGCTGCAAGCAGATAGTTGAGCCCGCCGGAGCCACATCCCTGGCGGCAGCCCTGGGCGGAAAGATAGACGTGGAGGGCAAAAACGTGGTGTGTCTCCTCTCCGGGGGCAATATCGACGTGAGCTTCATCCAGAACATCATTGAGCAGGGCCTGGTTGCCCGCAACCGCCGCCTCAAATTCATCGCCAAGCTTATCGACCGCCCCGGCAGCCTGGTGCAGCTGTTGAACGTCCTGGCCCAGGCAGGGGCCAATGTGCTCACCGTGCAGCACGACAAGCTGATGCTGGGTCTCAATCCCAACGAGACCTATGTGCGCATTGCCTGCGAAGTGGGCGGCAAGGCCCACG
Source organism: uncultured Oscillospiraceae bacterium (assembly GCA_944385125.1). Classification (GTDB taxonomy): domain Bacteria; phylum Bacillota; class Clostridia; order Oscillospirales; family Oscillospiraceae; genus Limivicinus. The sequence goes on from CALWVZ010000006.1 coordinate 33,536, forward strand.
GCAGTCTGGTGATGAGCGAGCTGAAGAACCACGGGTATCAGGTGGAGAGCGACGAGATGTAAAGCCGCCTCCCGCCATTGTCCCAGGCAATGCTCCGGCATTTTCCATGTACAAACAATATTAAAGTCAAAAGGAGAAACAAACTATGAAGACCGTATCCACCGAAAAAGCCCCCTCCGCCATCGGCCCCTATTCCCAGGCCCAGATAAGCGGCGATTTTGTCTTTTGCTCCGGGCAGATACCCGTTATCCCCGAGACCGGGGAGCTGGCCCAGGGACTGGAGGGCCAGGCTCATCAGGTGTTCAAGAACATCTCGGAGCTGCTGAAGGCTGCCGGCTCCGACATCTCCAAAGTGGTGAAGAGCACCGTGTTCATCAAACACATGGACGACTTTGGCGCCATCAACGCCATATACGCCCAGTACTTTACCCAGCCCTTCCCTGCCCGCTCCTGCGTGGAGGTGGGCAGACTGCCCAAGGACGTGCTGCTGGAGTGCGAGGTAATAGCCGAGCTGTAAGTCGGCCGGGGCAACAGCCCAAGGTAAAGCAGGCGGGACAGAAACGTCCCGCCTGCTCAGCTTGTCAAAAAAGCCCTACAGACTTTTTTGACTGCGCTTCTCCCGCCAAGCATTTTGCCCTTGGCAAAATGCTGCTTCGCCCGAAAAGCCTTGAAAAATCAAGGCTTTTCTGTGGCGGGTTATTGCATCACGAGGCGGGCCTTGCCCCCTCGTGCTCCCCCGCTGCTCTATTGTCTTTACTTATACTATAGTTTTTTGACAGTCTCAGCAGGCGGGACAGAAACGTCCCGCCTGCTTTGTTCTGAATCCTGCGATTCTGAATCCTGCGATGCAGCTGCGCCTATATTGCGCCGCACTGAAAGACTGTTGTCTTTTAGCTGAAAAAAGTTTATAATGTCAGATAGGTTTTTTACATTTAGATTGGAAGGCAGCTGTTTGGATGAAGGAACTCACTCCCCGCCAGAAAAAAAGTCTGGATATGAAAAAAAATATATACGAAGTTTTTTACCGTCTCTGCAATGAATATGAGGGCAGGGTAACAGTGAAGGACGTTTGCCGGGAAACCGGCATCTCCGTAGGTTCCTTCTATAACTTTTTTGAGAGCAAGGAAGCCGTCACCTCAGCCGTATATCAGTATCTCAACGATGAGATGCTGGATTGGGAATACCCCCCGGAGCCCCGGGAGCGGATACTGACGGCAGTAGAGCGGCTCATGCGTTTGTCCATGGAAAAGGGCCTCCACTTTCTGAAAATGGCTGCGGTATATGAGATGGATCACACGCCCTCCATAGTCAGGAGCAGCTACCAGGGCCAGGTGCTGTTTTCCGCCACTGCGGATATAATAGTCGCCGCTCTGGAGGAGGGAGCGGAAAAGGGGCTTTTCCGTCTGGAGCGCCCCGCCTGGTATTACTCGGATATGATAATATTCATGCACAGGAGCCAGCTCTACTTTTGGACTGTCAATAACGGACACTATGACCCGCTTTCAGCCCAGCTGTCCTATACCGGGTTCATTCTGGACTCCATCAGCCCGGAAGGGCAGAGCTGAAACAGGATTCAACACATCAGGGGCGGGAACCACCCGCCCCTGAATCCTTCAGGATATCTTTACTTGTCTTCCCCGCAGAGATAGTCCAGCATTTCCACTGCCATCTGGGCATTCAGAGCTGCGCCCACGCACAGGGACTCGTCTCCTATACGGAACTTTTCGTTATGTCCGGGGCCGTTGCCCTCGGTGCCCAGGAAGGTATAGGCGGCGGGGGCATAATTGGAGTAGGCGCCGAAATCGTCTCCGGCATTCATGGGGGCCATCTGCTTTACCATGCCGGCATCCATGAACTTCTCCGCTGCCCGCTGTACCAGGGCTATCACCTTATCGTCGTTGCACACCACGTCGCTGAAGACTTCAAAGTCCACCGCAGCCTCCGCCCCATAGGCCTGGGCCACGCCCTTGCAGATGCGCTCCATTTCCTCTTTCAGCTTGGGGCCAAGGGCCTTGCTGAGGAAGCGGCAGGTGCCGGTGATGACGGCCTTGTCGGATATGACGTTGAAAGCCTTGCCGGAATTGAAGGTGCAGACGCTGAGCACGCAGGTGTCGAAGGGGCTTATGCGCCGGCTCACTATGCTTTGCAGGTTGTTTACTATCTGGCAGCCCGCCAGGGTTGCGTCTATGCTGAACTCAGGGGTTGCGCCGTGGGCGCTTTTGCCGCTGACTTCAATGGTGAATTTTGCAGCGGCGGCCATGGCTCCGCCGGGGCAGTAGTTCACGGTGCCGGCAGGCTCCAGAGGGGTCACATGCTGGCCGAAGAACATGTCCACGCCCTGGGCTGCCCCCTGGCTGATTATGCGCTCGGCTCCGCCTCCGCCTTCTTCGGCGGGCTGGAAAATGCAGCGCACCTTGCCCTTCAGCTGCTCCTTATTGGCGCACAGCAGTTTCACCGCACCCATGAGCATGGCTGTGTGGGCGTCGTGGCCGCAGGCGTGCATCACCTCGGCGGTGCGGGACTGATACTCAAGCCCCGTGGTCTCCTGTATGGGCAGAGCATCCATATCCGCCCTCAGGGCCACGCATTTCCCGGTGGGGCTGCCCTCTATCTCCACCATAAGTCCTGTGGGCTGGAAGCGCACATAGTTCAGCCCCAGTTTTTTGACTTCTTCCTCTATCTTTTCCGTAGTGCGAAACTCCCGGAACCCGAGCTCCGGGTACATGTGCAGGTCATGTCGGAAGCTGACGATAAAGTCCTCAATGGCCTTGGCCTGTTCAAGCATGTTCTGCATGATCTCATCCTTTCATATTTTTTCTTGCACCATTTGCCGCCTTCAGCATTCCGGGCTTTCTCAGGCAAAGAGCGCAGCCAGGAAGGGGGAGATGATGTTCGCCAGAGCGACGGACACGAAGGTCACGCTGGTGAAGCCGCCCACCAGCATCTTAGGCATCATGTGGCTGGTGATAACCGCCCGCTTCTTTTCATCGGAAACTGCGGTCTCCACCGCCTCCCTGGTCAAAGCCACATTTACAGGAAAGCCCTGATAGCAGTTGAGGCTGATGCCCATGCACATGTCAAAGGTAAATTCTCCCTTGAACACCTTGCTGCAAAGCCAGGAGGTACCGCCCATGCCAATGGTGACTATGATGCAGATACCCAGTATCTGTAAGAAGTATACCACAAAAACGGAAGGAGTGACAGCGCTCATCAGCGAAAACAGATAGGCCAGCATAAAAGTGAAGCAGAAGCCGTCGGCCTTGGCCTTGGCCAGCACGTTGGGCTCCAAAAAGCCGCAGAGAGAGCCTAGGAAGCCCAGCACCAGAGCAAAGATCAGGCCTGACACCGCACCGCCGGTAAGTACGTTGAGATAGTAAGACAGCAGCGCAACTATGCCCAGTTTGAAAAGGAGCACGGCGGATGAGTTGAACTGCTGGAACCAGACAAAGGGCCTGAATCCCCGCTGCTTCTCCTCCACAGCCTCCAGCATCTCCAGCTTGCCCTCATCGTAGAGGCCTTCCAGACGGCGGGCCTCACGGCGCAGCACAATGCCGGTGAGGGGATATCCCACCAAGATCTGGACCGAGCCGGCTATAAGGGCCATTACCACTATCTGGTTCTCCCCGCCGATGTTTGCCGCCACTTCCTGGATGACCATCAAAGCGCCGGAGCCGCCGGCAAAGCCGGATATGGTGGAGTACACCAGAAGCTTGCCGAAGATAAGCACGCCCAGCGTCAGTCCCAGAACGCAGATGCCCAGCACGGACATGAAGGCAATGATGATGGTTTTCCACTGCCGCTTCATCTCGCCTACCGGGATGCTGGTGGCCATATTGGCTATGCAGAAATATGCGCAGATGTTGTATACCGCTGCGGAGACCCCGCTGGTGTTTATCAGGTCCGTGGGCAGGAACGTCCAGTAACCTACGATAAAGCACAGAGAGATGACCAGTGCAGAGGGAAACTTTCCCTTTGTGACCTTGGAGACGATATCTCCCAGAGCCACTATTGCCAGGACTATCGCCAGGCCTTCCCATTGACTCATTTTCTTTTTCCTCCTATTTTTAGAATGGTTTCTAAAACAAGTTCTATTATAGGTTCCAGCCGCAAATTGTCAAGAATAAAACTTTCAAAAAAGGCATTTCATTAATAATATACAAATTTATTGTTATAAATCTGTATATTTTATCAGCTCTTCTCTGCGGCGGAGCCCTGTTTCCGCTGCCCAACAAAAAAAACAGAAAGCAGGTATTTGAAGCCATGAGCATGTTCCTCACTCTAGCCTATCTATTTTTTATCGGCTCCGTTTTCGGCTGGTGCCTGGAGCTGGTGTTCCGCCGCTTCTTCTCCTCGGCTAACCCCGAACGCAAATGGATAAACCCCGGCTTCTGCGTGGGCCCCTACGTGCCCCTCTACGGCTTCGGCCTGTGCATACTGTTTCTCCTGGCCTACTGGGGCCAGGCCGGCGGTATGGACGGCAGCGCCCTGGGCAGGCTGGTAATGTTCCTGTTCATGGCGGTAAGCATGACCGCCATCGAATACATAGCCGGTATCCTCTGCCTCAAGCTCATGAAGCTGCGGCTCTGGGATTACAGCAAAATGTGGGGCAATATACAGGGGCTGATCTGCCCCCTCTTCTCCGCTTTCTGGGCCATCCTGGGGGCCGTATACTATTTCCTGGTCCATCCCCATATACTCTCTGCCCTGGCATGGCTGTCCCGGAACCTGGCCTTCTCCTTTGTCATCGGTTTCTTCTTCGGCGTATTCACCATCGACGTGGTCTACTCCAGCCAGCTGCTGGCCAAACTGAAGAAGTACGCCGACGAAAACGGCGTGGTTGTCAGATACGAAAACCTGAAGGCGGAAATACGCAGCGCTCAGGACCGGGCCTCCAAACGGGTCTACTTTATGTTCGCCTTCCGCTCCGACCGGGCCCTTATCGAGCACCTGCGGGAGGGCCGCCACTCCATTGAGGAGATACGCCGGAAAATCAAGGAGCGCTGAGTCCCCTTTTACCCCGTTCCCGGCCATGTCCGGCCGGGTTTTAGGTTATGTATACCAAATTATGTAAACTGTATGGCGTTAAAAATCTCCCTGCCCGCTTATCGGGCAGGGAGATATGGGTTCACTTCAGATTATTGCAGCAAGGCTCAAAGTTCCGGGTAGAGGGGGAAGCTGCGGCACAGCTCCAGCACTTCCTCTTTTGCCTGGGGGACGGCGGCCTGCCCCTCTTCCACCAGCCTTGCGATGATGCGGCCGATAGCGTGCATCTCCTGCTCCTTCATGCCCCGGGTAGTGGCGGCGGGGGAGCCGAAGCGCATGCCGGAGGTGAGCTTCACGGACTGGGTGTCAAAGGGTATGGTGTTCTTATTGGCGGTGATGTGGGCCTCGTCCAGCAGCTCCTGGACCTCCATGCCGGTCCTGCCCTTGCTCATCACGTCGCAGAGCATCAGGTGGTTGTCGGTGCCGCCGGAGACCAGGCGCAGCCCCTGGGCCCGGAGCTCATCGGCCAGGGCGGCGGCATTCTTCACCACCTGCTGCTGGTAGCCCTTGAACTCAGGAGACAAGGCCTCCTTGAAGCACACGGCCTTGGCGGCAATGGTGTGCATCAGCGGGCCGCCCTGGACGCCGGGGAAGACGGCGCTGTTTATTTTCTTTTTAAGCTCGTCCACGCAGAGGATGATTGCGCCTCTGGGGCCTCTCAGGGTCTTGTGGGTGGTGGTGGTCACCACATGGGCATAGGGTACGGGGCTGGGGTGGACCCCGGCGGCCACCAGGCCGGCGATGTGGGCCATGTCCACCATCAGGTAAGCCCCCACCTGGTCGGCGATCTCCCGCATCTTCTTGAAGTCGATAAAACGGGGATAGGCGCTGGCCCCGGCGATCATCAGCTTGGGGCGGCATTCCTCCGCCCGGCGCAGGACCTGCTCATAATTTATAGTCTCGCTGCCCTCTTCCACGCCGTAGAAGCAGGCCTTGAAATATTTGCCGGAGATAGAGGCCTTTGAGCCGTGGGTAAGATGTCCGCCATGACTCAGGTCCATGCCCAGGATAGTGTCGCCGGGCTGGAGCAGGGCCAGGTATACGGCAGTATTGGCCTGGGAGCCGGAGTGGGGCTGGACGTTGGCATGCTCTGCGTCAAAGAGCTTTTTGGCCCGCTCTATGGCCAGCTCCTCCACCTCGTCCACATACTGGCAGCCGCCGTAATATCTGGCGCCGGGATAACCCTCGGCATATTTGTTGGTGAGGTGGCTGCCCATAGCCTCCATGACTGCCGGAGATACAAAGTTTTCAGAGGCGATAAGCTCTACATGGTCCCTCTGCCGCTCCAGCTCCCGCATCATGGAGGCATATACCTCCGGGTCCTGCTGCTTTATCCGTTCATAGCTCATTGGGGGTATACCTCCGCTGTTTCGATTTTATTCCCGCTCATTATATTACATGGGCCCTTTTTTGGCAACATCCATTATCTGCCCAAATATGCTTGCTCTTATGCTGAACAAATGGTAATATTAGATATATTTCTTCGGAAAACACATTTTAGGAGGTAAGGCCTTGAAGAAGATTTTTAAGATCCTGGGCCTGGCGCTGCTGGTCCTGCTCCTGGCCCTGGCCGCTCTGGTGCTGTGGCTGACGGTGAGAGAGTACAGGCCGGAGGCCGTGGAGCAGCTGGAAGTCAGTTCCGTCCTTGAGCCGGAAGCCGCCGCCTTGGATCAGGAGCTGAACATACTCAGCTGGAACATAGGCTATGCCGGCTTGGGAGCCGGAAGCGACTTCTTTATGGACGGCGGCAAGGACTCCCGCTCCGCCGACAAAGAGAAGGTGCTGGAGTACCTGGAAGGCATACGGGAAAGCATGGAGTCCGCCGGGGCGGACCTGGCCATGCTCCAGGAGGTGGACATCGACTCCGGCCGCACTTACCGCATCGACGAGAGAAACTATCTGTCCCTAGGCTCCGGGGTCCACGCCCTGAACTACGCCTGCGACTTCGTGCCCATCCCCCTGCCCCCTCTGGGCCGTGTATACAGCGGTATATATACCACTGCTCCCTCCCTGGATATAAGCAACTCCCAACGTATCTCCCTGCCCTGCCCCTTCAGCTGGCCGGTGAGCGCCGCCAACCTGAAGCGCTGCCTGCTGGTCTCCTACATTCCCATTGAAGATAGCGACAAGGAACTGGTGATAGTGAACCTGCATCTGGAGGCCTATGACGACGGGGCGGGCAAGATAGCCCAGACCAATATGCTAAAGAGCATTATGGAAGGGGAATATGCCAAGGGCAACTATGTGGTTGCCGGAGGAGACTTCAACCAGATCTTTCCCGGCGGACTGGAGGTCTGGCCCAATACCCACCCGGAGAACTGGGTGCCCGGCGTCCTGGAAGAGGATATGCTGGAGGAAGGCTGGAGCTTCGCCTATGACCTGGAGGTGCCCAGCTGCCGCCTGCTGAACCAGCCCTATGACCCGGAGGACAGCGAGAACACCCAGCATTACGTTATCGACGGCTTTATTATCTCTCCCAATGTGGAGCTGCTGGATGTGGAGACCCTGGACCTGGGCTTTGAAAATTCCGACCACAACCCGGTAATGCTCAGTATATCCCTTGCGTCCCAGGCTGCCTGAACCGCCTGTGTTTACAGAGACTTAAGGAGATCGCCCGTATTTAGTTATACCATAGTTATGAGCTTCTCCCCATAGGGGTGATTTCGGAGATGTGTACCAGAAAATGAACGCTCGCACCAAGCTTATCCTTCAGTTCCTGCCCGGCATCTTGGGCGGACTGCTGATAATACTGCTCTCCATAAGCGGCAGGGAGATAGAGCCGGAGTTCATCCTCCGTTATATTCCCGCCGGGCCCATACTTGCCCCGCTGATACTGCTGGCCATGTATGCCCTGAAGAGTATCTCGGTCTTTCTGCCCATGCTGCCCCTGCAGCTGGCGGCAGGCTATCTCTTCCCCGCCCCGGCGGCCATTGCAGTAAATGCCGCAGGCTATACCCTGGGGGCCTGGATATCCTACCGCCGTGGCCGCCGGGCCGGGGAAGAGACAATGGAAAGGCTGCAGGAGGCGCATCCTCGCCTGTCCGTCTTTTTCAGCGGCAGGGGTGAAAATTATATTTTTCTGTCTTTCCTGCTCAGAGTCATTGGCATGGTACCCATGGACGTGACCAGCATGTGCCTGGGCTTTACCGGGGTGCCGCTGCTGCCCTATATGCTGGCCAGCATTGCCGGAGCTCTGCCTAAAATAGCTGCGATCACCCTTATGGGCGACAGCATGAGGGACCCATCCTCCCCCGCTTTCATCATCTCTGCAGCCTTTACTTTGGGCCTGAGCCTGCTCTCCGCCCTGCTCTTCTATGTTTACAAAAGGCGAGCAGCTCACAGGCATGGCAGCGGCAAAAGTGAGCCCCGAAATCTTCACTAAATATGATAGCCCGTTCCCGGTTTCCCGGGAACGGGCTGCTTTCATTCTGCCTTTTGCGCCGGCTTATTTGCTCTGGGTCCAGCCGGTGTTGCCGTCGGTGAACTGCATGTTCCTGAGGTTGGTGGGGTAGGCGGTATTCACCGTAGCGGGGGAGGGGAAGCCTGCGCTGCCGCCGGTAGCGCAGCCTCCAACATACTGCACCACGCTGTCCCATATGGGCTCATTGCTGCTCTCTGTAAGCTTGCTCAGTCCTGAGCTCACGGCTCCGCTCTCGCACAGGTCGGTGCACTCATGGAGGTACTGGGCTCCACGGGTCAGGGATGTGGTGACCTTATAGCCCCCGCCCTCCTTCAGCTTCCTGGCTATGGTGAGCAGTGTGCCCAGGGCCAGTATGAAGCCGGGAAAATAGTCCAGAGGCACACCGTTTAGATTCACCGGCTTCTCCAGGCTGCCGTTTCTCACGGACAGGCCGGTTATATCCTCCGCCAGAGGAGCCCAGCCCGGGCGATCCTTCCAGACAGTGTCGGAAAAACACATGAGGTTGGAATATATCACATTGGGGTTAAGGGCACGTATATCCTTTTCGGACAGGCCGAACTTGTCCAGAGTTCCGTTCTGATAAGAATAGGTTATTACGTCGGCCTCCTTTATAAGCTGTTTGGCCCGCTCCAGCTGCTCCGGGACATTGAAGTCCAGCTGGATGGACTGCTTGCCCGCCCAGCCGTCAAACTCCAGCATGGCCTGCTCCTGCTCCACGTACCTGCCCCGGCGTATCATCAGCACGTCGGCGCCGTACTCCGCAAGGATGCGGGAGCAGGCTGGGCCGGCTATAATATGGGTCAGGTCCAGCACCTTTATGCCGGACAGAGGCCCTCGGGAATTGGGCTTGCCCCAGACGGGCGCCGGGCCCTCCGCCTCCTTGTCCTGGCGGATAAGGGGCATGGCTTTAACAGCCTTGCCCACTTCGCTGCTCTCCCACTCCTCCCGGCTGCGTATCATGCAGCCGCAGGTGTCGCAGCCGAAGGCCAGCTCCTCCAGCTCCAGAGCGGTGGAGCGGGCGGTGATTTCCGCTATCTCCTTTCTGTCCTTCTTGATGGACAGCATGGCATATTTCTCCGAGGGCTTGGAAAGGCCCAGGGCCTTCACCAGGCGCTGCTGCTGGTTCTGATAGTACACATGGAAGGACACGTCTCTGCCGTCCTTGGCCCTGTATTTATAGAAGGAACCGTTAAGGGCGTTATTTACCATGGTGGCAGACTTGACTCTGGCCTTTGTAAATTCCTTACCCTTGTGGTCCGCCATGTACAGGCGTATGGCCTGGAGGCCCGCAAAGGACAGGTCGCAGAAGGTCTCCGCCCCGCTGACATCGTCCCCCCGCAGGCGTCCTATCTCCGTAGCCACGCTGCTGCAGGCGGAGAGCACTGCGGCTATGGCGGGAGTCTGGAGTATCTTCTCTTCCTTGAAAAGCTTCTTCACTCCGGGTCTGCTCTTTGCCAACAAAGCAAAGGCTAGAACCCCCGGGAAGGGGTTTGCCTGGAAACAGGATCTGTTGATTTGTCCCTCCCTCCGGGGATCGGCAATAAAGGTGGTAGGTATGGCTTCAATGCCGAAGCGCTTTACCAGATCCTCAAATATAACCTGGGCCTGTCTGGCTTTTTTTGTCATGACTTCCTGAGCGGACATAGTCTCTGCCTCCTTGGTGATTTTTCTGGCTGTGGTTTAAGATTATATCATTATACACTGTCTAATTCAAGAGTGGCGCTGCCTGCCGGCGCATCCGGCTCCAGCCTCTGTCCGGGGCCTTCCACAGTTTCAGAGGCCGGATATTTCCAACTTATTAATAAATCTGAAGACGCAGTTTTTCCGGGAACAAAAGGCTGTTTTAACTGTCATATAAGCGAAGGCCAAAGGACGGGGCAGGGCCTCACGGCCATTAAAAAATTTCCAGTTTTAAGAAAAAATTCAGGAACTTTCTTTTTACCATAACGTCTATTATGGTAAACCAGGTAATAGAGGCCAGAAAGAGAAAAGGAGACCGAATATGACACGCTACACCACTGAAAATTACGGACGGCACCTGAGCCGTTCTCTTAGCCGTAAGAAATCTCGGCGCAAGCGCCGGAGGAATTCCTCCATTGCGGTTTCTATGCTCGTTGTATGTACAGTAATAATGGTCTCTGCCATTGCTTCCGCCTTGGAACTGTACATGCCTGACGCCTTTGCTGCCGGCAGCCAGGAGCTGACGGATCTTGTTCCCGCTCAGGAGCTGGCTGCATCTGAGTTTCCCTCAGCCTCCCCTGAGGCCGGGAGCGGAGAGCAGGCCCCCGTCCAGCCCTCCCCCGGTGCCGGCACCTATGACTATTCCCAGCCGGTGCCCCAGTCCCCCGCCGTGGACAACAGCTATTTTAACGATGCCGTATTTATCGGCGACTCCCGCACTCAGGGCCTCATAACTGCCACCGGGCTGTATAATACCACGAGCTTTACCCACCAAGGTCTCACTGTGGACACAGCCTTCAAGGATCTGATAGCGGAGATCGACGGCAAGTATTATACTGCGGTAGATGCCCTGAACCATACTCACTTCAGCAAAGTATACATCATGCTGGGCATCAACGAGACCGGCTGGATATACAGCAGCAAATTTATCGAGGGCTATGGCCGGATAATCGATGCGGTGCGCAATGCAAACCCAGATGCTCAAATTTATATTCAGGAAATACTGCCTGTCTCCAATAGTGTCTCCAACAGCCACGACTACATAAAGAACAGTAAGATAGATGAATACAATCAGTTGCTTCAGCAGCTGGCTCTGGAGAAGCAGGTATACTTCATTGATACAGCTGCCTCTGTTGCCGAGGCTGACGGCAGTCTGCCGGAGGATGCGGCAGTGGACGGTATACATCTTAAAAATTCCTACTGCCAGCAGTGGCTGGACTATCTCAAGACTCACACAGTAAACTGATTTGCTACAATATAAAAGAATAATAGAAAGACGGAGTTTGAAATGAAAATAATGAAGAAAGCCATTACATTAGTATTTATTTTGGCAGTTTCAGCAGCCCTGGCCGCCTGCGGTGGCGGGAACGGCACTCAGATGGACGCCCAGGCCCTGGCCAATGAACTGATGGAAGAGGTGGAGTTTGTGGACGAGCTCAGCCCCGTTAAAAGCGAGATGGTCCCCAAGCTCTACGGCATAGACAACGCCCAGGAGGCCTATGTGTACATGGGCAGCGGAGCTACCGCCGAAGAGGTTGCAGTGTTCAAGTTCTCTGATGAGCAGGCTGCAAAGGACGGCCTGAGCAAAATCCAGGACTACCTCTCCGCCCGGAAGGACAGCTTCGCAAACTACATTCCCGAGGAAGTGTCCCGGCTGGACAATGCCGTTATAAAGCAGAGCGGCGAGTATCTGGCCCTGTGCGTCTCCGAGGGCAGCGCCGCCGGGGAGATTATCTCCCGATATATGGGCAATTAAAAAAACATAAAAAATCGGTCTGAGAGGAGGCTCTCTCAGACCGATTTTTTATGCTCCGTCCTCATTTATTGGGGTCTCGGACTTAAAATGCACCTGGCCGCCATCCCTAGAAAAGCAGATAAAGCAGTCTTGGGGCTGGTCGTTTTCATCGTAAAACCTAAAGCTGATCTCTCCGTCCCCCAGATATCGAAGCTCCGGCGGGCTGCAGGGCGGAGCTTCCAGTCCGCAGAACTGGCAGCAGCCGTCTTTGTCCATAAAGGCCAACCTTAAATTATCGCTTTCCCTGTCCCTAAACATCACAACTCCTACCAGTTCATAGGCCCCGTCCGATGCGGGTACAGAGGCTATCACTTCTTCAGCCTGGTTTTCACTCAGGAAGACTGCGTTGATCTCTTCCTCAGTCCACTGGAGCTCAGGAGAAGCCGCCGTTTCCGCCGCCTCGGTATTATCTGTCCTTTTCTGATTTTTGGAGTCCTTAACGCCATAGCAGCCGACCAGGAGCAAGGCCGCTACCAGAATAAAGACAGCGCTTCCTCTTGATTTCATTTTTTCCCCTTTCCGGCCATTTCAGGACAGTGCTTCCTGACTGAAGCAGGCGGTGACGGCAAATACGCCCTCATAGCCCAGCTTCTCGTATTCCTCCGGGTACTTAAAATATTCAGGGTCGTAGGATATGACTTCATTTTTATCCGTAAAGGTCTGTATCACCAAAGCTATCTCTTCTTCATATTCTATTTCTCTACGCTGAGGCAGATAGGCGGTGGTACGACCCATACCCTCCAACTTCTCATCCGGCTCGCTGCTGCCGGTGCTGGCGTTGAAGCCGGACTGGGTCTGCACAGCGATACGACAGCCCGCCGCAATGTCCTCAAAGCCCAAGGCTATGCGTCCGCTGCCCTCATCCAGGCGCTGACCGTCCATGAACTGCGCTTTCCATTCTCCGTTTTCCAGCTTCCAGCCTGTTATCGTCAGGCTACGGACACTGTCATCGGCCGAAAAGTCGAATATTGTCTGGCCCTCCAGGCCTCCCAGCAGCTGAGCCATTTTCTTTTCATCCTCATTCAGCTGGGCAGGTTCAATGTACATCTCCGGCTCCTGTGCTTGCGGCACATCTCCGGCACAGGCGGAGATGCCTAGGGCAAGGATAATGACAAGTAACAGCGCAGTAAGTTTCTTCATTTGCAGTCTCCCTTTTTGGCCTGGCATACATGCCCCTTTTATTTATTATATCACGGTCTGCGTGCTGCCGCAAGGGCATCCGGCCTCATAGTCTCCCTCTGCCTCTCACATGAACAGTGACACTGCACAGTAAACCAACAGCAACGCCATGACGGTGTTCACCAGCTTTGCGTGGCGGGAGAAAAGCAATCTGAACGCCGAGCCGAAGGCCGACCAGCACAGGGTAAACACAAAGCCAATAAAGGCCAGCAGCAGGGCAAAGCCCGCCAGAGTCAGGACCTGTCCCTGATATATAGGCAAGATATAGGCCTCCATGGACATTATGCCGTATATGTAGATCTTGGCGTTGACAAACTGCAAAAACAGCCCGGAGAGGAAGCCCTCTCCGGCCCGGCCCTCCTGGATGTCGCCGCTGCTGCGGAAGGTCTCCCAGGCCAGATACAGCATATAGGCCGCCCCCAGCAGCAGCATGGGCAGCCTTATCTTTGGTATCAGCGTCCCCAGCAGTTCACACAGGGCCGTACACAAGAGCATTACTATGGAAAAGCCGGTCCATATGCCCAGGTTGAAAGGCAGGGCCGCCCTGAAGCCCTTTCTGGCCCCGTTAGTCATAGACATGATGTTGTTTGGCCCCGGAGTGGCCGCCGTTATCACGGCGTAGGTGAGAAAAGAAAACCAGTTGAACATTGACAAAACCTCCCGCTCATGTTAGCATAATGCAACAATAGTACAGTATATTGTTTTCTTGTATATAATACTATTAGTCCGATATATTGTCAATATCCGGGAGGTAATAAAATGGATGTCACCGGCGCCGTGGCCGCCAACGCCAGGGAGATACGGGAGAGTAAGGGCCTGACCCTGGACAGGGCCGCCGCCCTCACCGGGGTCTCCCGCAGCATGCTGGCCCAGATTGAAAAGGGGGAGGTCAACCCCACCATCTCCGTGCTGTGGAAGATAGCCACGGGCTACAAGGTCTCCTTCACCTCCCTGGTGGAAAACCGAAATAATGCCGCCTCAATCCTGCGGGAGTCGGACTCCCAGCCTCTTGAGGAGGACGGGGGCCGCTACCTGAACTATCCCCTCTTCCCCTTTAACGAGAGCCGCCTCTTTGAGACCTACCGCATAGTGATAAAGGCCGGGGGCTCCCTCAGCGCCCAGGCCCACCTGAAAGGGGCAGAGGAATACATCACCGTCTTTTCCGGCCGGGTGGAGATATACGCCGGGGAAGAGAGCTTCCTGCTCTCCAAGGGGGACTCCATACGCTTTGCCGCCGACCAGCCCCACGGCTATAAAAACGCCGGGGAGGACACGGCGGAGCTGAGCATGATAATATATTACAAACCATAAAATACCTGTGAAAAAACCGGCCTCTGAGGGCCGGTTTTTCATAGGTATTTCAGCCTGTCTTTTTCCCGAAGGGCACAAAGAACAGCAGGCGCAAGGCCGCTGAAAGCATATCCGGCCGGCGGCAAGGCAGTATACGGGAACTCTCCACCAGGTTTTTTCACGTTAATGCCCCTTATTCTAAACCCCTTTTATCTGAAAACTTTCCAGCCCTTGGGGGGTGCGGAGATGTAGCCGCTGCCTTTGAGCAGGAAGCGCCAGGGGTAGTCCGCCGCCTCCCCGGCATAGTCGATGTTTATCCTCTTGTCGGTGCAGACCTCCGGCTCCGGCCCCTCCACAGTCTCTATATACAGCTCCTCGCCGCAGAGATCCATACCGTAGTGCTCCATGCCTATGCCCAGGGCTTGGCAGAGATTCCCCGGCCCCCGGCAAAGTTTTGCGGCATCCTCCGTTCCCCGGCGCTGCATCATCAGCTCCAGGCCCTCTGCCGGCTCCAGGGCCCGTATCAGTATGGCCTCCGGCCTCTCCTCCGCTGCGGCCACCACGTTCATGCAGCTGTGCAGGCCGTATATCCGGTACACATAGGCAAAGCCCCCGGGACCGTACTGAACGGCGGTGCGCTTGGTGCGCCGGGCCCTGTAGGCATGGGAGCCGGCATCCTCCGGGCCGATATAGGCCTCCGTCTCCACGATAATCCCGGCAGTCAGCCCCTCCCGGCTCCGGTGCACCAGCTTCTTGCCGATAAGCTCCCGGGCCACCGTCAGGCCGTCCCTCAGATAGAAATCCCGCTCCAGCTTCATTCCAGGCTCCCCCCGCCTTTCCCCTCCGTACCCGGCTTTCCGCCGGGTAAATTTTTCATCTTTGATACAGGATATACGATATCCCCGGCAAAAGCAAGGGCGGCACCGGCAGCAATTTCTGTAAAAGAAAAAAATTTACATTGTTTTTCTCCCTTTTTCACAACATTGCGTTGACAGGCTTCCCGCCGTATGCTACACTTTTTACAAGGTGTGAACGAATATTCACGAGAGTATCCGTCAAAGACTATCATTAAAAGATTCAGGAGGTAACACCATGGCTTACAACGGCTATGCCATTGACCAGTATCTGGATGCGGCGGAGGTCACCCGCCAGCTGGACGAGCTTATTAAAAAGCCCGTATACTCCATCCGCAAGGATAAGCTGGAGGACTATGTCCAGCACTATTTTGAAGAGAAGTGCCCCAAGTCCAAGGCCATGATAAGTGAGGCCAAAAAGGTCATCCCCGGCGGCGTGCAGCACAATCTGGCCTTCAACTACCCCTTCCCCATAGTCATCACCAAGGCCGAGGGGGCCAAGCTCTATGACCTGGACGGCAACTGGTACTACGATCTGCTCCAGGCCGGCGGCCCCACCATCATCGGCAGCAACAGGCCCGCCGTGCGGGAGAAGGTCATTGAGCTGCTCAACACCTGCGGCCCCTCCACCGGGCTTTTCCATGAGTTCGAGTACAAGCTGGCTAAGAAGATATCCGATATGGTGCCCTCGGTGGAGATGTTCCGCATGCTGGGCTCCGGCACCGAGGCCTGCATGTGCGCCGCCAGGATAGCCCGGCTGAAGACCGGGCACAAGAATATCCTGAAGATGGGCGGAGCCTACCACGGCTGGTCCGACCAGCTGGCCTACGGCATAAGGGTCCCCGGCACCAAGGGCCTGCTGTCCAAGGGCGTGCCCAACTTCGTCTTCAAGCACACCGACGAGTTCTTCCCCAACGACCTGGAGGACCTGGAGCGCAAATTAAAGGCCAACCGCCTCAGCGGCGGCACCGCCGCCGTGTTCATCGAGCCCGTTGGCCCGGAGAGCGGCACCCGCCCGGTGAGCCGGGAGTTCATCCGGGGAGCCGCCAAGCTCACCAGGGACTATGGCGCCCTGCTCATCTTCGACGAGGTGGTGACGGGCTTCCGCATAGGCACCGGCGGCGCCCAGGGCTACTTCGGGGTGGACCCGGACCTGACCATCTTCGGCAAGATAGTTGCCGGCGGCTACCCCGGCGCCGGCGGCATCGGCGGCCACGCCGACTGCATGGCCCATCTGGGAGCCGGGCTGGACTCCTCCGGCAAGAAGGTCTCCAAGGCCATGTGCGGCGGCACCCTGGCCGCCACCCCCATCTCCTGCGTGGCCGGTTACTACACCCTCTGCGAGATAGAGCGCACCAACGCCTGCGATGTGGCGGGCCGCATGGGCGACCGGCTCACCAAGGGCCTGCAGGAGCTGATAGCCAAGTACTCCCTGCCCTTCGTGGCCTTCAACCAGGGCTCCATCTGCCATCTGGACAGCGTGGGCACCATGCACTTCGTGGTGGACTGGAAAAAGCCCTGGACCATCCCCGGCATCCTTAAGGAGACCGGCATCCGCCAAAAGGAGATGGAGCACATAGGCGCAGCCTACATGGCCGAGGGCCTGGTCACCCTGGCCGGCTCCCGCCTCTACACCAGCGCCGCCTACACCGAGGAGATGATAGACGACGTGCTCAGCCGCTTTGACCGGGTCTTTGCCAACTGCGGCCGGGTGGAGGTGTGAGCATGTACTACAGCGAGGCCCAGGCCCGGGACCTGGTGGTCCGGGCAGGCCACATGCTCCGGGAAAAAGGCCTGGTGGAGCGCACCTGGGGCAACATCAGCGCCCGCATCTCGGAAACCCGCTTTGTCATCACCCCCAGCGGTCTGGCCTATGAGACCATGAGGCCGGAGCATCTGGCGGTCTATGACTATGCCCACGGCAGCTGGCATGGGCCCTATAAGCCCTCCAGCGAGAAGGGCATCCACGCCGACGCCTACCGTCTCAGGCCGGAGGTATCCTTTGTAATACACACTCACCAGGACATGGCCAGCATCTGCGGCATCAAGGGCGAAGCTCTGGAGGCCGGGGAGGCCCTGCCGCTTGGCCCGGTACCCTGCGCCGCCTACGGCCTGTCCTCCACCAAGAAGCTGCGCCGGGCGGTGGCAAAGGAGCTGGAGTCCAATCCCCGGAGCAAGGCAATACTCATGCGCCGCCACGGCGTGCTGTGCCTGGGCGGGGATATGGAAGAGGCTTTCAGCCTGGCCGACAGGCTGGAAGAGGTCTGCGCCCGGCGCTTTGACTCCCTTGTGGAAAAGCCCCAGGCAACAGGCTCCGCCCCGGAGCTGGGGGACAGTTTCCGTGACGGGGACTACTTCAGCCTGAAGCTGGACGGCCGGGAGCGCAAGTGCAGCATCTATCGTAAAAACTCAGATGCCGCCGCAGAGCTCCACGCCGCCATATATAGAAATTCCCAGGCCCTGTGCATCCTTAACAGCCGGGACCCCTATGTCTGCCGGGTGAGCCGCAGTATCAAACGGCTGCGGCCCATGCTGGACGACCAGGCCCAGATAGCCGGAGCGGACATTCTCTCCGTCCCGGCAGAGCCGGACAAGGTCCTAAAGGCTCTGGAGGGGCGCAGCGCCCTGCTTTTGAGAGAGGGCGGAGCCCTGTGCATAGGTGAAGCCCCGGACGAGGCCAGGGCTGTGCTGCGGCTGCTGGAAAAGGGCTGCCGGGCCCAGGCCTATGCGGACGCTACAGGCGGCTGTCCCCCCCTGGCTTACGGGGACGCTCTGCTGCAAAGGCTTGTATATGTGAAGAAATATTCCAAGAAGAAGCGGCGGGGGCAAGGCCCATGCTGAAAAAACTCAGTACGGAAAAGCTTGAGGAGATATTGGAGACGGGCATAGAGCTCTTTGCCCACAATGGGCTCCA
The DNA here is from genome assembly GCA_944385125.1 of uncultured Oscillospiraceae bacterium. Classification (GTDB taxonomy): domain Bacteria; phylum Bacillota; class Clostridia; order Oscillospirales; family Oscillospiraceae; genus Limivicinus. The sequence continues at coordinate 51,712 of CALWVZ010000006.1, forward strand.
CGCCGCCTCCATGGCCTCCATAGCCCGGCAGGCCGGGGTGAGCGTGGGGGTGCTGTACAAATACTATGCCAACAAGGAAGATTTTTTCATGGCCTGTCTGCGCCACAGCCTTAGCTCTCTGGAAAGCCTGCTTCAGGAGCTCACCTCCCGGGAGGACAAGCTGCTCAACTACAGCCGCCGGCTCATCCGGGCCCTTCAGGATTTTTCCGCCCTCCACCCCAGCCATATCCGGCTCTACCACCAGATAACATCTTCCAGCGGCGAGACTGCCCGGCAGCTGGCGGAGGAGATAGAGGGCCTCAGCTCCCGGCTATACACCCGGCTCATAGCCCAGGGCCGGGAGACGGGGGCCCTGCGCCGGGACATGGACCCGGGGCTCTTCGCCTTTTTCTTTGACAATCTGCTTATGATGCTCCAGTTTTCCTACTGCTGCGACTATTACAAGGCCCGCATGGAGCTCTACTGCGGCGGCATGCCTGAGGACTCCGCTGTGGAGGAGCAGCTGCTGAGGTTTCTGGAGTCGGCCTTTACTTTTGAAAGAAGTCTGGTCCCCCACGGGGACCCCAGAGGTGAAAATGATTGACATACGTACTTGCATATGATATAGGTACAACAGGCGTAAAGACCTGCCTCTTCTCCGTAGGCGAGAGGATAGAGCTGCTCTCCAGCAGCCAGCAGGGCTACGGACTGTACATATTGCCCGACGGTGGGGCGGAACAGGACAGCGAGGAGTGGTGGCAGGCCATGTGCTCCACCACTAAGGAGCTGTTTTCAAAAGTCAATATAAGCCCCGCTCAGGTGGCCGGCATCTCCTTCTGCTCCCAGATGCAGGGTCTGGTGCTGGTGGACAGAGAGGGCAAACCTGTGCGCCGTCCCATGAGCTACATGGACCAGCGGGCAAAGGAGGAGCTGCGCCGGGGCATCGCCTATGGCCTACAGGTGGCGGGAGCCAACGTCTTCAAGCTCCTCACCAGCCTGCGCCTTACCGGGGCCGTGTCCAGCAGCGTGAAGGACCCCCTGTGGAAATACAAGTGGGTCCAAGCCCACGAGCCGGAAAACTTCCGCCGGGTGTGGAAGTGGCTGGACGTGAAGGAATACCTTATCCTACGCTGTACCGGCGAGGCTGTGATGACCAGGGACAGCGCCTTCTCCACCTTCCTCTATGACACCCGCAAGGGCCGGGGCTGCTGGAGCGAAAAGCTCTGCTCCATGTTCGGGGTGGACATCTCCCACATGCCCCGGCTGGCGGAGGCCACGGAGCAGGTGGGCGCCCTCACCCACAGGGCCGCCTCAGAGCTGGGCCTTGCTCCCGGCACGCCGGTCTTCGGCGGCGGCGGGGACGCCTCCCTCATCGGCGTGGGCGCCGGGGCCACGGCCCTGGGCAGCACCCATCTCTACTGCGGCACCTCCGGCTGGGTCTCCACCGTCTGCGACCGGCAGCTGGTGGACGTCACCGCCATGATAGCCGCCATCGTCGGCCCCCAAAGCGGCCGCTACAACTACTTTGCCGAGATGGAGACGGCGGGCAAGTGCCTGGAATGGGTGAAGGACCACCTGGCTCTGGACGAGATAGGCATATATCTGAAGAAGCAGGATGTGGCGGAAAGCCAGGAGGCGGTGTACACCAGCCTTTACGACTACATGACGGAGACGGTGAAGAACGTCTCTCCCGGCTCCGGGGGTGTGATATTCACCCCCTGGCTCCACGGCAACCGCTGCCCCTTCGAAGACCCCAGCGCTGCGGGGATGTTCTTCAACATCCGCCTGGACACCGGCAAGACAGAGATGATAAACGCCGTTTTGGAGGGCACCTGCTTCCATCTGCGTTGGATGCTGGAGTGTCAGGACAGGAAGCTGAAGACCTCGGACTCGCTCCGCTTCGTGGGGGGAGGCGCCCTGTCCCCCGTCACCTGCCAGCGTCTGGCGGATATCACCGGGCGCAGGATAGAGGTGGTGGCCAGTCCACAAAACGTGGGCTCCGTGGGAGCCGCCGCCGTGGTGGCGGTGGGCCTGGGACTCATACCGGATCTGGACGTGGTGGGACCCTTTATCCCCGTCGCCGCCGCATATGAGCCGGATATGGGCAGGCACAACGCCTATGAGCCCTACTACAGGGTCTTTAAAAACCTCTACAAATCCAACCGCAGCAATTTCCGCAGCCTGAATGACCTTCACACTTGATTTACAGGAGGGACCTGCATGTCCAAAAAAGAACTTGTGCGCTCACTGAAATTTTTTCTCTTTTCCGTATCGGCGGGCATCATAGAGATAATCGCCTTCTCCATCCTCAATGAGCTGACCGCTTGGAGCTACTGGCCCTGTTATCTCATCGCCCTGGCGCTGTCGGTGCTGTGGAACTTCACCCTGAACCGCCGCTACACTTTTCAGTCGGCCAACAATGTTCCGCTGGCCATGGTCCAGGTCCTGGGCTTCTACTGCGTGTTCACCCCGGTGTCCACCATTCTTGGCAACTACCTGGCGGACACCCTCATGTGGAACGAGTACCTGGTGACCGGCATGAACATGGCGGCCAACTTCATCCTGGAGTACCTATACGACCGTTTCGTTGTTTTCCGCAAGACTCTGGACACCAACAGCATCGCCAAGAAAAAGGCCGCCCAGTGAGGCGGCAGTACATGCTGCAAAATCGCCTGAGCAAAATGCTCAGGCGATTTTTGCATATTCACAATTTACACTCCGAACTTGGTAATAAGCCCCACCGCTATCACCACCGCTCCGGCAATGCGGGCGTCTCTGGCCATCTTTTTCTCATCCCCGGCGTATCTCCATTTTATGGATTCCGGCACCAAGGGATGGACTACGGACAGCAGACCGGCCAGGACCCAGCCCACATTGGGGGCTATGGCCCAGCCCGTAAGCCTGGCCAGGATAAAACAAAAGAGCACTATGCCCAGGGCCAGCCAACATTGTCTCTTATAGTTCAGCTTGTCAAAAAGAGTTTTCATAGCTCATGATCCCTTGTTATCCCTTTAAACGCCGTCCCCGTCTTCTTTCCGTTTTTTCAGCCACCGCCGCCACAGGCTCGTCTCCGCAAAGGCAAAGGCACCCAAAGAGGCCAGGACGAGGAGGACAAAAAACAGCTTGTCTCCGCCGGACACGCTGCTGTTGAGCACTTCATGCAGGGCATATATGAGCAAGACGCAGTAGGATAGCGCCAGTACGCTGGCTATAATATTCACCGGCAGCCGTATGCGCCTGTAAAGGCCGGGGAATTTTTTCCTCAGCAGCAGCTCCAGGAGAAAAAACGAGACGAGAACTATTATGGTCCCCAGCTTCATGCCCAGCACCTCCCGTCATCTTCTGCTTTTATCATAACATGCTTTCTCCCACGGCACAAGCGAAATCCGCCTCTCTAACATAAAGCCGCCGCCTTGGCCGCTCTGCGGCCATTATTTTAATTTCAAGAGGCCGCTGGTTCTTGCTGCCGGATATATCTTACTTCAGGTAATAAAAAAACAGGAAGCATCATTTGATGCTTCCTCGGTAACAGTATACAACTCCCGGCTCTCGGAAAGGAAAACCAAATCGAAGCCCAGCGCAAGCGGGTTCGATTTGGAGCGGAGGAGCAAGGGAGCGGGCGGATGACGTCTTTTTTGCCATAGGCATAAAAAGACGTCGGAGCAAAGCGGACTTTGCTCCGACGCATGGTCCGAGTGTCATTAAAGGATCTGTGGAAATCCAGTCATATCAATAATCTGTGAGCAGTTGGCAAGGCTTTTATCCTAACTAATATACAAATGGGAGGATACATTACGAAAAGCAAATTCAAGCTTCACAGCTTACACTGTGTAACTAAAATCGTTATTAACTAATGATACGGATAGAGTGTAGCAGTATGCTTATATCTATTTACCATATTGTCAAAATGCTTTTGGAAATTCTTAATGACCCGCTGCCCAACTTTGTTATCATCGGTAAAGATGAGAGGTGTATAATCTACGTCAGTCTGTGTTGGTTTGTTTTCGTCAAAATATACATGGCCCCAAAAAACCAGGCGGTCCCCTAGCAAGGTGTAATAACAATCTGGATCATGATCGTAAGCAATAATGGTCAGCTTCTTAATTCTACCTTTTTCCTTAAGCGATTCCCATAAGGAAAGATTTGTGTTAAGAATAGTTATATCCGATTCCTTTTCTTGCGCTTTCTTTCGAACCAAAATGGTAAGTTGCTTAATTACTATTCTTGGATTTTGCTCTAGAATTGTGTTCAATTTATTTAACAGCTCATGCGAATTAACAGTATACATGCAGATATGTTTTACTTTAGGTATTAGGGTTGAAAAAGACTCGTTTGGTTCAAGGAAACGCACATAAGATGTTTCTTTATAGCTTGCTGCTTCGTGCTTATATTTATTTGCTCTAATACTTCCAATAGTAGCCGCAATAATAGTGCCTGCCAGTCCAATTAGAGCTACAATAATATTTTCAGACATTTTCTCCTCCTCTATTTTGTACATCAAGAAAAATTAGCGCAAGTGGGAACGGAGCATTATCAACTTAATGATAGCAAATAAAAGTCTATTTGCAAACTTATACTTTGTTTATGCTAAAAGACATACTGTCGTAATATATAGTTTTAAAATAGAAATACCACAGGTAGATGACTTGCCTACCTGCGGTATTTGGTCCGAGTGACTGGATTTGAACCAGCGGCCGTCGGCGGCGCTTACGCCGCCTTGGCCGCCCTGCGGCCATTATTATAATTTCAAGAGGCCGCTGGTTCATGTCCCCGGGCTCTTTATCCCTCCGGGCAATAAAAAAGTGTCATTATAGAACTTTAGACTTACGGAAAAGAAAAGCCAAATCGAAGCCCAGCGCAAGCGGGTTCGATTTGGAGAGGAGGAGCAGCGGCATGAGCGCGCTCTGACTTTTGCAAAAAAAGTCGGAGCAAGCGATATAAAGCTTGCTCCGACGTGGTCCGAGTGACTGGATTTGAACCAGCGGCCTCTTGAACCCCATTCAAGCGCGCTACCATCTGCGCTACACCCGGA